>NZ_JBBDNQ010000038.1:0-192126 GCF_040877505.1 Pseudohongiella sp.
ATCTGGGAGCAGGCTGGCGAGGTGGAATTTACCTCGGGAATCATTGATGATGTCTGGGTGGAGCCGGAATTCCGCAAAATGGGTATTTTCCGGGCTCTGCTGCACAGACTGGTGGCGTTCGCAGAGAGTCGCGGTGTCTATGAGTTGATTCTGGAGTACGCCGCATCCAACAAGGAGGCCAGGGTAGCGTGGACCCGTCTGGGTTTCAAAACCACCGGTATTCGCGCAGCGGCATTTACAGACACTGTGCGGGACGTACTGGGCGAACAGCAGTGAGCACGAGACACGCACGGCACCGAGAGCTAAACGCAACAGGGAGACTTCAGTGACAGGCGATCGAAAGGTGAATGTCTTTTTTGACAAAGTCATGCTGGGTCACAACCCCGAGGTGGATCTGCCCTTTGTTGCCAGTCGGGTAGAAAAGCGTGTCAGGCACCTTTTGCAAGGTCTGGATTTCAAATGGAGCTATCCGGAGCATCCTGGGCGACTGTCTGCGGTGAAGAAATATCTGGAGGAAAACCCAATACCCGGCGTGCGCTTCAAGGCAGGGAAAACCGCCACTTACAATCAGCTTGCGCGCGTCCATACTACCTCTTACCTTGATCACATTTTTTCCCTGGCCGGCAAGAGCGCCTGGCTGGACTCGGATACCACCGCCGTCTCACCTGAGAGTATCAAGGCCGCCAGGGCGGCTGCTGGCAATGCCATAGCGGCGGTGGAAAGCGTGGTTAATGGCGATTGTCATAGCGCCTTTGCCCTGGTTCGCCCGCCCGGTCATCATGCCGAGCCGGTGCGAGCGCGGGGCTTCTGCCTGTTGAACAACGTGGCGGTTGCTGCAGCCCACGCCCAGGCCAAACTGGGCTGTGAAAGGGTGCTGATAATCGACTGGGATGCCCATCATGGTAACGGTACCCAGGATATCTTTTGGGCTGATCCCGACGTGCTGTTCTTCGACACCCATTGTGCGGCGCCCTTTTATCCGGGGTCAGGTCATCTGGAAGAGGTAGGTGCCGGCTTCGGTGAGGGTTATACCATCAATGTGCCACTGCCGGAGGCTGCCGGCGATATAGCCTTCGAAAAAGTATTTCGGGAAATTCTGGTGCCCGCGGCGGAGCATTTTAAACCGGATCTGGTGCTGGTTTCTGCAGGCTTTGATGCGCACCGAAACGACATGGCCATGAACCTGAGCTATGACGGCTTCAAGGTGATCACCAGTATCGTTCAGGAAATTGCCGAGCGGCACTGCGCCGGCAGGCTGGCACTGGTGCTGGAAGGCGGTTATAACCTGACTTCCCTGGCCTGCGGGGTACATGCTGTGCTGGAGGTGCTTGCCGGCGGAGACGTACCGGAACTACTGGATACGGGCGTCAGGGAAGCCGCCGAGGCAGCGGAATTTCATCGCTCAGCCTTCAGTGCCGACGACGGGGATTGAGCGGTCTGGTCGGGCTCCCTAAACGGTTTCTGCGCCTTTTCCGTGCTATGGTGGTGAATCAATCAGGCGATTTGTCTGAATTTACCAGCACGGAGGACATCGTATGACGATAGCACCAAAAGGCAAGCTCCCCGCGGAGATTGAAGCCTGGAAGGACCCGACGCTGGATTCCGTTCGTGGCACGGAAACACCCAAAGATCCGAACAAGGGCTATATCGCGTTGCTCGGCTGGAGTGTCAATGCCATCAAGGCCGCCCAGAAATTTGATCGCCGTTATGTGGTGGTTGCGCCTGAATGGGCTGCCGATTTCTGTACGGCCAACAATATTCCGTTTATCCCCTGGGATTTTATCCGGCTCAATGACCGGTCGCTTGAAATTGCCGAAACGCTCAAGGCGAAAGGCGTGGACGTGGCATTGCCACTGTTCGAGGAGACTGTTGAATGGTCAGGTGCCATCAACTCTGTGTTGATGGATAACCCGCGCATGTACGGCCAGTCCATCCTGTTCCGTGACAAGGCATTGATGAAGCGCCGCGCGCAGCTTGGCGGCATTCGCGTGGGTATCTTCGAGGAAGCCCACGAAAAAGACGACATCATCCGCTTCATGAAACGGGTTAACCAGACGCTGCTCAAGCTTGACGGCGATCCGGATGACCCCATTCACGTGAAGGCTTTCGACAAGGCTGGCTGTCTTGGCCATCGCATGATCCGTAAAATAGACGAGATCGACAGCATCCCGGCGGAAGAGTATCCGCTGTTGATGGAGAGTCATCTGGACGGCTGGGAGTTTGCCGTCGAAGCGTGGATACATGATGGCAAGATCAAATTCCTCAATATCTCGGAATACGTAACGCTGGGGTATTCGGTGTTTGTCCCTGCCACAAAGGAACTGGAAAGCTGGCGCGATGCGATTACCAAACAGATCGAGAAACTGATCAAGACTTTCGACATCAAGTTCGGCCTGATTCATCCGGAGTATTTCGTGACTGCCGATGGCGAGATGTACTTTGGCGAAATTGCTTACCGGCCGCCTGGATTCAAGGCTTTTGAGCTGATCGAGCGTGCCTATGGGTTCAGCGCCTACCAGGCGTCCATGCTGGTGTTCGACCCCAAAAGTACGCAGGAGGAGGTGGATGCTTTCTTTCCACGCGAAGTGGTCGATGCCAAGGGTTATGCCGGTTGCTTTGGTGTGTATCCGCGCCGCCGGGTTGTCAGCAAGCTGGAAATGCCCAAAGAAACCGTTGAACATCCATACTTCGAGTCACACGAGTTGCGTGAACCTGCCGAGGAAACGGTTCCGGACCGGTCAGCCTTCGGCACACACTGGGGGCTGATATTCTTCTTTGGTGACGACCCCATCAAAATGCGGGACCTGCTCAAAGCCCAGGAGGAACTGGACTTCTATGTTTAACTAGCCCATTCAGTGGCTTAAACTCGCCAGACCTCGAAGGCACCATGCTGCCAGTCATCCTCCAACTTGCTTAAGCGGGGGGGATGGCTTATGCTTTCCAGGTCCTGATCCTGGCCTCATGCGACTGCCCGCTGATAAATTCAGTCGGCGCCAGAGGAGCCCAAAGGGGTGATCAACAAAGGGCCATCAGCACACGAGCGTAGCACAGCAAATGCTCGCATGGGACAAGAATTAAAGACTGAAACCGGGGAATTAAGAATGATAAAAACCAGAAGATTGATTTCGGCGTTCATTGTGAGTGCCGGCGCGATTACGTGTGCCTCACCGGCACTGAGCCAGTCCGGAACCGACGTTTATGCCGGCGACTGGCCTGATTACAACGGCAACATGGCTGCTCAGCGCTACTCGCCGCTGGATCAGATCAATGCAGATAACGTCGGCTCCCTGGAGATTGCCTGGCGCCTGCCAACGGCCATGTTCGGTTCGCAGCCCGAATTCAATGCCACCTTTACACCACTTGAAATTGATGGTGTGTTGTACACCACCATTGGCGCGCAGCGCGACATCGTCGCTCTGGATGCCGTGACCGGCCAATTGCTCTGGCAATGGCGCGCCCAGGAAGGCGAGCGCTTTGATGCCGCGCCCCGCAAAGGTTCTGGCCGTGGCGTTGCGTTCTGGAGCGACGGTGACAAACGCCGCATTCTGACCATTACCCCCGGTTTTTTCCTGGTGTCCCTGGACGCCGACACCGGCCTG
The DNA here is from genome assembly GCF_040877505.1 of Pseudohongiella sp. Classification (NCBI taxonomy): domain Bacteria; kingdom Pseudomonadati; phylum Pseudomonadota; class Gammaproteobacteria; order Pseudomonadales; family Pseudohongiellaceae; genus Pseudohongiella; species Pseudohongiella sp. Next base: position 3,600 of record NZ_JBBDNQ010000038.1, read on the forward strand.
CCGGACCCTGAATTTGGCAACAACGGCGTGATCGACATGCAGGAAGGCCTGCGTGTGGCGCCCAATCGGGATGATCTTGACATCGGTTCCTCCATGCCGCCATTTGTCATGAATGATGTGATTGTAGTGGGCCCGGCCATGGCCGTGTCCATGCGCCCGCCATCAATGGCCAACGTCAAAGGTGATGTCCGGGCTTACGATGCAAGCACCGGCGAACACCTTTGGACATTCCACACCATTCCGCGTCCCGGTGAGTTCGGTTACGACACCTGGTTGAACAACAGTGCTGACTATACCGGTAATACCGGTGTCTGGGCGCCGATGTCGGGTGACCCTGAACTGGGGCATGTGTATCTGCCTGTTGAGGCTGCTACCGGTGACCGTTACGGTGGCGATCGCCCCGGCGACAACCTGTTTTCAAGCAGCCTGGTGGCGGTCGATATCAAGACCGGTGAGCGTCAGTGGCACCAGCAGATGATTCATCACGATATCTGGGACTGGGATAACCCCGCTGCGCCGATTCTGGCAGACCTGCCCAACGGTCGTGAAATTGTCATGCAGGTGACCAAACAGTCTTTTGTATACACTTACGACCGTGCCACCGGCGAGCCAGTCTGGCCAATTGAAGAGCTGCCAGTGCCGGCCGGGGATGTTCCGGGCGAGTGGTACGCCCCGACCCAGCCGTTCCCGACCAAGCCAGCCGGCTTTGATCGACAGGGCATCACCGAAGATGACCTGGTTGATTTCACCCCGGAAATCTATGCCGCAGCGCTGGAAGCCATCAAACCCTTCCGGTTGGGCACTAACCTGTATTCACCCCCATCAGTAAAAGACGCACCGGACGGCACGCAGGGCACACTGAGCCTGCCGTCAGCCACCGGTGGCGCTAACTGGGAGGGTGCTGCCATGGATCCTGAGACCGGCATGCTGTACGTGCCCTCCAGGACAGTGGCGACCGTCCTGTCAGTGGACAAGGACCAGAATTCCGACATCGACTTCAGCATGGCGCTGGGTGTGCGTGTGCCGCGAGCCATGGGTCTTCCCATTGCCAAGCCGCCGTATGGTCGTATTACTGCGATCGACATGGTTGAGGGCGAGCATGAGTGGATGATGGCCAATGCCGATACGCCACCGGCCATTGCCAACAACCCGGCACTGGAAGGTGTGGACATTCCGCGCACCGGCGTTGAAACACGCTCAGGCCTGCTGCTTACCAAAACCCTGCTGTTTTCAGGCGAAGGCACAGGTGGCGGCCCCACACTGCGCGCTCATGACAAGCAGACCGGGGAAATCGTGGCCGAAATCGAAATGCCCGGCACCCAGACTGGCCAGCCGTTCACTTACGAACACGACGGCAAACAGTATATCGGCATGGTTGTCAGCGAACGCGGGAATCCGTCCGAGCTGGTGATTTACACGCTGCCGTGATGGCGCTGTGCTGACATTGATATCTAGGAGTAGAAGTAATGATGAGTAAACTATTTTCACAGGCGGCGCTTGCGCCGTTGATGTTGGCTGCCACTGTCTCTGCGCATGCAGCGACCTGGGAAATCGATCCCGAAGACTCGAAAGTAATTTTCAAGTATTCGTATTCGGACACGCCGTACCAGGGTGAATTCAGGAATGTACAGGCTACATTCGAAATTGATCCGCTGAGCCCGAGCAACTGTCAGATTGATGTTGTCATTCCAATCATCGATCTGGAAGTGGGTGACGAGGAAACCGAAAGTTACATGTTCGACATTGAGCTGTTTGATGTCGACCAATTCCCGACAGCTACCTTTACGGCCGATCAGTGCGAACTGACCGGAGTCGATTCATTCACCGCCAAAGGTATGTTGACGATTCGCGATCAAACCCAGCCAATTGATTTCCCGTTTGAGCTCAGCATCGATGGCGCGCGATTTAACCTGACCAGTGAAGTGACGGTGCAGCGCCTGGACTTTGGTGTTGGCCAGGGCTATTTTGCCAATACCTCAGCCATCCCGAACGAGGTGGTTGTCGAAGTCGATGTCTACGCTGACATGCTGCAATAATAAGAACCAGGACCAAGGAAACTTTCATGCTTTCAAGATTGTTTTGTAAATATCGCCAGGCTTTGCTGGTCATCGCCGGCTCGGCATTGCTGGTGTCATGTGATCGGCTGATTACACCGGACTTTAATACCAGTGTCGCCGAGCTTAGGGGCGGGCAGTACACGCTCGACAAAGAACACGCCACATTGTTGTGGAAAATCGACCATCTGGGTTTTTCACGTTACATCGGTCGTTTTAATGACTTTGATGCCACGCTGGATTTTGATCCCGAGAATGTCGAGAACTCCAGTCTGGAAGTGATCATTGATACAGCGACGCTGGATGTTAACAACGAGGCGTTTGCCGAAGACCTTCGCGGTGGCGACTGGTTTGATGTGGAAACCTTTCCCCAGGCTGTGTTCAGAACGACATCATTCGTTGAAGCCGTGGATGAAGATACCTTTATCTTTGAAGGCGACCTGACCCTGCTTGGCACGACCGGGCCGGTAACAATGACGGTGAACTTTAACGGCGGCGGTCGCAACTTCCTGACCCGTCGTTACACGCTCGGGTTCTCGGCCACGGCTGAGTTCCTGCGTTCCGATTTTGGTCTGGATAACATGGTGGCCTTTGGTGTTGGCGATGATATCCAGGTGGAAGTGCATGTTGAGTTCCAGGATGCCTCGCAGTAAATAGTAAGTCCCGTTCCGGGACGATTGTCATGTCGTCCCGGAGCCTTTTCCCTTTTTTTCGCTTCCTTTCCTTTCCCTTCCTTGAATTAATCAGATAGCTCCCGCCTGTATCCGTATACGCGTTTATACGCAGTTTTATTTATCACCTCAGTCATAGAGCGCATTCTCTGCCCCCGTTGCGCCTAACTGCGTATGTGCGCATTTTCCTAAGTATTCCAGCGTATTCTGCGAGATTTTGCTCTGGGTTATATTATCATTATTTTAGCCGCTATATTTTTTACCTATAAGTAATAAATGCTCTGTAAGCCCATAAAATAAAAAGACTTTTTTGCTTCGCGTGCACAATAATGTGATCTCCGTCTCATTTTGTGCCCCGAAATGAATCGTAAAAGAATTCGGATAATCAGTGAAAATTTTTAAGCGCATGATTTGTATTGATAAAATTTAATGGCACACAAATTGCTCCCCCTCCCCGGTAAGCCCTGATTAGTTGCATGCTCTGAGTAACGCACTCAACAAAATGCACCAAACCCAAGGGCAGATAAAACACAAAAACTGGAGCCAGATCTTGGCGGTCAACTGCTAGAAATACCGGGGGGTATGACACCTGATGAACACCAAACCACGTAAAGCCTTTACACGCAGTCGCTTGAACTACGCCATCGCCATTCTGGCGGGCGTCGCATCAACACCGTTCACTTACGCGCAAGAAGCCGATGCACCGGTCATTGAAGAGCTGGTTGTTACCGGCAGCCGGATTCAGCGGATCGACAACGCAACATCCACGCAGCCATTGTCAGTGATCAGCGCCGAAGACCTGTCGAGCTCGGCCGCGGTCGATATTGGCGAAATCCTTAACGAGAATCCTGCGCTGCTGTCATCAGTTACCAGCACCAACTCTATCGGCGGCACGGCGGCAAATAGCAGTCGATCCAGCAATGTCGGCGGTAGCGCACTGAATCTTCGGGGCCTAGGATCGCAGCGTACTTTGACGCTGGTTAACGGCCGCCGGCATGTGTCTGGCATCGAAGGCACGTCTTCCGTAGACGTGTCCACCATTCCATCCGGGCTGATTGAGCGCGTGGAAGTGCTTACCGGTGGCGCGTCCGCTGTATATGGTGCGGATGCGGTGACAGGTGTGGTGAACTTTGTACTGCGAAATGACTTTGAAGGAGTTGATATCGATTTCCGTACCGGCCTGGCTGAAGAAGGTGACGCCGGTACCGCCAGTCTACGGGCTTTGATTGGGCAGAATTTTGATGACAATCGCGGTAATTTCACAATCGCCCTGCAACATGATTCCAGTGATGGTCTGCGTGCCGGTGATCGCGAGGGACAGCGTAACGGTGGGCGTTATGGCAATGACGTCAACCCCGCATTGCGTTTCCAGAAGGGTGACATTACCGATTCCAATACACCGAACCTGGCGCAATACTACAATTTCAATAACACGGGGCTTTTCCCGTTCGGCCTGCGCATTCCGAACGCTGACACCTTTGTCAGCAATTACCAGAGTGAGTTTGGTACTGCCCCCAATCTGACAGCAGCCGAGCGGGCACTTTTTGATCGCGCCGCGACAGCAACCCCGCGGGCATTGCTGCCTGGTCGTACATTCAACGTCACCTCACCCTATGGCGTTATTGCATTGGGTGATTTTGGCACCGTGGTGCCGCTGGGTCAGGAGCCGGATCTTGATGGCAATGGTACCTCTGACTGCCTGGACAGTTTCACAGGTTACAATTCCAGCCTTGATGGCGCTGGTTCGTATGGCGCTGCGGGTGGCTGCTGGCTGGTCAACGAATCGGGACAACTGGTACCTTACAGCGATGGTCTTGTTGCCGGCAACTTCAACCAGTTTGGTGCTGCGGCCAGCTATATTGCGCCTAATCGGCCCTACATCATTCCCAAGGACGATAAGTACTCTATCAACCTCAATGGTCGTTACGAACTGAGCCCCACCATGGAGCTCTTCGCTGAAAGCAAGTATGTCTACCATGAGGTGGTTTTTGGCGGTGGCGGAAACCAGGCCACCGATTATCTTTACGGTGCGCCGGACAACCCCTTCCTGCCGGCTGCGCTTGCGCCGTTTGCCAATAACCCCGGTGTTGGTTTTGTCGGTCCAGGTGGACTGTATATCTCACGCGACTCCGATGACTGGGGTGACAACGAGTCCATCAACAGACGCACGACCTATCGTTTGGTCGGTGGACTTCGCGGCAGCCTTGATCAGTGGGGGCTGGATTATGAGGTGTCGGCCAACTACGGCAAATTCAACCGTCATTACAAATCACCCTTTACGCCCGTGACCGACCGGTTCTTTGCCGCGATTGACGTGGTCACGGATCCGGCCACTGGTCAGCCAGTGTGTCGTTCCGATCTGGACGCATCTGCCTATCCGCAGACGACTCCGTTCAACTTCCCGGCTTACCTGGGTGGCGGCGCGCAGTCTCCGTTCTTTACCTTCCAGCCCGGAGATGGTCAATGTAAACCCGCCAATATCTGGGGCGGCAAAAACTCCATCAGTCAGGAAGCCATCGACTTCTTCACTTACACGCGTACCGTCAAGGAAGAAATCGAGCAGTCGGTGATCAGTGGTTTTGTCAGCGGCAACAGCAGCGAGTTCTTCACGTTGCCAGCAGGTCCGGTGTCTTTTGCCTTCGGTGGTGAGTGGCGTGAAGAGAAAAGTGCCCAGGAATACGACAGCTACGATCAGGGTATTGTTTCGGTCAGCGGGATTACGCCTGATGGTGTTGAATTCCAGCCAGGTGACTGGTCAGGCGATGTGAGCAATGCCAAAAGTCTGGGTGGCTCGCCAGGTAACCGTGTCCTGAGCACCGGCTCAAGCTACGATGTCTGGGATATTTTTGGTGAATTTGAAATTCCGTTGCTGAGCAATCTGCCAATGATAGAAACGTTGACCCTGGACGGTGCATTCCGTCGGGCTGACTACTCGACATTCGGCGAAAGTGACACCTTCAAGGTCGGGGGTCTGTGGGCGCCCGTTGAAGACGTCCGTTTCCGGGCCAACTACAGCAAAGCAGTTCGTGTACCGAACCTGTTTGAATTGTATTCACCGGAACAGGGCCAAAACTTCCGCCCCAACGATCCATGTGACGTGTCACAGTTGAGCAGCGCGCCTAACCCGACGTTGCGTCAGTCCAACTGTGTCGCGGATCTGCAGTCCAAAGGTGTGTTGAACGAAAATATTTTTGATGCCAATGGTAACTACATTTTCGTCGATCCTTTGTCAGCAGGTTTCCCGGGTGCCATTGGTGGTAACCCTGATCTGCAGCCAGAAGAGGCCATTACCAAGACCTTTGGTGTGGTGATTCAGCCACGCTTTGTCGAAGGTCTGACAGTCAGCCTGGACTACTGGGACATCGTGATTGAAGACGCGATTTCGGAAATCTCTGCCCAGAACATCGTGACCAGCTGTTATGACTCACCATCACTGGACAACCCGTTCTGTGAGCTGCTGGATCGTAACCGCGAACCCACTTCTGCCCAGTCTGGTGGTTTTACCTTCCTGCGACAGGTTCAGTTGAACTTTGGTGAGGCACAGGCAACCGGTGTGGACCTGAACATCAACTATGCATTTAATCTGGGCGATTTCCAGATTGGCGTGGGAGGCGCGGTGACCAAGCAACTGGATCTGGCCTTCATAGAGCCATCCAACCCGGGTGAAGAAGCCGTGGTGGACGATGATCTGCTGGAAATGAATCGTCCTGAGTGGGCAGGTCAGTTGAACCTCAGTGTTGCAACTGGTCCGTTCAGTGTGTCGTTGCGATCTCAGTACCTGAGCGAAATGGCATTGACCGGTGCGATTGAAACCGCAGTGCAGAACTTTGGGCCGGATATCTTCACGGATGAGTTCATGTCACACAACCTGTCCGGCAACTGGGACTACAGCTCCAATGTGCGACTGTACGGCGGTATCAGTAACCTGACCGACGAAAAGCCTTACGTCACAGAGCGTAGCTATCCGGTGAGTCCGGTGGGTCGGGCCTACTACGTCGGTATCAACGTTGCATTGTGATACAGCCACAGTAGTTGAGTAATCAGTGCGTTGCCTCGTTCATCATCGTCTCGCCAGTGCCGGACGATGATGAGCGAGGCCTCGTCGCTTGCTGTTGAGCAGACAGTCTCTTAGAGGATTCACCATGAAAACAATAAAGAGCGAGAAGTCCCGTGGCGTCCTCGCTGCGCTGGCGCTACTTTTGTGCACCCTGTCCATGCCGCTGGTCGCACAGGATGACGATGAAGAAGAACGTGAACCAATAGAATTCCCGAGTTCGCTGGACGAGAAATTGTCCACACTCACCGAAGCAGAACTGACGTTTTTGCGAACCGGCCCGACGCGTCGGTTTGCCAGTACCCCTGAAGAATTGATTGCGGCCCTTGAGAAGCGTTCGGCGGAGCAGGTGCGCGCTTATGTTGACGCCATGATATGGGTGACCGAACAGGAAAAGTTTCAGGAAGGTGATGATCTGGACCACATCCCCCTCAATACAGACAGCCCCGATTTTAATGCCTATGCCGTGCGTCGTCCGCGCAGCTTTGACCCGGATCGTGAACCGGGCCCGATAGATTTGTCACGCTACGGCGGGCGAAGTGGCATCCCGACGTTCGCCGGTGCTCCTATCGCGCTGACCCCTGAAGACCTGATTGCCGGCGAAGTTGATGTCGCCATTGTCGGTGCACCTCTGAATATGGGATCAGGCTGGCGTGGTGCTCAACACGGTCCACTGGCCTTGCGCCTGATCGGTCGCGTGGGCGGCAATGATCAATATACGCAAATCAGCCCCAGCCGTGAGTTGAACATCGTTGATTACGGCGATATCGCCATTGATCAGGACAGCACCGAACGCAGCATGCAGCACGTGCGCGAGGTCGTGCGGGAGATTGCCGAAACCGGCGCGGTGCCCTTCATTGTTGGCGGCGACCATTCACTTGAATACCCCAATGTCGCTGCTTTGGTGGATGTCTACGGCGAAGACAACCTGAGTGTAATTCACTTTGATGCGCATTATGACGTGGGCCGTGACCGTGCTCACTTCATAGACCACGGCCAGCCCGTTTATCGCCTGCTCGCTGACGGCCACATCAAAGGTGACGACTACATCCAGGTAGGGCTCCGATCGGGCAGCCCCAGCGAAAGCGGATACAAATGGATGCGTGAACAAGGGTTCAAGTATCACTCGATGGCTGAAGTCGAGCGCTATGGCTGGGATTACGTCATGGAACGTGTCCTTAAAGAAGCCAAGGCAGACGGACGCAAGTTGCATATTTCCTTTGACGTGGATGTGCTGGATCCTTCCTACATTGCCGGCACGGGGACGCCGGTTTCCGGCGGCCTGACGCCGCGCGAAGCCATACCCATCATCCGCAAGCTGTGCGCACAGCAGGAAGTAGTGGGCTTTGATATTGTGGAGATTGCACCGGAAATTGATCCAACTTATGTGACCAATCTGCACAGCGCTGCGATTGTGCAGGCCTGCCTGATTGGGGTTGCCATGCGCAAACTGGGACATGATCCGGATTACCTGAATCCGGTGACCATTGATCACGCTCAGGACAACTACCACGAGGAGAATCAACAATGACACACAGGACCAAAAGTCACCTGATGTCAGCGCTGGCCTTGAGCCTGGTCGTTTCAGCGTATTCCTCACCGCTGTTGGCACAGGCTCGCATACCATCGAATGTCATGGCGAAACTGGAACTTTTGACGGAGGCGCAAATCGAGTTCCTGGGCACGGAGCAGCCGCTGCGTGTTATTCCGTCGCGCGAAAAGCTGTATCAGGACATTGAGCGCCGGACACCCGAGCAGGTAGAGCAATATGTCAGCGACATGATGGAAGCCGTTGCAGCACACGCCTATCGGCCCGGTATCGACATGGCAATGATTCCGCTGAACCCGGAAGCCAGTGGTTTTAATAGTTTCAAAGTCGTGCGGCCTGAGATCCTCAAGGAACGCTTGCGCGACCCGGGGCCGGTGAATGTGCATCGCTACATCAATCAATGGGCTGGCATTCCGACCTTTGCCGGCGCCCCTGTTGCGGTTACCCCGGAAGACCTGATTGCCGGTAATGTGGAAGTGGCCATCGCTGGCATCCCGCAGAGCATGAGCAGTGGCAGCCGTGACGGGCGCAATGCACCCAATGTGCTGCGCGCCATGCATGTCACCGGCAACCTCGATGTCTACTCAATGGTGGACCCTGGGGCAGTTCTGAACATCGTCGACTATGGTGATATTGCAGTTGATCGCATGAGTCTGCAGCGCGGGCTGGACCATGTCTATGACATGGTGCTGGAAATGGCCAACACCGGCGCTATTCCCTTTCTGGTAGGAGGGGATCATTCCCTGATGTACCCCAATGTGAAAGCGGTGCAGGCTTCGGATCCGGAGCAGGATCTGACCGTTGTGCATTTTGGTGCCAATTATAATGCCGAACCAACCCGTGCCCACCTGATATCCGATCGTGACGCCGTCTACCGACTGGTAACAGAAGGGGTAATTGACGGCAGTGACCTGATTCAGGTAGGGCTGCGGGGCTCTCAGGCCAGCAGGGAATCCTTTGAGTGGTTGCGCGAAAATGAAGTCAGGTATCACACGATGGCCGCTGTCGAAGCCAAAGGCTGGGACGAGGTGATGGAAAATGTTCTGGAAGAAGCCAGTGATGCCGGCAACCCGCTTTACCTGTCTCTGGATGTCAGTGTGCTGGACCCGGTGGAGTTGACGGCAGCGGGCAGAGCGGTGCCCGGCGGTCTGACCATACGTGAGATTACACCTCTGCTCAGGCGTCTGTGTGCAGAGAACGAAGTCGCCGGTGTCGAGTTGATGGATTTTGCGCCCATGCTGGATCTTAGTTATGTCAGTGCCATGAACGCCAACTATATGCTGAATGCGTGTCTGTCAGGTATCGCCATGCGCAAGCAGGGTATTACTGAGGAAAATTATCTCGACCCTACCACAGTGGAACATGGTCAGAACTGACAGTCGCATTGCGGTCCGCTAACAGGAATCTGGTATGAAAAACTATTCTAAAAAATTCAAAATGCTCTGGCTGATAATGGTCGTTACCCTTGGCGCCTATGCGCCTGCTACGTTTGCCCAGGAAGAAGGCGAAGAGGAGGATGCGCCCGTCGAATTTCCCGCATCGCTTGATGCCAAGCTGGCAGGTCTGAGTGAGGCGCAGCTTGCCTATCTGAAAGACAGCAGCAAGACCCGACGCTACGCATCCACCACCGAGGAGCTGATCGAGGCATTGGAGAAACGTTCGGCAGAACAGGTGGCCGCTTACGTTGATGCAATGATGTGGGTGGAGGACCAGACCGGTTTTGAGCAAGGCCGTGATATGGCATGGCTGCCGTTAAACACAGATTCGCCTGACTTTAACGCCTGGATGGTACGCAGGCCTCGCAGCTTTGATCCCGACCGGGAGCCGGGCCCGGTCAGCCTGGCGCGCGGTATCCCGACCTTCGCCGGTGCACCGGTAGCATTGACGCCGGAAGACCTGATCGCCGGTGAGGTTAATGTGGCGATCGTCGGCGCACCCCTGAACATGGGTTCGGGCTGGCGCGATGCTGGTTACGGACCACTGGTCATGCGAACTTCCGGTGGCATGGCGGGCAACGACCAATATACCCAGATCAGTCCCGGTCGAGAGCTGAATATCGTTGACTACGGTGATATTGCCATCGACAACGACAGCACGGAACGCAGCATGCAGCACGTGCGTGAGGTGGTGCGGGAAATTGCCGAGACCGGCGCCATTCCCTTCATTATTGGCGGTGATCACTCGTTGGAGTATCCCAATGTCGCGGCGCTGGTCGATGTTTATGGCAAAGGTAATGTGAGTGTCATCCACTTTGATGCGCACCATGACGTTGGCATGGGGGACAGTCCTCATCATATTTCCCACGGTCAGCCTATTTATCGTCTGATGCGTGACCGGCACATTACCGGCAGCGACTATATTCAGGTCGGTTTGCGTTCGGGCGGGCCCAGCGAAAGTGGGTATCGCTGGATGCGTGAACAGGGATTCAAATATCACTCAATGGCAGAAGTCGAACGTTATGGCTGGGAATATGTCATGGAGCGGGTGTTGGATGAGGCCCGGCGCGATGGTCGCAAACTGCATATCTCGTTTGATGTCGATGTGCTGGACCCATCCTATATTGTTGGTACCGGCACGCCGGTATCAGGCGGCATGACGCCGCGTGAAGCCATCCCGATTGTTCGTAAGCTTTGTGCCCAGCAGGAACTGGTCGGCTTTGACATTGTCGAGATTGCCCCTGCGCTGGATCCTGGATACACCACTGCGCTGCACAGCGCGGCCATCATCAAAGCCTGCCTGGTCGGTGTTGCCATGCGCAAACTGGGCCATGACATTGATTACCTCAACCCGGTGACCATAGATCATGCTCAGGATAATTACCACGAGGAGAACCCCCAATGACGGCAACCAAACGACGTCACCTGTTTGCGGGCTTCACACTTTGCTCGTTGCTGGCAGTGGCACCGACAGTCAATTTCGCCCAACAGGCTGAAGCGGATATACCCGCGGAGATCATGACAAAACTCAGCAGCCTGAGTGCCGAACAAATGGATTTTTTGCGCGGATTTCAGCCTCTGCGGATTATCCCGACCCGGGAAAAACTGAATCAGGAGCTGGATCGCCGCTCGCCGGAACAGATCGAGCAATTTGTCAGCGACATGATGATGGCAGTGGAAGCCATGGCATTTCGCCCCGGCGTTGACATGGCAGAGATTCCCCTGAACCCGGAGGCCAGTAGTTTTAATGGTTTCAAGGTAGTGCGACCACAGGCGTTGAACGAGTACCTGCGCGATCCCGGACCGTTCAGCGTGCATCGCTATATCCATCAGTGGGGCGGTATCCCGACCTTTGCCGGCGCTCTGGTCGCCGTTGATCAGGCTGATCTGATTGCCGGTGATGTTGACGTGGCCATTGTGGGTATTCCGCAGAGCATGAGCAGTGGATCGCGGGATTCCCGAAACGCCCCGGAAGCCATTCGCGCCATGCATATCCTCGGTGAGCGCGATATCTACTCAATGGTGGATCCTCTGGCAGCCCTCAATGTGGTCGACTATGGCGATATTTCTGTCGACCGCATGAGCGTTCATCGCGGTCTTGAACATGCCTACCAGCGCATTATGGAGATTGCCGAGACCGGTGCGGTGCCTTTTGTGGTGGGCGGTGATCACTCACTGATGTATCCGAACGTGAAGGCTGTGCAAGATATTGATGCAGGTGAGCCACTGACCGTGGTCCATTTTGGTGCGCATTACAACGCGGAGCCTACCCGCGCGCACCTTCTGTCCGATCGGGATGCGGTTTATCGCCTGATCACGGAAGAGGTGGTCGACGGCAACAATGTGATTCAGGTGGGTCTGCGCGGTTCACAGGCAACCCCGCAGGCGTTCCCATGGTTGCGAGAGCAGGGCGTCAAATACCACACCATGGCTGAAGTTGAGCGCCATGGCTGGGACGAGGTCGCCGAGCGGGTGATTGATGAAACCAGGTCCGCCACCGACCGCGTCTACATTTCTCTGGATGTCAGCGTCCTGGATCCATCCCAGTTGCGCGCTGCCGGTCGCGCTGCGCCAGGTGGTCTGACTGTTCGAGAGCTGGCACCTTTATTGCGTAGGCTTTGTGCTGAAACGCAGATTGCGGGATTCGAAATCATGGACCTGGCACCGATGCTGGACCTGAGTTATGTCAGTGCCATGAACGCAAATTACATGATGAATGCCTGTCTTAGCGGCATTGCCATGCGCAAGATGGGTCTTGATGACGAAAACTACCTGGATCCTATGACAACAGATCATGGCCAGAATTGACGGACAACTCGTTGCCGACCTGCTCTGACGGGTCGAATGAATAGCGCTAAAGGGGTGGAAAATGAGTGACGCGAATATCACAGCAAAAGCGAACAGACTTCTGACAGAACCTTTGTCGATCTTTGTGTTGGTAGCGGTTGTCATCTTTGGCTACAACGCGATGGCCGGTGGCAGTGATGTCAGTGAAGCGACCAACGATACTGATGTTGTTGTCATTGATGACAGCACGGTCGAGATGCTGACGGAAAATTTTGCCTGGCTGGAAGGCCGGGAGCCGACCGCAGAGGAAACACAAACGCTCATATCCCATTGGATTGATGAAGAGGTGTTGTTTCGTGAGGCGCTGGCGCAACAGATGCATTTAAGCGATAGCAAAATGCGGGCACATCTTATCGAGAAAGTCCGGATGCTGTGGGCAGGATCGCCGGAACCGGCTGATGAGGCCGAACTGCTGGACTTCTATATGGAAAACATGGAGTCGTACTATACCGAGCCAACACTGAGCTTCACGCAGGTCTACTTCGAGGAACTGCCGGCCGATACAGCAGATATTCTGGCACGGCTGCAGGCGGGCGAAGCAGTTGAGGGCGAGCCGTTCTGGCTGGGTCAGAATCTTAATAGCTACTCCGAGAGTATTCTGCGCAGCAGTTTTGGTGGCGAATTTTATGAAGAGTTGAAGGCTGCGCCGGTAAACCAGTGGATAGGGCCGGTTGAGTCCGCACGCGGCTATCATTTCGCGCAGGTGACCAGGCAGGGCGAACCAGAACTGATGCCGTATCAGGCTGTGCGGGAACGACTGGGTCAGGACTGGTCCGACTACCACCGTCGGCAGAATGTCTCCGCCCGCACCAAAACCATCAAGGAGCGGTTTACGATTGTGATGGAGTCCACTGGTGGCTAAGCATTTGCGGTGGCAGTTGGCTGCGGCCCTGCTTTTTCTGTTGTCTGTCCCGGTAGCCGTTGCACACTATCTGGACCTCGCTCAGTTCACATTGGTGCAGCAGAATGTTGAAGATGAGGGGAACTGGTTTCGTTTCGACGCGAATTTGCCGGTTAATCTGGATCCGGATTTACCGGTCACCTGGCCGAACGGCTGCTCTGTGCTGGAGCGGGATGAACGGCCGGATACCGGCAATACCGTCACTGTCAGCTTTGACGTTACCTGTGAAGAAAGCAGTGGTGGCCTGATACGCACTCGATGGGGCCGCGACGGTGGCATGCTGGAGTTGCACTTGCTTGACGGCAGCATCGCATCGACCATGCTGTCTGGCGGCCGTTTTGGCGCCGAATTCAGTCTTCCCGACTGGGAGGCCGCCGCCGCACAGGAGCCCGATGGTTTCCTGGAGACCGCCTGGCGCTACCTGGTGCTGGGTACGGGACATGTACTGATCGGTCTGGATCACCTGGCTTTTGTACTCTGCCTGGCGATGCTGGCGCGCGGTGTCAGTCTGTTGTGGCTGATATCGGCATTCACGCTGGGACACTCCATTTCTTTGGCGCTTGCCTACCTGGGCGTCGTCAACGTGCCCATCGTGCCAGTGGAAGCCATCATCGCCCTGTCCGTTGTGTTCATGGCGCGGGAGGCCCTGGTGTCACACAAGGCTGAGAACAGCCCTGGGTCGTCGGCGCAGCACAGCACCAGCAATTCTCTGCGCTGGCGCATGGGCATCACGGCTGGCTTTGGCCTGATTCATGGCCTTGGTTTCGCCAGTGTGCTCGGCGGTCTTGGTGTGTCCGCTGCGGACACGGTGGTCGCCTTGTTGTTTTTTAACGTCGGCGTTGAGGTCGGGCAGTTGATGTTTGTGAGTGCCGTGCTGCTGTTACTGGGCTTACTGCGGAAAATACAACTCGATCAAAAAATGATTCGCGCCAGTGCCTTCGCTGTTGGTGGTATGGGTCTGTTCTGGACAGTGGAACGGGTCATGGGAATTTGAGCTCATCTACGTCAAATGACGTAGATGTCATGGTTAATCGCCGACTTGTTGTTGGCCCGCCTGAATCTCCAGAATGAGATCAGATTTATCAAGGAGCTTGTCATGCGCAACACATCTTTTCTGTCACGCACACTGCTGACTGCAACAGCCTGTTTATTGAGCCTGGGCGCCTACGCGCAGGACACCATCAAGGTTGGCGTGCTGCACTCGCTGTCCGGCACCATGGCCATCAGTGAGACAACACTGAAAGATACCGTGCTGATGATGGTAGAAGAGCAGAATGCAAAAGGTGGCGTGCTCGGCAAACAGCTCGAGGCGGTCGTGGTGGATCCGGCTTCAGACTGGCCGCTGTTCGCTGAGAGAACACGACAGCTGTTATCCCAGGATAATGTTGATGTCATCTTTGGTGCCTGGACCTCCGTGTCTCGCAAGGCCATGTTGCCGGTGCTGGAGGAACTCAATGGCTTGCTGTTCTATCCGGTGCAGTACGAAGGTGAAGAGTCATCCAAGAATATTTTCTACACCGGCGCTGCGCCCAACCAGCAGGCGATTCCTGCGGTAGATTACCTGATGAATGATCTGGGTATTGAGCGCTGGGTGCTGGCGGGTACAGACTATGTGTATCCGCGTACCACCAACAGAATTCTGGAAGCCTACCTGAAAGCGCAGGGTGTCGCTGACGAAGATATCATGATCAATTATACGCCCTTCAGTCACTCAGACTGGCAGAGCATTGTGTCTGATATCAGTCGCTTTGGCAGTGCCGGCAAAGCCACCGCGGTGGTGTCCACCATCAACGGCGATGCTAACGTACCGTTTTATCGCGAATTGGGCAATCAGGGCATTTCGTCCCTGGATATCCCGGTGATTGCGTTTTCGGTAGGCGAAGAGGAACTGTCAGGTATTGATGCACGACCTCTTGTTGGTCACATGGCTGCCTGGAACTACTTTCAGAGCGTTGATACTGATGCCAATGCTGAGTTCATCGCCAGATGGCATGACTTCATCGGCAATACCGATCGTGTGACAAATGACCCGATGGAAGCGACTTACATCGGGTTCAACATGTGGGTTAAAGCCGTGGAGAAAGCGGGCACCACAGATGTGGATGCAGTAGAGCAAGCCATGATTGGCATCGAAACCCCCAACCTGTCCGGTGGCATGGCGGTCATGAACAGGAATCACCATTTGTCCAAGCCGGTGTTGATCGGTGAAATTCAGTCAGACGGGCAGTTCGAAGTGGTCTGGGAAACAGATGGCGTGGTGCCAGGAGATGCCTGGTCAGATTATCTCGACGGATCAAAGGACCTGATCTCCGACTGGACAGACCCGATCCGCTGCGGAAACTACAACACTGTCACCGAGTCCTGCTCCGGCTCCAGTCTCTGAGCATTGATCCAACTCTTGTTTCAACACTGTCGGGGTCCCCACGGCCCCCGCAGACATCCGACGACATTCTGTGTCATGGAGTAAGCGCGTGAGAACCCTCTTGTTGTTGATCTGCTGCTTCTTTTTTCAAATGGCGGCAGCGCAGCAAGCCCCTGATACAACTGTGTCGACCTCTGACAATGGCGACACGGTCCTGCCGTCACTGTTACTGGAACTGACCCACGCCAATCTGCGCCGCATGCCGGAACTGGTTGCAGAAATCGAGCAGGCCGGCGGCCGCGCTGTGCTGCCATTGCTTGCCGCTCTGCAGAATGGCGAACTCTATTATCAGGAAGATACCCGACAGCTGGTGCTACGCCGGGAAAGTGGTGGTGGCCGTATCACGGTCACCGATGTCTTCAGTGGCACTGACTTAGCCGGCGTCGACACCGATACCCTGGAAAGTGTGCGCATCAACAACCGGGTCCGGGGTGTCCTGCAGGCCACAATCGCCAGGATCCAGCTGTTTGAAGGCACGGCTGCTGAACGGGAACACGCGGCAAGCATCATGCTCAGCAATCTGGATGAGAGCAATATCGATGTGCTAAACGAGGCCATTGCCGATGAACAGGTAGCGTCGGTTGCGGCGATGATCAATGTGGCACTGGCCATGAACCTGCTGGTGACCGATGCGCCGCAAAGCGAACGTCTCGCCGCTGTTGAAACGTTGAGCGGAAATCTGGAAAGCCCGGTGCGTAACCTGTTGCGAAGTTTTCTTGATGAGCTTGGTCGCAATGAACAGGACCTTGAGGTGCGCGCCGCCATGGAGTCCGCATTGGCGGGTATCGAGCGCAAGGTCCGCTTTTATGAACTGGTGGAGCAGGCCTTCTACGGTTTGAGTCTGGGCTCGGTGCTGTTGTTGGCAGCCATCGGGCTGGCTGTGACCTTTGGTGTCATGGGTGTGATCAATATGGCGCATGGCGAGATGTTGATGCTGGGCGCCTATACCACCTATGTCGTGCAGTTGCTCATGCCGGAGTTCATCAACTATTCACTGTGGGTGGCCATTCCGGCGGCCTTCATCGTGTCCGGACTGGTCGGTATGTTCATACAGCGCTTTGTCATTCGTTACCTGAACGGACGACCGCTGGAAACCCTGCTGGCAACCTTTGGCATCAGTCTGATTCTGCAACAGGCGGTCCGGACAATTTTTTCCCCGTTGAACCGACGGGTGGTATCGCCTGACTGGATGAGCGGATCATGGGACATTAACCCGGTGTTGTCACTGACCAATAACCGCCTGTTTATCCTGCTGTTCTCTATCATCGTGTTTGTTATCTTGTTGTGGATACTAAAAAAGACGTCGCTTGGCCTGCAGGTGCGTGCAGTGTCTCAGAACAGGGACATGGCCAAAGCCATGGGTATACGCACCGACTGGGTGGATGCCATGACCTTTGGCCTGGGCTCGGGGGTTGCCGGTATCGGCGGGGTCGCCCTTAGTCAGTTGACGAATGTCGGACCCAACCTGGGGCAGGACTACATCATAGACTCCTTTATGGTGGTCGTTTTCGGTGGCGTTGGTAATTTATTGGGCACACTGGTCGGTGCATTTTCGCTTGGTGTTGCCAATATGTTCATGGAACCAATGACCGGCGCCGTGCTGGCGAAGATTATCACGCTGGTCTTTATTATCCTGTTTATTCAATTACGGCCCAAAGGTCTGTTCCCGCAAAAAGGGAGGGCAGCGGAATGAGCCAGTTCAGCAAAATATGGGGCGAGTTGCGCCAGGGCGGCAATACCATCTCCCTGTTTGTAGTCATTCTGTTTTTAGCTACCGTGCTTGCCTCGCTTTCCAACATGCTACTGCCCGAAACGTCGGCACTGCATGTCAGCACCTATACCATTACCTTGCTGGGCAAATATCTGTGTTATGCCATGCTGGCCCTGGCCGTTGATGTCATCTGGGGCTACTGCGGTATTTTGAGCCTGGGGCACGGTGCTTTTTTTGCACTGGGTGGGTATGCCATGGGCATGTACCTGATGCGTCAGATCGGTGATCGTGGTGTCTATGGCAACCCTGACCTGCCTGATTTCATGGTGTTTCTTAACTGGGACACCTTGCCCTGGTACTGGTTCGGCATGGATCAGTTCTGGTTCGCGATGGTGATGGTGGCTTTGGTGCCCGGCCTGCTGGCACTGGTGTTTGGCTGGCTGGCGTTCAGATCCAGGGTGACGGGTGTCTATCTGTCCATTATGACACAGGCACTCACCTATGCTTTGATGCTGGCGTTTTTTCGTAACGAGATGGGCTTTGGCGGCAACAACGGGCTCACTGACTTTAAAGAGATTGCAGGCTTTGATCTCAGCGCCGATGGTACCCGACTGGGCCTGTTTGTGATTACCGCTATTGTGCTCGCCGCGGTGTTTGTCAGCAGTCAGTTGATAATGCGTTCACGTCTGGGCCGAGTGCTGGTGTCAATCCGGGACAGCGAGGCCCGCGCCCGGTTTCTGGGATATCGGACCGATCATTTCAAGGTCTGGCTGTTTGTCTACTCAGCATTGATTGCCGCGTTAGCAGGCGCCCTGTATGTGCCTCAGGTAGGCATCATCAATCCAGGTGAGTTCAGTCCGGTTAATTCCATCGAAATAGTGGTCTGGGTCGCGGTGGGCGGGCGCGGCACTTTGTACGGCGCGGTCGTTGGCGCGATTCTGGTCAGTTATGCGAAAACCCGGTTCACCTCACTGGTACCTGAAAGCTGGATTTTCATGCTCGGTGCCCTGTTTGTGTTTGTGACCATATTCCTGCCCAAAGGACTGGCTGGTTTGCTGAAACAAAAGTACCGGCACGATGACACAGACAGCAATGGGTCGGGCACTGTTGCGACAAAAATGGCAGGAGGGAGCAGCACATGAAGTTGAACAAACTGGCTACTCCGGACGTCTCGCACAACGTCATTCTGTATATCGAAGGGCTTTCGGTCAGTTTTGACGGTTTCAAAGCGTTAAACAATCTGAATCTCTATATTAACGACGGCGAGTTGCGTTGTCTGATTGGTGCCAATGGTGCCGGTAAGACAACCTTGATGGACGTGGTTACTGGCAAGACCCGCTGCGACAGTGGTCAGGTGTATTTCGGTCAAACCGTCGACCTGCTCAGGCATGATGAGGCTGCCATCGCCAGGCTTGGTATCGGGCGCAAATTTCAGAAGCCCACTGTGTTCGAGGCGCTCAGTGTGTTCGAGAATCTTGAATTGTCGCTAAAGACTGGCAAGGGTGTCTGGTTCACCCTGATGGCGAAACTGGACTCCGCACAGCGTGATCGAATTGATGCCGTGCTGGCGACGATTGGTCTTTCTGCACTCAGGTCGAGGCCGGCAGGGGTATTGTCGCACGGGCAGAAGCAATGGCTGGAGATAGGCATGTTGCTGGTGTCCGACCCCAGACTGATGCTGATTGACGAGCCGGTTGCCGGCATGACCGCTCAAGAGACGGAAAAAACTGCTGAACTGCTCACCTCGCTTGCCGGTGAACGCACCGTTGTAGTGGTCGAACACGATATGGCGTTTGTTCGCAGTATTGCGCGCACCGTTTCGGTGCTTCATCAGGGCAGTGTGCTCGCAGAAGGCACAATGGATCAGGTACAAAATAATCCGGCCGTGGTGGAAGTCTATCTGGGGGAGGAACCATGATAGAAATCAGGCAGCTCAGTCAGCGTTATGGCGGTTCCCAGATCCTGTGGGATGTAGATCTGAGCATTGAACGCGGGTCCTGCACCTGCATCATGGGGCGCAACGGTGTCGGTAAAACCACCTTGCTCAAATGCCTGATGGGTTTGCTGCCCATTGCCGGGGGCGAAGTTTTGCTTGATGGCAAGGCCATCCACGGGGCGCCAGCTCATCAGCGCGCCCGCATGGGTCTGGGATTTGTGCCGCAGGGCCGGGATATTTTTTCGACGCTCACCGTTGAGGAAAATCTGCAGATTGGTCTGCCATGCCGCCGTGACGGCGTCAAAAAGATACCCGAGCGCATTTTCGAATTGTTTCCGGTTCTGGCAGAAATGTTGCATCGTCGTGGCGGTGACTTGTCGGGTGGTCAGCAGCAGCAACTGGCGATTGGCCGTGCTTTGGTAACCGACCCGCAGGTACTGGTGCTGGATGAGCCTAACGAGGGTATTCAGCCCAATATTGTCAGTCAAATCGGTGATGTGATCATGAGACTTAATGGGGAAGGGCTCACTGTTGTGCTGGTCGAGCAGAAACTGGGTTTTGCGCGCCGGGTCGGCAGCGAATTTCGGTTGATGGAAAAAGGGCGCGTGGTTGCCAGCGACGTGATGGCGAATCTGAGTGATGACCTGATCAAACGTCATCTGGCCGTATGAGCGCGGTACTTGCGGAACAGGCTGTGCCAATGGGCTTCGCACCGGGTGCGGGAGAGGCAAGTGAGTGGCATGCCAGCCTGGCACTACAGTTCAGACAGCAATCGCGTGGGTGCCGTCTGGTCAGCAACATTCACCATGGCCCTCTGTATGTGCAGAAACCCTTTTATCCGGAAGGAGCCGATCTGGCGCATGTGTATCTGCTGCATCCACCCGGGGGGCTGGTGTCCGGTGACCGGCTTGTTATCAATATCCGGCTGGATACCGCCGCCCGCGTTCTGGTGACAACGCCGGGCGCCGGTCGTGTTTACCGGGCGCGTAGCGACCGCAGTTTGCAGCAGCAGCACCAGCACTTCGGGTTGGCAGCTGACGCCGTGATGGAGTGGTTGCCGCAAGAGATGATTGTTTTCCCGGGCGCCTTTGGTCGTATGGACACGACGGTCGATATGAGTGCAGGCAGTACGTATCTGGGTTGGGAAATCTGTTGTCTGGGCTTGCCGGCCAGTGACCTGCCATTCACCCATGGCGAGCTGCACCAGCGTTTGTTGATTCGCTATGACGGCAGGCCGGTGCTGCTGGAAAATCTGCACCTGAATGCCACCAGCTTTGAACTGGCTACTGCCGCTGTTGGTATGAATGCCTGTCCGGTCAGCGGGGTTTTTGTTGCCGGCAAATTGAGCGGGAAGGTTGATGACGGGGCAATGGAGGCCCTCTTGGCCGGGCTCCGCGAGATGCTGGTCACCGTCAACGGCCCGGGCCAGGCAAACGTAACAGTCATGAATGACTTTGTTATTGGTCGTTACCTGGGGCACAGCGCCGAGGATGCCCGACGTGTATTTACCGGCATCTGGCAGATGGTGCGCCCTCTTCTGACGGGACGCGCCGCTTGCGCGCCGCGAATATGGGCGACCTGAGGTCAGACTGTGGCAAGAAAAATGCATGACTTAATACCATAAAAATCAACTGACATGATCGATTCGGAACCACATGGAATTACTACCCAGAGAGAAAGATAAACTGCTGCTGTTCACGGCCGCGCTGCTGGCTGAGCGTCGACTGGCCAGAGGCCTGAAGCTGAATTACCCGGAGGCTGTTGCCCTGATATCCATGGAGATCATGGAAGGTGCGCGCGATGGCAGGACGGTGGCCGAACTGATGAGTTACGGCAAAGAGATATTGACGGCGGGGCAGGTCATGGACGGGGTTGCCAGCATGATTAGCGAGGTTCAGGTGGAGGCAACCTTTCCTGACGGTACCAAGCTGGTCACGGTGCATGACCCAATCAATTAGGGTGAAAAAGTTTTATGAACACGACAGAAGAACGAGAGGCCGGCCTGATCCCGGGCGAGATCCGCACCGCTGAAGGCGACATTGAGCTCAATGCGGGTCGGCAAACAATCAGGCTTGCCGTTGAGAACACGGGCGACCGGCCAGTGCAGGTCGGGTCACATTACCATTTTGCCGAGGTCAATTCTGCCTTGCGTCTTGATCGGGACATGGCCCGCGGATTTCATCTGAATATTGCGGCCGGTACTGCGGTTCGTTTCGAACCCGGGCAGAGTCGTGAGGTTGAATTGGTAGCCTATGCTGGCGAGCGCCGGGTATTTGGTTTTCGCGGTGATGTGATGGGGCCGTTAGACTAGTCTGTATTCGGCAGGCAGGAGAGTTATTGTGGCAAATATGGATCGCGCAACTTACGCGCAGATGTTTGGACCGACCACCGGTGACCGTGTGCGCCTGGCGGACACTGATCTTTGGCTTCAGGTTGAAAAGGATTACACCCGCTACGGTGATGAGGTGAAGTTTGGCGGCGGCAAGGTGATTCGCGACGGCATGGGGCAAAGCCAGCGTGGCGATGCACAGAGCATGGATGTTGTCATTACCAATGCTTTGATTCTGGATCACTGGGGTGTGGTAAAAGCGGATGTCGGTATCAAGCATGGCCGTATCATGGCTATCGGCAAGGCGGGCAATCCGGATGTGCAGGACGGCGTGACCATCAACATTGGTCCGGGCACCGAGATCATTGCCGGCGAGGGTGAAATTCTCACCGCAGGTGGTATCGACTCTCACATCCATTTTGTCTGCCCGCAGCAGGTAGAAGAAGCAACCATGTCCGGTATCACCACGATGCTGGGCGGGGGCACAGGGCCCGCGACCGGCACCAAAGCGACGACCTGTACACCGGGCATCTGGAACATTGGCAAAATGCTGCAGGCAACCGATGCCATGCCCATGAACTTTGGTTTTATGGGCAAAGGCAACGGCAGTTTGCCTGAACCGCTAATTGAACAATTGTTGGCGGGTGCTTGCGGTCTCAAGTTGCATGAGGACTGGGGCACAACACCGGCGTCAATCAACAACTGCCTGAACGTTGCTGACTATTATGATGTTCAGGTCGCTATTCATACTGACACCCTGAATGAGTCGGGTTTCGTAGATGACACCCTGGCCGCGTTCAAGGACCGGGCGATTCATACCTACCATACTGAAGGCGCCGGTGGTGGTCATGCACCCGATATCATCAAGGCCTGTTCGGTTGCCAATGTGCTGCCGTCATCGACCAATCCGACACGGCCTTACACTGTCAATACCGTTGATGAGCATCTGGACATGTTGATGGTCTGCCATCATCTGGATGCCGCGATACCTGAGGACGTGGCCTTTGCCGATTCACGTATCCGCAAGGAAACCATCGCAGCGGAAGATATTCTGCACGACCTGGGTGCTTTCAGCATGATCGCATCAGATTCACAGGCCATGGGCCGGGTCGGGGAGGTCATCACCCGAACCTGGCAAACCGCACACAAGATGAAAATTCAGCGTGGCCGCTTGGCGGAAGATACCGCTGAATCAGACAACTTCCGCGCTCGTCGCTATGTCGCCAAGTATACGATCAACCCTGCGATTACTCACGGCATTGCCCACGAAGTCGGCTCCATCGAGCCGGGCAAACTGGCAGACCTGGTGTTATGGAAACCGGCATTTTTTGGCATCAAACCATCACTTATCATCAAGTCGGGCATGATCGCTGCGGCGCCCATGGGTGATCCGAACGCCTCAATCCCGACGCCGCAGCCTTCGCATTATCGGCCCATGTTTGGCTCCTTTGGTGGTGCCGCGGCCGCGCTGTCGGTGACTTTCACCAGTCAGCTGGCGCTGGAGGCCGGAATGCTGAGCAAACTTCACCTGGCTCGCAAATTGGTTGCCTGCCGCAACACGCGATCAATTCGTAAACAGGACATGATTCTGAACGACTGGTTACCTGTGATCGAAGTCGATGCCCAGACCTATGAGGTCAGGGCCAATGGTGAACTGTTGACATGCGAGCCGGCGAGCGTCTTGCCCTTGGCGCAGCGCTACAGCCTGTTTTAACAACTGAACAGAGGAATAAGCATGTTGGAAGTGCATGAACGACTGGGCACGCAGTGCAAGGCGCCAGTAGATGTCCGGGTCATACTCACGCATGAACAGCGAGATCGCGGTCGCATGCGAATTTTTTCCACGGAGGGAGAAGAGGTCAGATTGTTTCTGGCGCGTGGCACACCGCTGCAGGTTGGCGAATACCTGCGCAGCCAATGCGGTCGGCTGGTGCTGGTGGAGGGTGCCATAGAGCCCGTGGTCATCGCTTCCTGCGACGACTGGGAAGTATTCAGCCGGGCCTGCTACCACCTGGGTAACCGACATGTGAAAGTGCAGGTGGGTTCGCGCACACTCCGCATTCTGCCCGACCATGTGCTTGAGGAAATGCTGGTGCTGCTGGGTTTGACCTTGCAGCATGCGCATCACGTTTTTGTGCCAGAGCAGGGTGCCTACACGGCTCACAGCGGGTCGGGGCATGGCGGGCATTCGCATGCACATGAGCAACCCGATCAACCGAAGGCTGGTCTGATTGCGGCGCTGGAAGTCTCGGGCAAACATGATCACCACTGACCTTGCCTTGTTGCGGCTATTGCACCTGAGCAGTGCCGGTTTGCCTGTGGGCGCGTATGCGTTCTCACACGGACTGGAGTACGCCATTGAGGCCGCCTGGCTTAAAACCGATGCAGATATCGAAACCTGGTTGAGCATGCAGCTTCGCTTTAGTCTGGCCGCTGTGGATCTGCCCGTGTTGTTCCGTCTGGACACAGCACTGGCGAATTCAGATCACGATGCGCTTCGGTATTGGAATGACCTCATACTCGCCAGCCGCGAAACCCGGGAGCTGCAATTAACCGATACTGCCACAGGCCTGGCATTGCAAAAACTGTTACCCGAGCTCGGTGTGCCAATCATTGATATGCACGGACCCGTAAGTTTTGTGACAGCCTTTGCCCAGGCAGCCCGGCATTGGCAGATCAGCGCCGAGACAGGTGGTCTGGGTTTGTGCTGGTCCTGGATCGAGAACCAGGTAAATGCTGCAACCAAGTTGTTGCCGCTTGGGCAGACCAGGGCGCAGCGCATGATGCATGCATTGCACGCCGAAGTGCCGGCGGCAATAGCGGCCGCTGCGCTTGTGCAGGATGACAATATCGGTGCCAGCCTGCCCGCGCTCAGCCTCGCCAGCATGCACCATGAAACACAATACTCAAGGCTGTTCCGGTCCTGACCGCAACAGCCGGTTTTTATGCACTAGATGCTTTGTTAGCCAAGAGGATGTCACTATGACGAATGATAAATCCGGTCAGACCCTGAGAGTGGGCGTTGGTGGTCCGGTTGGTTCCGGCAAGACCGCGCTGCTGCGTGCCCTGTGCAGCGCACTGCGTGATTATTATGATATTGCCGTGGTAACCAACGACATTTACACCAAGGAGGATGCCAACTTCCTGACCCGCCATGAAGCGCTGAGTGCTGATCGCATCATCGGTGTGGAGACGGGCGGTTGCCCGCATACGGCTATCCGCGAAGATGCCTCGATGAACCTGGCGGCCATTGATGAGTTGATTGCGCGTCACGGACAACTGGAAATAATATTTGTCGAAAGCGGCGGGGACAACCTGAGTGCCACTTTCAGTCCGGAGCTGTCCGATCTGACCATTTATGTCATTGACGTGTCGGCCGGCGACAAGATTCCTCGTAAGGGTGGACCGGGCATTACCCGTTCTGACCTGTTGATCATCAACAAGACAGATCTGGCACCGTTGGTTGGTGCGTCATTGGACGTGATGCGAGAAGATGCCACCCGTATGAGGGGAGAGCGACCATTTGTATTCAGTAACCTGAAATCCGGCAGCGGGTTGCCGGAGATTATCGATTTCATTATCGAGCATGGCATGTTGCCTGCCCGATTGGCGGACGGCATAGTTGCCAGTGGCGATGCGTTTGCAAACTCAGAAATATCCGGACCAGGAAGGAGCACACAATGAATTTCAAGAACTGTTTGGTAGCCGTTATTCTATTGTCAGCGCTGCCGGGATTGGCGTGGTCGCACCCCGGCCATGGTCTGGATGGTTTATGGATACACGATTTTCTGCATGCTGCGACCGCTGGTTTGGTTATAGCGCTGGTCGTGATGCTGTCCATACGCTTCATTCGCAGAAAACGAAGTCGGCGCAGTTGAGACGCTGACAGGTTGTTAGGCTGGCTGAGAGGTTGATAGGTTGATAGGTTGACAGTGCGGCCATCAGCCTCCCCGAGCGCGCCGGGCCGCCAAGGCCTCAGTCGCGCTCCAGGATGCTGATGGCTATGCGTGCAGCCGCTGTCCTGTTCTGCACATTGAGTTTCTTGAATATCTGCTCCAGATGTTTGTTGACCGTGCGTGGGCTCATTTGCAGAATCTGTGCAGTCTCCCAGTTCGTTTTGCCCTGACTGATCCAGGTCAGCACTTCCGATTCCCGTTTGGTCAGGTCAAGCTTTTCCCGCAACAGATCCTCACCCGTGCCTTCATTTGTTTCTGACAGTTTGAGTAGTTTTTCGTCAGGATTTATATGCCGGACAAATGTAACTGTCAGTCTTTTTTCCTGCGTTAAAGGACCGTTCTTGCTGCTCACGGTCAACGCAAGGGTCTGGTCAGCCTGTCGTTGTCTGGGCGACGGTGGCGAAAGCCATTCGTTCAGCGCGGAAACCAGCTCGGTTTTCTGCCAGCTTTCGCTGGCCCCTGCGCGCGCAAACAGGGCCAGTGTCTGTGGTGTTGCCCAAAGAATATTGCCCTGGGTGTTCACGGAGAACAGATGCTGTCCGGCGGAGTCCAGTGCGTTATAGGCACTGCTGGTGAGTCTGGCATTGCTGAGATGTACGGTCATGCGGGCGAGCAGTTCGTCCGGATTGATGGGTTTGGTCAGGTAGTCGACGCCGCCCGCTTCAAGGCCCCGCACCACGCTGCCTGAATCAGTCAGGCCGGTCATGAAAATGACTGGTATCGAGGCCAGCTCGGGAATGGCTCGCAGTTCCCGGCAGGTATCGAAGCCATCCTTGTGCGGCATGATCGCATCCATCAGAATCATGTCGGGGCGGATGCGCCTGGCTATGGTGAGCGCCTGCTTTCCTTCCAGTGCCACCAGCACGTCGTAGCCTGCCTCTTCCAGCGTGTCGTTGACAAAGCTCAGTGATTCCGGAGAATCATCGACGACCAGGATAACATTGGAATACGCTTTTTTGTTCATAGGTTTCTCGTAAATTCTCTGTAGTTCTGGCATATTCTTCTCACTCTGCATTGAACGCTTTTGCCAGCGCTGAAAACTGCATGGCGTTGGCAAGTTGCTGACAGTATGTCAGCGTGTTTTCGTCTATCAGACCGCTGTCGTTAAGCTCTTCAAGCTTGTTGTTCACCCCGCGCTTGTAACCCAGGTTGGCGTAGGTGATCAGTTCCCGCACCAGTACATGATCTGCGATTGCAATCAGTCTGGGATGGTAAATTGCTGCCTGATCAAAAACATGAACATGTGCTGTGTCGTTGCTCCGGACCCAGTTCAGCGACAGCAAACTGCCGATGCTTTCCAGCAATTGCTGATTGTTTATGGGTTTGACAAGGTATTCGTCATGCGAACTTGGTGATTGGGAGCCGCGATGCCGTTCATGAGCATCCGCCGAGATCATGATGATGGGCTGCTGGAAACCCTTTGTTCGCAAGATTTCAGCCAGTGCCAGGCCGTCGATGCCGGGCATGCTCACATCCAGCAGGAAAAGGTCAGGTGTCACGTTTCTGAGCGCATCCAGGCAATCATGCGCATCCCGTGCTTCAAAGGTCGTCAGTCCCAGCGGATGCAAAAGATCACCCATCAGTCCGCGATGAATCGGGTCGTCGTCCACAACCATTATTATTTTGCGTTGGCCACTGTAGCCGCTGATCAGGCGTTGGGGGGGCGTTTCTACCACGGGCTCACCGATACGGGAAAGCATCAAGGATACTTTGAAACAGCTACCCTCACCGGGTGTGCTGGTTATATCCAGTTCCCCACCCATGATCTCAGTGAGCAGCCGCACAATAGTCAATCCCAGGCCCGTCCCGGGCACGTTCGGGGCATTGGCATTTCTTACCCGTTCGAAGGGGTCGAGAATACGATTGAGGTCTTTTTCATTGATGCCTACGCCGGTGTCGATGACTGCGAATTCAGCGACTTCGCTGCGGTAGTGAATATGAAATTCGACGCTGCCGTAATGAGTGTACTTGATTGCGTTGGACAGTAGATTGATGAGTATCTGGCGTAATCGCTTTTCGTCAGTGGTGACGTAGTCCGGCAATCTGTTGTGGATGTGACAGCTGAATTCAATACCTTTTTCCAACGCCATGGTACGGAACATTTGAATCATCTGATCGATCAGGTCTGGCAGTTTTACCCGGTTGCGATAGATCTCCAGGCGTCCGGCTTCGATCTTGGAAATATCCAGCAGGCCTTCGATCAGGCCGGCCAGGTGTTCGCCGCTGCGTTTGATGATCTGGATGGCATTACGGTGTTTTTCAGGCATGTCGGCGCGCTGCGTCAACAACTGCGCGTATCCCAGAATAGCCTGCAAGGGTGTGCGCAGCTCGTGACTGATGCCTGACAGGTATCGGCTTTTGGCGTCATTGGCACGCTCAGCCAGGTCTTTGGCTTTTTGCAGTTCCATGTCAGTCAGGTTATGAGCTTCGATTTCCTGCAACAGGCGACTGGTCTGACGCGCCGATTCCTGCTGCGCAACTTCCCGGCTTTCGCTGGCCAGCAGGTGCAACCAGCACACAACGCCAAGGATGATCAGCAGAATAAAAAACAGCGTCCACAATGACTGCTGCAGCAGCGCAATTTCACCTGATGTTACCGGTTGCATCTGGTAGTAAACCACGGCCAACAAGGCGGCGCTGAAAAGATTGGCCGTGGTGAACATCACCGCGTACCTCACCATGCGCCGATTGACGGTGGTAAAGATGGCTGCCGGCAGCAGCGGGCGCAGCCACTGTTCCATTTGATTACTGAGGCGCCCATCGGGTTTGCAGAGATCCATACAGCGCGAGTCGAGGGAACAACACAGTGAGCAGATGGCGCCCTGGTATGCCGGACAATAAGCGATATCATTGCGCTCAAAACGGTTTTCGCAAATGCAGCACTCCAGTGTATTGTCGGTATCCTGGGCCTGCAGCAGATCATCAATCTGCGGTGACTGACGGGCCAGATAGAAGCGGCCACGGGTAATCAATGCGAGTGTTGGTACCGAGATAAAACATATGCCAAGGCTTATGAAATGCGCAAGATGTCTGGGTACATCGCCAAAAAGTCCCATGTAGCACAGAATGCCGGTAGCAGAGGCGATGATGACAGAGCCGGTACCAACGGGATTGATGTCATACAGGTGTGCGCGTTTGAACTCGACATAGGATGGACTCAGGCCCAGTGGTTTGTTGATCAGCAGATCCGCCGACAATGATCCCAGCCAGCTCAGGGTGACAATGGCAAACAGGCCAAGGATTGCTTCCAATGCCCGGTACATGCCCAGCTCCATCAACAGCAGCGCAATAGCGACGTTGAACACCAGCCAGACGACACGTCCGGGGTGACTGTGTGTCAGGCGCGAGAAGAAGTTGGACCAGGCAATTGAGCCAGCGTAGGCGTTGGTCACATTGATCTTCATCTGTGACACAACTACCATCAAGGCGGCGAGTACCAGCGACAGCGTAGGTGACTGGGTGACGTAGTTGAATACCATCTGGTACATGTAGGTGGGATCCGCCGCGCGCTCGGGTGTTTCACCGGCGGTGATGGCCAGATACGCGAGGAATGAACCCAGCAGCATTTTGATGATACCGATAAATATCCAACCCGGGCCTGCCAGCAACAACCAGAACCACCAGCGCCGACGGTTGTCCCGGGTTTTTTCCGGCATAAAGCGCAGGTAATCGACCTGTTCGCCGATCTGGGCAACCAGGGAGAACATGATTGCCACTGACGAACCAAACAGTGCCAGACTAAAGCCGTTGCTGTTGCTGGCGCCCGGGGTCACATCTTCCGGCATGTAGGCAGTCCAGTCGCTGACCCGGGCAAATTCGAACCAGGTGATTACCGCCAGTGCCGTGCATTGCAGCAACAACCAGAAAGTCTGGGTACCGACCTGAAACTTACTGATAATGGTGATGCCGTGGGTAACAATAGGTATCACAGCAACGGCACAGATGATGTAGCCGAGCCACAGGGGGATGCCGAGCAGGGCCTGCAATGCTGCCGCCAGAATGGCGCCTTCGATGGCAAAAAAGATAAATGTGAACGATGCGTAGATCAGCGAGGTGATGGTAGACCCCAGATAACCAAAACCGGCGCCACGCGTTAACAGATCTATGTCCAATCCGTATTTGGCGGCATTGTAGGCAATGGGGAATCCGGTCAACAGAATGACTATGCCAACTGCGACCATGGCAGCAATGGCATTGACCGTGCCATAGCTTATGGTCACAGCGGCAGCGATAGCTTCGAGGGCCAGGAAGGCCGTGGCACCCAGGGCAGTCTTGGCGACGTGTTCTATACTCCAGCGTCGCGCCTTGATCGCGGTGAAGCGCAGTGCATAGTCTTCCAGTGTTTCATTTCCGACCCAGACGTTGTATTTACGTCTGACCCTGAAAATATGTTGTGTTGCTTTCATCAGCCGCTTGTCCCGCAACAGCCATGTTTTGCTGTCCGTGCCTCATGACGGTTCATTCAAGTAGATCGCTGACCAAAACAGTTCGCTGTATATTTTTTGCCTGTTTTTGGCGCGCGCAAGATGCCGTCGCCCCGTTCCGGCGCATAACAAGCACAAAAAATCCGTTTTTAGGCGCTAAATGACCGGTTTGGCTGTGATATGGGCTGGCAAGGAGTACTACAGCAAGTTTCATACCGTTGTTGCAGGCAAAAAAAAGCCCCGCTCAGATGAGCAGGGCTTTTTTTTGGAGCATGTTACTTTTGTTTAGAACTGCTTGCGCACGCCTATTTCAAAAGTACGGCCCAGCGGGTTGCCGATACGTGGATCGTAGCCCAGTTCCTGACGAGATGCCGGTGGCATTTCGTCGAAGACGTTGACGATCGATGCTGTCAGCGTGGTTTCTGCTGGCAGGTCCACAGTGTAGTGGAAGTCAGCAACAATCCAGTCGTCACCATCAATACCGTAGGTGCTTGGACCAAACGGTGTGCGTGTGCCGGGCTGGAAACCAGCTGGCGTCAGTGCTGCATCACCTACGCGTGAGCCGTCTTCGTTGTAGAAACGCTCGTCTTTCACGCCGCTGACGTACTGCACAGAAAGGCGGAAGTTGTGAATGCCCTGTGAGTAGTTGGTGGTGAAATTACCGCGCCAATCGGATATTGCGTTGGCAATGGTTTCGTAGTTCAGGAAGCCCAGACGGTCACGTGCAGGTGCGACTTCAAAGCCGTCCAGCAGTGTTGGTGTGAACTTGAATTCCTGTACCTTGGTTGCCGTCAGCCGGAACTCCAGGTCGCCTGAAAATGCTGGCATACCATAACTGGTCTGGATGTCGAAACCTTTGGTTTGCTGGCCAGGACCGTTACCGAAGTCAGTGCGGATTTCGGCGAAATCAGAGGCAGTAGAAACGCCCTGTACACAAGGACCGCCGTTGAAGATAACACGGCCGATCAATGGGTGTGCGCAGTCAGCCAGTGCTGTTCCGTCGTTAGGCACAGCGCCTGAGCCAGTTGGCGGGATGCTGAACACGGAATTGGCGATCAGGTTTACGTTGGCCAGCAGACCCAGCTCTTTCTCCACTTCAATATCGAAATAGTCGACGATGAACTGGAAGTCGCTGCCCGGCGTGAAGCCTTCTGACTGCCAGATCGCACCCACGCTGGCTACCGTTGCCTCTTCAGGCTCGATGTCCGAACGGGTAAAGGTCTGCGAACCACGCCATGCGCCACCTGCGCGAGTGTAGTTAGTGGTGCCACTGGCAACCTCACCCGGGTTGATGTCGGCACCAGGCGCCTGATAGTTGGTGCCATAGGAACCACGGAGCGCAATATTTTCAGTTGCATCCCACTTGCCTGATACTTTGTAAACAGTCGCGTCCAGGTCGCCGGAGAACTGTTCATAGCGAACAGCGGCAGCCATGTACAGGGTGTCCAGGATAGGCAGGTTGAATTCCGTGAACACGGATTCCTGAGTCTGCTTGTTGGCATCCGGTACGTTGGTGTCAAAGAACTGGAACGGGCCCGGTGCATCCGGCGTACAGCCATCGAAGTTTGGCGCTTCCGGTGAGTTGGGTTCCTGCTCTGGCCATGCGCAAGGCTGGCTGCCGTTATAGAACGAGCTGGGCACAGTTTCGCGCTCTTTGGTATTACGCCATTGGGCACCCGCACCCCATGACACCATGCCGCCCGGCAGTTCGATTGGCGTTTCACCGCTGAATACGAGGTCAGCTGTCACGTTCCAGTTCACAGTTTCCTGGTAACGGTCATCAAACAACCAGCGAACCAGTTCGTCCGGGTTCTCGGCGCCCGGTACATAACTCGGGTTGGCCAGGCCGTAGACCGGTTGACCGGCGAAGTTGGACGCAAACGGGTTGTACCACATGCAGCCATTGGTGCCGGCGGCAGCAGGGTTCTGGGTACCAAATCGATCTGTACTCAGGTCGGTTGCGTTACAGTTTGGACCACCAAAACCGTTCAATGCTTCCTGTACACGGTACAGGGCGATATCGGGGTTGTCGTCCGTGGTGTGCGACTGGTTATAGGTCAGCGCCGCATCGTAAAAAATACCGCTGCCTATGTTCAGTTCGCCGTCAAAACCGGCGGTCAGATGCAGGAAGCGGTTGTCGATTTCACGCGGTGTGCTGTGACGGCCAGGTTCCGCAAACAAATCCAGGCCACCGTGAGCGAAAGCACGGTAGGTGATAGGCGTGAAACCCTGAGTTACAGCATACAGCGGGTTGTTGGCAAAACCGGTGCGCTGAGCGAACTCGTCTACGAACGGGTTGGCTTTCGGCACATACAGCTGGTAAGTCGCGCCTGAGGCTCGGGCGGGACCACGGATAACCGGCTGAGAAGGTGAGCCGTATGCATTGGGTGTGTGTACCTGAGAATAGGCTGCACGCGCAGTGAAGCTGTGCTGAGCGCTGATCTCGGTTTTTACCTGACCAAACAGACGGTATATGTCGTTGTCAGCAACCAGGTCATAGAAGGGAATGTAATTGTACTTACACGTGGTATAGGACGTGACGTTAACGATACCGCCGACTGCATTACAGGATTGGTCGGTGAAGTCGTTGGCCAGGCCGTAAACGGGGCCCCATTCGCTGTTTGCGGTGTTGCCGGGTGTTGCGGGCAGTGGGCCGCGGGCAATCCAGGCGCCCAGGTTGGTCAGATCTGACCAGGGAGCGGGGTTGACAGAGTACGGCTGGCTCGAAAAATCGCGCTCAGTGGTGTCCATCTGTGAGCGATGGTCCCATTGTGCGGCCCAGATGACGTCAGTGGTATCGCCGCCAAACCCGCCGATGATGCCGACATTGAAGTCGCCGTCGGAGCCATCAATGGCTTTGAATGAGCCTTGTACTTCAACGCCTTCGAAGTTGTCGCGGCTGATAAAGTTAACCACACCGCCGGTAGCGTCAGCACCGTAGGTTACGGCAGCGCCGTCCTTCAGAATCTCGGTACGCGCCAAAGCGATAGATGGGATGACGGAAGTGTTCTGCGTGACGCGGCGGCCATTGAACAGGGACAGTGTCTTGTCCGCACCGATGCCACGCAGGTTGTAGTTTACGCTACCGGTCAGCGCTGCGCCGCCGAAGTAGTAGGATTCACCGGAGGTGGCGCCGGAGATACTCAGGCTTTTGGCGAATTCCAGAGCTGAAGGCGAGCCGGACAGCTCCATGTCAGCAGCGGTGTATGTTTCCACCGGCAGTGCATCGTCTACGGGTGTGCCACGGATCAAGGAACCGGTGACGACAACCTCTTCGATTTCAGGTTGTTGCTGCGCAAAAACCAGCGTGGGTGCGACCAGTGATACGCAAGCGATGCACCGGTATAGTTCTTTTAATCTCATCGGGTTTCCCCCCCTTAATACTTATTATTACAGCGGTTAGATTGTTGCCTGCCAATTGATCAAAATCAGACATGCATAAAAAAACCACATAACTCCCCTGTGCTGCGGAATAGCAATACTTAGCTCTATTTCGTCTGCGTTCAGGAGCCAGGTGTGGCTCTCTTCATCAGTTTTGATTTTTCTTATTGGGTCAGACGTACTTCACATGTAGTTCGACTATTTTTGTCTCACACGTTTGATGTATCACACTTTCAAAGGCAGGTACTGCTGGAAAGTGTTACCAATCTTCACAGAATGAGCGGTATGTTACTTTTCATAACACTTTGTTTTGCCGCTACTTTCTAAGCGATCGATCGCTCGCAGCATAAACCATGCGTTTTCTCTGAGTCAAATATTTAATTGCAAATTATCTCTATTCGTTGCAAACATAAACGGGCAAGGTGAGTGATTCACCGGATCATGGGCAAATCGGGAGCAAAAAGCATGGGGTTAAAGCTTGTTCGCAGATTGACGTGGAGCTCGGCAATATTGACATTGCTGCTGATGGGTGGCCAGACAAGTGCGCAGACATTAATGCGCGCGGCCCCGAAAGACGCTGGGTTGGCGCCGGACAAACTGGCACTGGCAACAGACGCATTACAGGCGCAGATTGACGCGGGCGATATTGCCGGGGTGGTTGCGGCAGTGGTCAAAGATGGCAAGCTCGTGTACCACGAAGCCCTGGGTCATATGAATATTGAGACTGGTGCCGCCATGTCTTTCGACGCGCTGTTTCGCACCTATTCCATGACGCGGCCGATCACGGCGCTGGGCATATTGATGCTGCACGATGACGGCCTGCTTGACGTCAATGACCCCGTACAGAAGTACCTGCCACAATTTGCCGGTCAGCAGGTCCTGCAGGATGCCAGTGAGCCAGATGTGGCTGCTACGCGTCCGCGGGAAGGCGATATTACGTTGGCGCAATTGCTGACCCATACTTCTGGTATTGGCAGCCGCAGCAGTGCGTTTTATCGCGCCCACAACGTGCACGGTTATGATCAGACACTGACACAGGTGGTTGATAATGTTGCTGCCTTGCCGCTGTTTGAAGACCCCGGGACGCGCTATCGCTACGGCATGCATTCGGAGATTCTGGGTCGGGTGGTTGAAGTGGTGTCCGGCATGGATATCCTGACGTTTTATCAGCAGCGTATCTTCGCGCCGCTGGGTATGACTGACACCGTGTTCTATGTTGATGCGGCGCGCCAGAATCGTCTGGCAACTGTGTACCGACCTGATGACAATGGGCAGCTGCAGCCGATTGAAATGGAAACCATTCCGGTCACCGAGCCGCGTGCCCTGACCAGTACGGGTGTCGGGCTGGTGTCTTCAACCATGGACTTCCTGCGTTTTTCACAGCTGTTTCTGGACAATGGCCGGATTAATGGCGAGCAGCTTGTCAGCGCTGACGTTGTCCGCATGATGGCAGAGAATGCCGTGCCCGACGCGTTGCTGCCAATTGGCGGTTCCGGCTATTGGCTTGGTTCGGGCTGGAGTCTGGGCGGCATGGCGGTGGTCATGGATGCGACGACGTACAACCACCGCGTGAATCAGGGTGAGTACTGGTGGGATGGGTCGGCGGGTACCCGATTCTGGATAGACCCGCAGGAAAACATGATAACCATCATCATGGCCCAGGTGTCACCGGCCAGCGGCAATGGTTTTCGTGAACGTTTCAAAACACTGGTATATGACGCTATCGATTAGAGGTCTGTGCGATAAAATCTCAGTCGGCATCGCTCAATGCTGCGTAGCTGGCGCCGGTCAGTGCAGCCAGGTCGTCAGGGCTTAATTCGATCTCCAGGCCTCGGCGTCCGGCACTGACAAAGATGGTGTCGAAGCGGCGCGCAGATTCGTCGATGAAGGTGGGCAGGGCTTTTTTCTGTCCCAGTGGGCTAACGCCGCCCAGCACGTAACCGGTGCTGCGCTGAACATCGGGGGCAGCCGCCATGCTGGCTCGCTTGGCGCCAGCAGCGCGTGCGATCTGTTTCATATTGAGCATCGCCGACACCGGCAGCACGGCAACGGCCAGCGCTTTGGTCTCCAGCGCCACCACCAGCGTCTTGAATACCTGCTGTGGCATCACGCCCATTTTTTCAGCTGCCTCCAGGCCATAGGACTGAGCGCCGGCGTCGTGGCTGTACTCGTGGATGCGATGGCTCACCCCGGCTTTTTTGGCAATATTGATGCCTGGCGTCATGGCCCTGGTACAACCTGTTGACGCAGCTCGCCCAGCCCATCAATGCCGATGCGAATGGTATCACCCACCTTGAGGTATCTGGGCGGGGTAAAACCATCACCGACCCCCTCAGGTGTGCCGGTATAGATCAGGTCGCCCGGCATCAATGTCATGAACTGACTCAAATAGCTGACAATATCGGCCACGCCGAACACCATCTGGCTGGTGTTGCCCTGCTGGCGCATCTCGCCGTTGATCTCCGACCAGACAGACAGGTTCTGGATATCATCGACACTGGCGCGAGTGACCAGCCAGGGGCCGAATGGCGCGAATGAGTCGGCGCTTTTGCCTTTGACAAACTGCCCGGCACGTTCGCGCTGGAAGGCACGCTCAGAGACGTCGTTGCCCACGCTGTAACCGGCCACATGGTCAAGCGCATCGCGTACGTCAACATACTGGGCACGTTTGCCTATCACCACCACCAGTTCAGCCTCGTAGTCGAGTTTGGTGGCACCGCGAGGCGACACGACCGGGTCAAACGGATTGCTCAGCGCAGAGACCGCTTTCATGAATATTAATGGTTCCTCCGGCACTTCCACAGCCATCTCCGCGGCGTGGTCGATGTAGTTGAAGCCGATGGCGATGATCTTGCTGACCCCGGTGACCGGTGCGGCAAGTCGGACGTCAGCGCTGACCTGTGGCAGGCTGTCAGCGTCGAGGGCTGCAATGCGAGCCAGGTTATCGTCCGATAACTGATCGGGCGCGATGTCGTTCATATGGGCAGACAGATCCCGGATCTGTCCCTGGGCATCAATCAGTCCCGGCTTTTCCTGCCCCTCGGGGCCAAATCGGACCAGGGTCAGTTCCGCCGCCTGCAGTGGTGTGCTCAGCAGGAGGGCGCAGCCAAGAACTGCAATTGCGTAGTGGACTGTCCGGAAGGTTTTGCGGGTGGCGTGCATGGCAGCGTGTATCCTTGTTTATGATTGTTGTCGGAGCAGTATAACGTACCAAATCAAGCGTATACCAACCCTGATGTTAACGGTACACTTGCCAGAATGAGATTCAATAACACTGATCCGGAAACCCAGTTATGTTTTTTACAAATCGAACCCTGCGCCGCAGCCTGTTAGTTGCTTCAAGCCTGTTTGTTCTTCTGTCCTCAACGTTGACCGCGCAAACCACACTGCTGACCAACGTAAATGGTTACACCATGCTCGACGGCGACGGACCTGGCAGTGCCCGGGAGCGCATGACGTTCAGCGCCATCCAGTTTACCGGTGACACCATCGACCGCGTGTTCACTGACAGCGATGAATTGCCCGATGATGACAACATCACGGTGGTGGATGGAGAAGGTAAAACCCTGCTGCCGGGTTTGATTGATGCACATGGTCATGTGCTCAGTTATGGCCTTAGCCTCCTGCGCGTGGACATGACCGGCACCCGCTCCGAACAGGAAGCGGTTGCACGCGTGATGGCGTTTCAGGAAGCCAATCCGGGGCTGGAGTGGATTCAGGGGCGCGGCTGGAATCAGGTGTTGTGGGACAGCAATGAATTCCCCAGTGCGGACACACTGGCGCAGGCACAGTCGGATACACCCATGTGGTTCAGCCGCGTTGATGGCCATGCAGGCTGGGCCAACCAGGCCGCCATGGAGCTGGCGGGGATTGATGCCAGCACGCCTGATCCTGACGGCGGCATGATCATTCGTGATTCGGAAGGCCGTCCAACAGGCACGTTTGTTGACACCGCCATGGACTATATTACGCAGCATATTCCGGCGCTGAGTATTGACGATCAGAAAATGGCATTGCGGCGCGCAATGCTGGCGCTGGCCGAACAGGGCCTGACCAGCGTGCACGATGCCGGTGTCTCCAGTGCGACTCTGCAGGCCTACAAAGAATTGCTGGAAGAGGGACCGCTGCCGATTCGGGTCTATGTCATGCTGGCTGGTGGTGATGAGCAACTGGCGGAGCGATTGGCCGAGGGCCATTTTATCAGCGACGACAATACGCTGGTCGTGCGCAGTGTGAAGATTTCCGCCGATGGCGCGCTGGGCAGTCGCGGTGCCTACCTCAATGAGGACTACTCCGACATGCCTGGCCACCAGGGGTTGTTGTTGCTGTCTCCTGAGCGCCTGACGCAGTTAATGGACATGTCGATGCAGGCGGATTTTCAGGTCAATGTGCATGCGATTGGTGATGGCGCCAACATGATTGTGCTGGATAACTATGAAGCGCTGATTCAGCGCACTGGCACTCGTGAACAAAGGCACCGCATCGAACACGCGCAGGTGCTGCGCTACGAGGATATTCTGCGCTTCAACGAGCTTAACGTC
Source organism: Pseudohongiella sp. (assembly GCF_040877505.1). Lineage (NCBI taxonomy): Bacteria > Pseudomonadati > Pseudomonadota > Gammaproteobacteria > Pseudomonadales > Pseudohongiellaceae > Pseudohongiella > Pseudohongiella sp. The sequence goes on from NZ_JBBDNQ010000038.1 coordinate 41,812, forward strand.
ATTCCTTCCATGCAGGCGACGCATGCAACCAGCGACAAGAACATGGCGCAGGACAGGCTGGGTGAAGTTCGCATCCAGGGTGCTTATGCCTGGCGCAAATTGATGGAGGCGGGTGCCATCATTGCCAATGGCTCGGACTTTCCGGTGGAATCCCCCAATCCCTTTTTTGGCCTGCACGCAGCGGTGACACGTCAGGATCAGCAGAACGAACCGCCCGGCGGCTGGTTCCCCGAGGAGCGCATGACACTGGGCGAAGCCTTGACCAGTTTTACTCTGGACGCGGCTTACGCAGCGCACCAGGAAGAACTGCTCGGTTCTCTGGAAGCAGGCCGGCTGGCCGATTTTATCCTGGTAGAACAGGACGTGTTTGACATCGATCCGTCACAGTTGTGGCAGGTTGAGGTTGTGCAGACCTGGGTGGGCGGACGTCGTATTGGCGAATAATTGGCCGCTGACAGGCGACTAAAGGGGGTAACGATGAGCAATGTGCAATCGCGGCGCCGGTTTCTGCGCACCTCAGGGGCCCTGCTGCTGGGCGCGGCCAGTGTGCAGGTCAAACTGGCGCAGGCACAACAGGATATTTCAGAGATTTTCGCTGCTGGCAGCGGGGAGGACTATTGGCTGAGCGTCCGTAACCAGTTCTCCTTTGCCGACGATGCCGTGCCGATGAATGCTGCCAATCTTTGTCCGTCTTTTCGCATTGTTGCCCAGCATGTTGCGGCGATGACAGCGGATATAGATCAGGACTGCTCATTTAATAACCGGGCCAGATTTTCCGGTTTTCTGGAAGATGCGCGCAGCCGTGTGGCAGCGCAGTTGAATATCAGCGCAGATGAAGTAGCGCTGGTGCGCAATACCAGTGAAGCCAATAATATTGTCAATAACGGACTGGCGCTTGAGCGCGGCGATGAAGTCGTTGTCTGGGACGAGAACCATCCCACCAATAATGTTGCCTGGGACGTGCGTGCGGCGCGTTTCGGTTTTGTTGTTAAAAAAGTGGCAACGCCAGCGCACATTGATCCCGGGCAACTGGTCGATGCTTTTGTCCGCCAGTTTACTGATCGCACCCGGGTACTGGCACTGACCCATGTGTCCAATGTCAGTGGTATAAAACTTCCGGTTGCCGAACTTGTTGCTGCGGCTCATAAGCGTGGTATTTTTGTTCATCTTGATGGTGCGCAAACCTGGGGCGCTATGGATCTCGATTTGCAGGCGCTGGGTGTTGATGCGTTCACGGCCAGTGCTCACAAGTGGTTTATGGGTCCCAAAGAGGTCGGCCTGCTTTACGTGAAGTCGCAGCAACAGGCGCGTATCTGGCCAGGCGTGGTGGCATCGGGCTGGGGCAGCGGGGTCGAAACCGGGCAGCCGGGTGCGCGCAAATTTGAATCTCTTGGTCAGCGCGATGATGCGGCGCTGGCAGGCCTGGAGCTGACCGCCCGTATCCATGACAGTATCGGCGCAGCGCGGATCGAGCGGCGTATCACCGCCTTGTCACAGCGTCTGAAAACCGGCGTTCAGGCGCTGGGGTTGCCGCTGGTTACGCCGATTGACCCAGCCTTGAGTTTCGGTGTCTGCATTGTAGCGGTGCCGGATGGGCAGGCAGGTATGCTGGCCGACCGTTTATACTCTGAATATGGCATTGCGGGGGCGGGAACCGGTGGTCTGCGTCTTTGTCCGGGCATATACAACACAGAGGCGCATGTTGATCGTGCTGTAGCAGCGGTCAGAGAGCTGTTGCGAGCCTGATCCGGATAAGCCGCGCCAGGCTGAACTTATTCGGTTTTCAGTGATACTTCCAGCAGACCATCGCGACGCAGAACACCATGACTGATGGCGAATCCTTTGAGCATGGAGGCGACTCTGGCTTGCGGGCGAGGCCAGCTGGCAAGTGAACCATGATGACCGGGACGCATGGCCAGCTGATCCTGCGCCTGTATACCATATTCCCGATTCATTACCTGGTTGTCGTCTTTAAGCTGGATCAGGCCATGCCCCAGGGTTTCCTTGCGGATGTAGGGATGCAGTACCTCAAAGAAAGCTTTAAGGGCCAGGTCATCCATGTAGTTGAAAGAGTCCCAGAACAGGCACAGATCGAAGCGCGTATCTTCCGGAAAATCGAGAACACTGCGAAACCGATCACGCCAGGCCGTGAGCAGGTTTTCCTGGCGTATGGATTCATCTATCAGCTTGCCTGTTTTTTGGGCGGGCGGCGCCAGAGTCGGGGGCGACTGCAAGGCATCAGGCAAGCCGCAGAAGTGCAGCTTGCAGCGCCGGTTGCCAAAATGAGCCACGGTTTCATGCACGCCAAAACCCACGTCCAGCACCATCAATGTCGACTCACCTGCAATTTTCTGCAGAATGTCGGGCATTAAACGACTGGGCAGCGTCTCGGTCACTGTCACTGTTAATTGCTCTGCCAGGTTCACGTTTTAGCTGGTTTTGTCGGTTGGGGTGCCTGATTTAAAAGACGTCACTGACGAATTACCATTGGCATGGCCGGGATCAATGTCGATAGTGCCTTTGAAACGCGCGCCTTCTTCCAGTGTCATTTTCGGCGTAACAATATTGCCCTTGATATTGCTGGTACTGGAAACAAAAACCTTTTCCTTGCCGGCAATATCTCCATGAACCTCACCGTCAATACGGATCACTTTGGCAGTAACGTCAGCGTGAACTTTGCCTGATTTGCCGACAGTGAGTTCGTGCGACGCCAGATTCACGGTGCCCTCAACCTGACCTTCGATCAGCAGATTTTCGTCACCGCTGATATCGCCCTTGACCTTGATGGTGGCGCCCAGTGTGGCCGACTTGCCTGAGCTGCCTGCCGCTGAAGGCCGCGGCGCGCTGCTGTAACTTGATTCCACCGCCGGTGCGGCCGAGGAGGATTCGGGTTTGTCCTGTTGTTTGTCTTTGTTCCGGTCAAACATAAGTATCACCAATGACTTTGTGGTTATCGCTTCGGACTTTAGCAAGTAAGGCCGGATCTGACAATGGTCTGTGTGCTAAATTACTGATGGTTGATGCACTCCGCAAAACCCGCAATATAGGTCATGGGCAAGCGTCGCCGGGTGCGGCAGGTTATCATGATGGTTCCATCGCGCTCAGAGTAAAAGCATGTGTATCGTAAGGAAGGTTTTATGACTACGGCGCAAACAGCGCGGGTCAGCAGCTTGCTGCCCGTTGCCGTGATCGGTGCGGGGCCGGCGGGACTGATGGCCGCCGAGCAATTGACGTTGGCCGGGTACAGGGTTGATCTGTTCGATGCCATGCCAGCGGTCGGACGCAAGTTTTTGCGGGCGGGCGTGGGCGGGCTCAACCTGACTCATTCAGAGGATTTTGATGCCTTTGCCACGCGCTACAGCGATGCCGCGATGGTTCTGCCCTGGTTAAACTCATTCGGTCCGGCACACTTGCGGGAATGGGTCAGGGGGCTTGGCATCGAGACCTTTACCGGAAGCTCCGGGCGAGTGTTCCCGGTGCAAAAGAAAGCCTCGCCGCTGCTGCGTGCGTGGTTGCATCGTCTGCAGGAACATGGGGTCAAGATCCACACCAGGCACCGCTGGGTAGCGTGGCAACCGCAACCTGATGGTCACCAGTTAACGTTTTCGGTGGTGACGCCGGAGCGCGGAGATTGCACGGTGGCAATTGCGGCGCAGTCAGTGGTATTAGCCCTGGGTGGCGGCAGTTGGTCACGTTTGGGCTCGGACGGGCAGTGGCTACAGATGCTGGCGCGAGCCGATGTTGAGGCTGCGCCGTTCCGGCCTTCGAACAGTGGTTTCGATTATCCCTGGAGCCCGTACATGCGAGAACGCTTCGCCGGCCAACCGCTTAAATCGGTGGCGCTGTCGTTGGAGGCCGGTTCGCCTCACTGGCGTCAGGGTGAAGCCATGATCAGCCGGCATGGTGTGCAAGGCGGCCTGATCTATCATGCGTCACGTGACATCTTGCAGCGCATTGAACGCGATGGCTTTGCGCAAATCTACTGGGATTTGATGCCGGACCGGTCGATAGAGGACATCCGGCGGATACTGGCGCTACCCAGAGGCAAGCAGTCGCAAGCCAATTTCCTGCGCAAACGCCTCGCCTTCAGCGGCGCCAGGGCAGCACTGCTGCATGAACTGGCGCCATTGTCGGGTCGTGACCCGGAAGCACTGGCGAGGGCCATTAAATGTTTGCCGCAACGGTTGCACTCGGCGCGTCCGCTGGATGAGGCGATCAGCACCGGCGGCGGTATTGTTGCTGCCGAGTTGACCGATGAGTTGATGTTGAGGCGTCATCCGGGCGTGTTCTGCGCTGGCGAAATGCTGGATTGGGATGCGCCCACGGGTGGTTATCTGATAAATGCCTGTCTTGCCAGCGGTCGTGTGGCGGGCCAGGGTGCGGTTTCCTATCTGCGGAATGTTGGCTCGCCATCGTGATGCCCAACACAGTTCCGGGGCGGTGATGCTGTTGATAATTGACCTTTTTCCGGAAACGTGTAGTCTGGAAATGCCGGTTTAATCCGGCCAGATGTGACGTCCACAGAATCACAACGACAAGGGCGCACGGCATCGATGATCAGGAACACTACACAATGCGTCGATCCAGGGTTTTAAAGGTCATTATTGCGGTTGCTCTGATCACCGCGATCGGGCCTGTGGTCACTGCAATTTATCTGTCTCAGCAACAAGGGCTGGCGGCTGAATTTGACCGGGTGACCAGCTACGCCCGTTCCGTGGCGGCACGCTCCGATCGCGCCGTTGAGCAAATGCAGGAAGCCATTGATGTTCTTGTCGCCGCAAACATCGGTGATCCTTGCTCCGATGCCATGCTCACCCGGATGCGGCAACTGGGTGTCAGCATGGAGTTCATGAAAGTTGCCGGTGCTGTCAGTGGCGAACTCATGCTGTGTTCCACGCTGGGGTTGCATGAGAGCGGACTGGCTCTGGGCCCGCCGGACAGCCTGACGCCGTCGGGGACTCGCTTGCGCCTGACAGCGCCGGTGCCGTTTGCGTCGGAAACACCCTATATTTCTCTTGAACGTGATGGCTTTATCGCCATGGCGCACCGGAATCAGGCTGTGGACCTTGTGGTTGATCAGGAGGGCGTGATTTTTGCGACATTTGACCCGTCCACGGGAGACATCAGAACAGTAAGCGGTGAGGCAGACCCTCGTTGGGTAGAGGCGGTAAATGATGTGCCCGAAGCAGCGTTTGTCGACAATGGGTATATCGTTGGCATTGTGCGCTCTGACCAGGTGGCACAGACGGGTGCCATTGCTGCAATTCCGTCCGGTTATCTGGATGAGCGAATACTGGCGTTTATCTGGGTTTTATTGCCAATTGGAATAGTGACTGCGGTTGTATTGACCGGGTCAGTTGTCTATTTTGCCCGCCTGCAGGTTTCTCTGCCCACGCAGATTCGACAGGGTTTGCGCCGCAACGAGTTTTATCTGGATTATCAGCCTGTGGTAGAGCTGGCCAGCGGACGATGGGTGGGGGCAGAGGCCTTGTTGCGCTGGCGCCACAGGGACGGTCGGGTTATGCAGCCGGACGACTTTATCCCCGTTGCCGAACACAGCGGCCTCATCGGTATGTTGACAGAGCAGGTCATTGAGATTGCAGGCCGGGACATGGGGGCAGCACTGCGCGCCGATCCGGACTTTTTCCTGACCATCAACTTGTCCGCCAAAGACCTGCAATCGGGCAAAACCCTGGATAAACTGATGGCGATGGTACGTGCCAGTGGCGCCGGTTCAGGGCAGATCGTCGCTGAACTGACTGAACGCATGCTGGTTGATGCCAGTGCCGCGAAGGGCGTTATCGAGGCTATGCGCAAACAGGGGGTCCGGGTGGCAATAGATGATTTTGGTACCGGATACTGCAGCCTTTCCTATCTGGAGACCATGCAGTTCGACTGTCTTAAAATAGATCGTCTGTTTGTGGAAGCCATCGACACCGAGGCCGCGACTAATCGCGTTGTATTACATATCATAAAAATGGCGCGAACTTTGAATCTGAAGTTGGTTGCCGAGGGTGTCGAAACCGAAGCGCAGGCTCAATACCTCAACAAACAGGGTGTGGAGTATGCGCAAGGCTGGCTGTTCAGTCGCGCCATAGCGCCAGGTGACCTGATTAAAGGACTGGCCCGACATCAAGCCTGAAGTACCAGTAACGCACAGAGATGAAATCATAATGAGCAAAGCAGCACCGCGTCTTTATCCGGCAATCGAACCATTCGCGTCCGGGTGCCTGCCGGTTTCCGAACGTCATAGTCTGTATTACGAACAGGTCGGCAATCCTGCAGGCAAACCGGTCGTTTTCCTGCATGGCGGGCCCGGCGGTGGCGTGATGCCGGACTATCGCCGCTATTTTGACCCGGACAAGTGGCATGTTGTGCTGTTTGATCAGCGTGGCTGCGGCCGTAGCACTCCTTTTGCCGATATTGAGGAGAACACCACCTGGGATCTGGTGGCGGACATCGAAAAAATACGCGTGCATCTGGGGCTGTCGCGCTGGGCTGTTTTTGGTGGTTCCTGGGGTTCCACGCTGGCGTTGTGCTATTCGATTGCGCATCCGGACGTGTGCACCGATCTGTTTCTACGCGGCATTTTCCTGCTCAGGAAACAGGAAATCGACTGGTTTTATCAGCAAGGGTGCTCAAGGCTGTTTCCCGACCTGTGGCAATCGTACCTTGAACCCATTCCGGAAGGTGAACGTGGTGACCTGGTGGCAGCATACTACCGGCGACTGACGTCAACCGATCCTGTGGTCCGCCAACAGGCGGCCAAGGCCTGGTCGATATGGGAGGGGTCGACTTCAAAATTGATGTTTGACCCGGCCTCTGTCGGCAAATTTGGCAATGACCAGTTCGCCGATGCCTTTGCACGTATCGAGTGTCACTATTTCACCAACAAGGGCTTTTTGCCGGAAGACAATTACCTGTTAAACAATGCTGATGCGATAAAAAACATCCGAACAGTTATTGTTCATGGCCGCTATGACGTAATATGTCCTGTAGAAAATGCCTGGCAACTACATAAGGCTCTGCCGCAATCTGAATTGCATATTATCGCGGATGCCGGTCACGCATTGTCGGAATCGGGCATTACCGCAAAAATGATTGAATACACCGATAAATGGTCTGATTGATGTGGGCAGTTCCCCGCGGAGCGCAATAACGCAGACATGGTACCTCTTGATACTATTACTCTAAGCATAACGTTGGCACTGGTGTCCGTCACTTCGGTCCTGGTGTTGTTTATTTTCTGGCGCATCAACGAGAAGTTGCCGGGTGTTTTACACTGGACGATTGGCGGTTTTTTGATCTCGTTGTCGTTTCTGACAGTATTCATGGCAACGCTGCTTGGCGCGCCCTGGAATCTGGCGCCGTTTCTGAGTAACTCCATGAGTCTGTCTGCGGTACTTTTTACCATTGAAGGCTGCCTGCGCTTCCGGGGTTATCATTCCCGGCGGCGTTGGCGCCTGATGTTGCTTGCGATGCCGGTCCTGGTTTTGATAGCGTGGGTAAACAAGGATTATCCGCAGGCACGTTTCCTGTTTCACGATGCTTTTGCAGCAATTGGTATGTGTCTGGTGGGTGTAATTCTGTGCTGGCGCACCACTGACCGGTACGAGTTGCGTGCCAACACCCTGGCAGCCTGTTCAGCGATTATGATGAGTGTTCCGTTTGCGGTGCGCTGGCAGTACGCACTGCTGGCGCCCGAAGTATCCGCCAGGCCGATGGACGTGTCCGCGAATCAGGGCCTCGTCCTGGCCCTGATTGTGTTTAGTATCGGCTGGACCTATGGTTTGGGTGTTGCCTGTTATTTCCGCTCCAATCGCCAGGTTATGCAACTGGCACGTGAGGATGCCTTAACCGGCTTGCCCAATCGCCGCAGTATTGACGAGAGTCTGGGCGATACTCTGATCGCCAGCCGCCGCACCAAAGCGCCGTTTGCGGTGATGCTGATTGATGTGAACGACTTTAAGCTGGTCAATGACAGGTTCGGCCACAGTGCCGGCGATGAACTGCTGGCGGGCATCGCCAGACGCCTGGAAGGGGCGATTCGGAGCGCAGATTTTACCGGACGCCTGGGCGGCGACGAGTTTGTCGTTATTGCCCGGGGAATGGAAAGCGAGGGTGATACGGATGAGTCGGAGGTCAGGCTTGGAGAGTTTCTGCAGCGTTTGCGCGATGGGCTGAATGGCCCCATGCCGGTGCGCAACCGGAATGTTGATGTTGTTGTCAGCATAGGGGTCGCGCTGTGGCCGGTTGATGGTGACAGCTCTGACGAATTGCTGGGGCGTGCTGACACTCTGATGTACCAGGACAAGTCCAGAACGTCAGACGGTGTCGTGCGGGCCAGCGCTGAAACAGGGGGCTGCTCAGCAGGGGAGGCGTCCGGAGAGGCCGTCCTGGAGAGCCCGATTAGATCCGAAAACTGATATCGTCGCGGATAACGACCGGCAGGTCTGGCTCATAGTCCGGGTTAAGCCAGACAATCAGGGAGGCATAACCGCAGGATTCTGCGTCCTCGGGGATATAGTCGGGCATCACGCCAAAGTAGCTGAAACCTTCGCGCAACTGAAAGCTCAGTACCGGGTCGTTAAAATCTCCCCAGATTACTTTGCGCACGTAGAATTCAGCGCTCATATCGGCAGCGTGCTCCCGGTATCCTGGCAGTCGGCCACAAGCGATAATGCGTTTCAGGTTCATGGCCCGGCACAACTGGCGTCGACCTTCGTACAGCAAATGTCCGACACCCTGTCCCTGCGATTCAGGATCAACAAAAACCTCTACCCCGTACAGGGTGCGGCCGTCGGGGTTGTGATTGTCAAACGTCCCGGCGCTGGTGATATCGTACCAGCTGTGCTCGTCGGTCCAGTCATCCCACATGACCATGATGGAGCTGGCGCAGCCCAGCAGACCGGATTCGTCCTCGGCGACAATCTGGCCTTGCGGGAACTTTTCCAACTGGGTCAAAAGGTCGAGTTTGTTCCACGGCGGTATGGTGGGATAGATGCGGGTCTGCAAGGCTATCAGTGCGGGGATGTCTTCGCGCCGGGTCTGGCGTACTCTGATGTTGCTCAAGGTGTGTTTCCTGTGTCGTGCTCATCTGTTTCTGCAGCGAATGCAGGCGGTGCTACGCCGGTGCGCGGCGCTCCGGGTGCCGTGCTGGTCGCCGGTTCAGGGGCCTGTGGCTGGCGAACCTCGTTTTCCGGTGGCGCTGTGCTGATTGTCTCTCGTGTCGGGTCAGTCAGGTGTATGAAAACGACGGCCAATGCGACCAGGAGAACCACGCCCGTAAGCGCGGCAGCGACGAATTTTAGAATGAGGCTATTTTTCATCACGGGTGCTCATCACGGCTGCTCATCACTGGCAACCTGCTACTTCGCCAAGCAGCTTGATCAATGGCTTGTCGGTATGCTGCCGAAGTGTCGCCAGCAACTGCTGCTGGGAGCCAAACCTGCTTTCATCGTAACGGTGTTTGAGCAAGGAGGACGCTTCACTGTCGGAGGGGCGGCGCGCAGGGCTGTTAATCCGCTCAGGGCTGTTTATGGGCTCAAGGCTGTTCACAGGCTCAGGGCTGTTTATGGGCTCAGGGCTGCCCGTCTTCTGTGCGACGGGCCGGGCGTCAGGATACATCCGCAGAGCCGCTTTGTTCAGCTCCTCAATCAGTGCGGTGAGTTCCTGCGCGGTTACGTCGCCCTGTGCAATCAGGGTCAGCAGGCGGGTGCGCAATTTGCTAAGCGGCTCGCGCTGTATTGCTCCTGTCACCTGGGTGTCGGCGTTTTTTGATGTTACCGGGCGTTTGTCTTTGCCTGACGTTGCTGCCGACACTTGGGCCGGGTTTTGCCGCCGATACTGACTTTGCCAGTATGCGCTGAATGATGCCTTCGGCGTAAGCGTTCCCAATGTGTCTGTAAGTGCTTGACCCAGGCGGAAAAAATTTTTGCATGATGGGTCGGTTTCAGGGAAAAGCGTCACCGGGGACTGCATGGTGACCGCTGCGCGCAGGCTTTCATCCTGGAGAATGAAGCCAAGATAGTTCAGTTTTACACCGATGTATTTTTCCACCGCCCCGGCGAAACGTTGAAAAACCTCACGCGCCTGTTTGGTGCTGTGACACATGTTAACAACGACATGGAAATGGCTTTTTTTGCCGCGCCTGCGCAACAGTTTAATCATGGAAAAAGCATCGGTCAGAGAGGTCGGCTCAGTCGTCACAACGATAATGGTCTGCTGCGCCGCCCGCACAAAGTCCATGGTGTCATCACCAATGCCTGCAGCTGTATCGACCAGCAGATAATCGTATTCACCCTCCACGGTGGCCAGTTGTCGGGTCAATTGCATGTGCTGCCGGGGTTGCAGCTTGATGCATTCAACGATGCCATTGGCGCCGGGGATGACCTTCAGCCCGTGCGGGCCGTCCAGCATGACATCGGCGATGGATTTGTTGCCAAACAGTACGTGTTCAAGGCTGAGCCTGGGTGTCAGGCCGAGCAGGATATTGATATTTGCCAGACCAGTGTCGGCGTCAAGCAGGCAGACTTTGTGTCCCATGCGTGACAGGGCAATGCCCAGATTGACGGAGATACTGGATTTGCCGACGCCACCTTTGCCGCTGGTGACTGCAATTACGTGGGGGGCAGTTGTGCGGGCCTGGGACAGGCTTTTTTTGGCAACGCTATTCAGTGGCAGATCGACGGTAGCCATCAGCTTCCCGTAGTGATGATTTTTGCGTTTTTGTACCGATTTTGATGGTTTGCTATCGAGCGTTTACACAACTACCGAAGCATAATGGGACATCAGCCCGCGTGCAACAAGAATTTCCATAATAATGACAGGCTTGCAGTGGCCAGCGGGCGCGTCATTGAGTATACTCGGCGCAGGCTTCGTCAGCCAGGTAGCGATATCCGACTTCAAGGACACTTACAATAACGCTGGATCTGCGGACACGGTTGAGCCCATGACGGTGGAAAAACAACGAGTACCCACCCATCTGACCCTGAACAAGCTTCCCAGTATGCCCCAAGTGCTGGTTCGTATCCTTGACGCTGTCAGTCAGGAATCCGCCGATTTTCAGCATCTCTCCGATATCATCCGCCAGGACAGCGCCATGTCAGCACGGCTGATTGCCGTTGCCAATTCCAGTTATTACCGTCGCCAGTACAGTTGTGACACAGTCGATCGAGCCCTGATGTGTCTGGGCCTGGAAACCGTCAGGACGCTTGTTATCACAGCGGCGGTCAAACAGTATTTCAGCCACTTTGACAAAAACCATCAACAATTCATGCGCCAGTTCTGGCGTCGTTCTCTGGTGTCGGCGCATTGTGCACAAACAGTGGCCAGTCTCACCGGTTATCAGGCGTTGCCACAGGCGTATCTGTGTGGCCTGCTGATGGATGTGGGCCAGTTGTGCCTGCTGGCAGAAAACGACAGTGTGTATTTGCCAATACTGGCCTCGGCTGGCGGCGATGACCAGCAATTGCTTGATGCCGAGCGCAGCGCGTTAGAGACCACGCACCCGGAGCTGGGTGCGGCTCTGCTCGACAGCTGGCAGCTGGATAACTTCATGGCAGATGCTTTGCGTTATCACCATGCCGGGGGTGTTGATATCAAACATGCTCACCACCTGGTTAAAATCGTCAATCTCAGCAGTCTGATGAGCAGTCAGGCTGAACCGGATGACAAAACCCTGACCCGTGCCAGTGATCTGTTTGGTTTTAACGAAGATTTGTTGCGAGAGCTGCATGCTCGCATCGCCGCGGATGTCCAGCGCATTGCCGGTGGCCTTGGCGTGGCATCCGGCGAGGCAGAAGACCCTGAACAGGCGCAGCAGGCAAATCGTGAATTGGGCGAGAAACTGGGCCAGTTGGCGCAGTTGCAGGCCTTGCGACAGACCCTGCCGCGGGATGCTGTTGACGTGCCGGAACATGACGCTGTCGGACGCGCGCTGTATCTGAGTTTCGGTTTCGAAAAGTACGTGATTTTCAGGCTGCGCGAAGAGCAAGGGACACTGGAGGCAAGTCTGGGAGAAACCGGATCAGGCCCAGGTTCAGGCTCAAACATGGGTGCTGAGCCGGGTGTAGCCGATTTTGTCGTGGACACACTGGCGGAGGATAACCTGGTTCAGCGTAGCTTCAGCAGACAGCAGATCCAGACCAGCAACCTGCCTGACGGTGACAGGCTGAGCCTGCTCGATGAGCAATTGCTGCGTTATTGCCGCCAACCGGCTTTGATATACCTGCCATTTGCGGCGAAACATCAGCGCGGGATACTGGTAGCAGGTGCAAACCCGGTAACACTGGCCCAGCAGCAACAAAACGCTGGTTTGTGGCAAACGCTGCTGAACGAAATCACCGTGTTATTTGATCGTGCTCCGGCGGTTCCCGGGCAGCAGGTACGGGACAGTGAATCAGCGCGCATCAGTGAGGCGGTACATGAAGTCAGCAACCCACTCAGCGTGATTAACAATTACCTGGAAATTCTGCGCCTGAAGCTGGGCGACAGCAAAGATGCAGATAAAGAATTTGCGATACTGCGGGAAGAAATTGACCGTGTGGGTAAAATACTGCTCAGGCTGAACAAACCGGGTGAGTATCCGGAAACAGAGTCGGTGGATGTCAACGCCGTGGTTGACGACCTGGGCAGGATCTTTCGGGAATCCATGTGTGCCGCGCGTGACGTCAGGGTGAAGCTGGAACTCGACAGTTCCCTGCAGCCAGTGTTGCTGAACAAAGTTGAGTTGAAGCAGGTATTGACCAATCTCATCAAGAACGCGGTGGAGGCTATGCCCTCTGGCGGCACCCTGACGTTGCGATCGGAAGGACGTGTCATGGTAAATGGTCATGCCCATCTGACGCTGACCATTGCGGATACCGGTGCCGGTATACCCGAGCGGGTCATGTCCCGATTGTTTGTTCCCGGTGTGACCAGTAAGGGTGATGCTCATGGCGGCCTGGGCCTGAGCGTCGTTAAAAAATTGATGGATGCCATGAAGGCCCAGATCGTTTGCAGCAGCAGTGACCAGGGCACCCAGTTCCGTTTGCTGTTTCCGGTTACGCGAAGCAGCAGTCCGCAGGAGAGTTGAGTGAGCGCAGTCTTGAAACCCAGCAATCGTAACAGCGCCGCTGAGGGCTCTGGCAAGAAGCCTGGCGAGACCCGACAGGGACGCATTCTGGTGGTTGATGATGACCAGCGGCTGGCGGAAAGCCTGCACAGCCTCCTGTCTATGCGCGGATATGTGGTTGAAATGGTTTTTGGTGGACAGGCGGCCATTCGCAAGCTGGGCGCCACGGTTTATGACGTCGTATTGCTTGACCTCGTCATGCCCGATGTGGACGGTCATCAGGTGTTGCAACACATACACTCGGCCAAACTCAACACGCTGGCGATAGTGGTCAGTGGAGAAAGCGCCATTGACCATGTCAGCCAGGCGCTGCGCCAGGGTGCGCACGACTACATTAAAAAGCCCTATGTCGCTGACGAATTGCTGACCACGATCAGTAATGCGATACGCAAGAAACGCCTGGAAGACAGTCACGGCGAGATGCAGAAACGCCTGACAAGATCCGAGCGATTGCACCGGTTTCTGGTCAACAATTCGCCGGATATCATCTTTATTCTCGATCACAATGGCTGCTTCAGCTTTATCAACAATAAAGTGGAAAGTCTGCTGGGTTACACGCGCAGCGATCTGCTGGGGAAACCTGTGACTGCGATCGTCGATGCTGAGGACCAGGAAAAGGCCCGGTATTTTTTTGAACATGCACACACATCCAACGATAGTGAACGTGCTATCAACATGGCGCTTGTCAGTCAGTCGCCAAACACCGGCGAGTCGCGTAGACGACATTTCGAATTGACCATGTCCACGATAAGCGATGATGTGCTTGAATCTGATGGAAGTGAACGCTACGAAATTTATGGGACGGCAAGAGACATCAGCGATCAGATAGAAGCCGAGGAATTCATCAATTTCCAGGCCTACCATGACATTCTCACGCGCTTGCCCAACCGTGCGCTGTTCAAGGATCGTTTGAGCGTGGCAATTACCCAGGCGCATCGCAACCAGGAAAAACTGGCGGTGATGTTTATCGACCTGGATCGCTTTAAGGTCATCAACGATTCGCTTGGCCACACCATGGGCGACCGCTTATTGCAGTCGGTGAGTCAGCGTTTGCTGTCCTGCGTGCGCAAGGGGGATACCCTGTCACGTTTTGGCGGCGATGAGTTCACACTTTTGCTGCCGGACATAAAAAACGAAAGCACAGCATTGCAGGTCGCAGAGAAGATGCTGGAGTCGATCAAAACGCCGTTCGATATTGCCGGGCATGAAATTTATATTGGTGCCAGTATCGGTATTGCCGTCTACCCGGATGCCGGTGATGATATAGAAGCACTGATCAAAAACGCCGATATTGCGATGTATCGCATCAAAAGTAGCGGCAAAAACGGTTCAATCCTGTTCAATGCCGAGATGAACGGAAGTGTTACGCGTCGTCATTCGCTGGAGCAGGATCTGCGTCGGGCACTGCAAAACAATGAGCTGGAAATCTGTTATCAGCCGCTGGTGGATACAGTGAACACAAACCTCTACGGTGTAGAGGCGCTGATTCGCTGGAATCACCCGCGCTACGGCCGATTGTCGCCGGCGGAGTTTATTCCGATTGCAGAGGATAGTCGCCTGATCGTGGAAATCGATCGTCAAACCATGCGTGAAGCCTGTCTGCACGTAGGCGCTCTGCATCAAAAAGGCCACCCGGGTCTGCGTTTGTCTATCAACCTTTCCCCGGTGATGGTTGAGCGTGAAGACTTTGTGCAGCAGATTTTTGACACATTGGAAGCCACGGCATTCCCGCCGGAGAATTTACAGCTGGAGATTACCGAAGGTCTTTTGTTAAATGATCGTCGGGATATCGTGGACAAGTTGTTGCACCTGACTCAGACGGGTATCACGTTGGCCATTGATGATTTTGGCACGGGTTTCTCATCGCTGAGTTATTTGCACAAGTTCCCGATAAAAACGCTGAAAATCGATCGCAGCTTTGTGCAGAAACTGCACCACGACGCCGACGATGCCTGCATTGTCAGTGCCATTGTGTCTATGGCCCAAGGCCTGAAAATGAATATTGTTGCCGAAGGCGTAGAGCACATGTTTCAGTTCAATTACCTGCGCTCGCTGGGATGTAATATTGTGCAGGGCTATCTGTTTGGTGAGGCGACATCGCTGAACGATGTTGTGATTCGCTACCCTTACGGCAAACGCCTGGCTGCCGGTGAATCTCAAGCCAATGGCCCAGGCTGATCAATACTTGCCGGCATTCTGGCTGCCGCGGCCCGACAACATTGCCTCCAGTCCGTTGAGTTTGATCTCGTACATCAGCGCGAGCTGGCGTCCCAGTCTGGTGTTGGGAAAACCCTGACGATGAAACCAAACCAGATAGGGTTCTGGGAGGTTAATCAGCTTCTGTCCCTTGTACCTGCCAAACGGCATGGTCTGGGTCAAGGCTTCGGCAAGTATTTCCTCATTCATGGCGTTTTCCGGATCCCTGCGGGGGAGAGTTCACAATATCAAAACCGGGAGGTTCCTGAAACGACTTATTACATGCTAGATTGTGCAATGCCTGCAACAGGAAAAAGAAAGCAGGCTGCTATGGAGCCTGCATGAAGAAGGTATTTCTCCTGGCCAATGTTCTGGTGGCATTGGTACTGTGCATTATAATCACACGCAGTGCCCTGGTTGACCGTGCGCAGGTCATCGAGGCGGCATACAACGAGCTTGAAAATGTCACCGCTGCCCTGGCTGAGCACACGCAGCAGACGTTGATGGCGCTTGACCTGGGTCTGGTCGCGGTTGCCCTGGTCGGCCAGGACAGCTTGAACGATCCGGACGCCCTGAACCGGGTGGTGTCCAATCGCCAGGCTGCATCTGTCAATACCTACGCGTTCTACGTGCTCGATCGCAACGGACGCTCGCTGTCCACCTCCCGTACCACAGATCCTGAGCCCTTTGATTTGTCACGCTATCGTGAATTTACCGTGCATCAGGAAAACGCACATGACGGCATGTATATCGCGGTGCCGCGACTGGGTGTGGTCGGCCTGGCGGAAGGTCAATGGGTGATCAATGTCAGCCGCCGGATTCCTGCTGCCGATGGCAGCTTCGCCGGTGTTGCTGCCGCGTCAATGTCGATGGATTACCTGAGTGACTTTTATGATGCGTTGCGCGCTGGGGATCAAAGTGCATTGGGACTGCTGTCAGCTGAAGGCGCCGTCATCGCCCGCAGTCCGTTTGATCCGGCTCTGGTGGGCGTCGATTTTTCACAAACGTCCCTGTTTCGCCAGGTTCTCGGTTCCGGCACCGAAGGGCGCGTCACCGATATCGCGCTGCAGGGCGAGGTACCGAGGCTGTCGGCTTATCGTTATACCTGGGATAACCAGTTGATCGCCTATGCCAATATCACCGAAGCCGAAGTGCTTGCCGAATGGCGGGGCCGCTTGCTGTCGAAGATGAGTATCGGGCTGCTGATGATGCTGACATTTGCGGGCAGTTCGGTAGCGACCATTGTGCTGGCCCAGCGTCAGCAACAGTTTGCTGAACAGACTTTGCGGACGAAACAACAGGCACAGGCCGATGTCAACGCGGCAAAGGCCGAAATAGAAACCATCTTTAACGCTATTTCTGATGCCGTTTTTTCGCTGGACTCAGAGTGGCAATTCGATTTTCTGAACGCAGAAGCAGAACGCGTACTGGAGCGTCCCGCGGGTGAGCTACTGGGCAAGAGAATCTGGGAAGAGTTTCCCGAGTTGGAAGAAACCGGATTTGCCCGGCTCTACAAGGAGGCGAGGACGACAGGAGGTTCAGTTGCCATGGAGCAATATTACCGGCCTCTGAATAAATGGTTTGTCATAAAAGCGTACCCGCATGACAAGGGAATGACGGTATACCTGCAGGATTTCACCCGGCAAAAAGAGATGGAGGAGCGTCTGCGGCAGGCACAGAAAATGGATGCGCTGGGTCAGCTGACAGGTGGTATTGCCCATGATTTTAATAATCTGCTCACGGTCATTCTGGGTAATATCGACATGCTGGCGGAGCATCTGCAAAAGGCGCCTGAAGGTATTCGCGGGCAGGCTGATGTGATTCGGATCGCTGGCGAACGGGCGGCCGAACTGACCCACAGGCTGCTGGCGTTTGCCAGACGACAGCCACTGAATCCACAGCAGACCGATATCAACGCGCTGGTGCTGGAAGCCAAGCAACTATTGGAACGAACCGTGGGGGCGGATATCAACATAGAGCTGGTTTGTGGCCAGGATTTATGGCCTGCCATTGTCGACCCACATGAGTTGCAGAATGCCATTCTCAACCTGGCGCTCAATGCGCGTGATGCCATGCCATATGGTGGCAAACTGACCATTGAAACCGGCAATTCTTCAATTGCGCCCGAGTATGCTGATTTACACGGCATGAGCGCAGGTAATTTTGTCATGATTGCGGTATCAGACTCCGGTTGCGGTATGCCGCCTGATATCGTTGCTCAGGCGTTTGATCCGTTTTTTACCACCAAGGAGGAGGGTAAAGGTTCCGGTTTGGGACTGGCCATGGTGTACGGTTTCGCGCGTCAGTCTGGTGGGCAGGTCAAAATTTACAGCGAATCGGGACAAGGAACGACCGTCAGGTTATATCTGCCGCGGGTGTCCGGAAACGCTGAGCCGGAATATCGAGCAACTGCCAAAACGCCCGACATGACGGGTGGCGACGAACATATTCTGCTGGTTGAGGATGATGAACTGGTGCGGCGTTATGCGGTTACCAGTCTGCGCCAGCTGGGGTATCAGGTCAGCGACTTTGGTGATGGTGCGCAGGCGCTGGATGCGCTCCGTGAGGCAGCGAATACAGGTGCAGGATTTGCGCTGCTGCTGACAGATGTGGTGCTTGCGGGTGGCATATCGGGTAAGGAAGTGGCGACAGAAGCGGCCCGGATCGATCCGGGCATGAAAATACTCTACATGTCCGGTTATGCCGAGAATGCGATTGTTCATCACGGTCGACTGGATCCGGGCGTCAATCTGCTCAGCAAACCTTTCCGTACCTCCGATCTGGCGCGCAAAGTCCGCGAAATGCTGGATAGCTGAGCGACAAGCACATGGCGGCTGATTGCCCGATGGTGTCATAATGCTGCGCTATGACAGAGCATGAAACAGATCGCGCAAACAGTCTCTCAAACAGTCTCTCAAACAACAGGCGGCCCTGGCGTCGACGTTTGACCTGGGCGCTGGGACTGGGCCTTGTTATCGGATTTATCTGGCTGATCTGGATTGACTACCAGGTGCGCCGCGACTTTGAAGCATTGCAATGGGCACTGCCGGCGCGTATCTATGCCCGGCCTGCAGAGCTGTACACAGGTGCCCATCTCGATGCGGCCGGTCTGACAGACTATCTGCAGCGTCTTGGTTATCGCCAGGTAGAAACCGTCGCCGGACCCGGTGAATATCAGGTCCAGGATCGGCAGATGCGGTTGCAGACCCGGGGCTTTCAGTTTTGGGATGGCCGGGAGCCAGGTGTCCATGCCCAGGTAGAGTTTCGTGATTCCCGCATCGCTAGCGTCAATGCCGCGCCGGTTACTGATGCTGTGCCCGCAGCGGGTCGGGCATTTGAGGGTTCGCTGCCGTTGGTCCGCCTCGAACCTGTCGAGATTGCCCAGATCAATCCCGACACGGGCGAAGATCGACTGCCAGTATCGTTGGATCAAGTTCCGGAATCGCTGGTGCAGGCCATCATCGCGGTTGAGGATCAGCGCTTTTATCAGCACTGGGGCGTCGATCCGAAGGGTATTCTGAGGGCGTTGTGGGTCAATCTGCGTCGGGGTGAAGTGGCGCAGGGTGGCAGCACGCTAACCCAACAATTGGTTAAAAATCTGTACCTTACCCAGGATCGCACGCTGCGCCGCAAGATTGAAGAGGCTGTCATGGCGCTGGCGCTTGAGCTGCATTTCAGCAAGGACGCGATTCTGGCAGCCTACCTGAATGAAGTCTTCCTGGGGCAGGACGGCAATCGGGCTATTCACGGCTTTACCCTGGCCGCGCAGTATTACTTCGCCCGCCCGCTAGCAGAATTGTCATTGGCTGAGCTGGCCTTGCTGGCAGGATTACCGCGCGGCGCATCATTTTACAACCCCAGGCGCAATCCCGAGCGTGCGATCAATCGCCGCAATACCGTACTTTTGAGTATGCTGGATCAGGGCTATATCTCCGCGGATGAATACGATAGTGCCCGTCAGGCAGAATTGCTCACCAGCTCGCAGCCGGTGCGTCGCAACCGGGCGTATCCAGCGTTTATGGATCTGGTGCGCCTGGATCTGGCGCGAGACTATGATGCCGAGGCTTTGCGCTCAGAAGGGCTGCGCATTTTTACCACTCTGGATCTGCGCGTGCAGGGGGCTATGGATGCGGTGCTGGAGCAGGCCGTGTCAGCCGTTGAAGTGCCGTCGGACGATGGCGTCAGACTGCAGGCCGCGATGGTTATAACCGACAGTAATACCGGTGAAGTCCGGGCGCTGACCGGTTCCCGTCGCCCGGGTGCCGTCGGGTTTAACCGGGCTCTGGATGCGGTGCGTCCAATTGGATCTTTGGTGAAGCCAGCCGTCTATCTGGCGGCGCTGGAATCGGGCAGCTTCAGTCTGGCCTCGGTGTTGTCGGATCGTCCTGTTGACCTGATGACAGACAATGGGCAGCAATGGTCACCGCGAAATTATGATGATGAAATGTTTGGTGATGTGTATTTGCATGACGCCCTGGTGAGCTCACTGAATCTGGCGACGGTCGACCTGGGCGTAAAGATCGGTGTCGATTCTGTTGTGGAGATGCTGGAAAAAATGGGGCATTCGCGCCCGATACCCGAATACCTGTCTGTGCTACTTGGTGCAGTGGATATGGCGCCTCTGGAAGTGGCACGGTTTTATCAGACCCTGGCCAGCAATGGATTCTATTCACCGTTGCGTTCGGTAGAAGCGGTGACAACGGGACAGGGTGAGAGGTTGCAGCGTTATGGTTTCGAAACCGAGCAGGTGGCGGATGCCGCATCGATGTTTCTGCTTGAGCAGGCGTTGCAGGATGTGTTTGTAGATGGCACGGCACGATCTGCTGCTGAGTCTCTTGCGGACAATCTGCCGCTTGCCGGCAAGACCGGTACTACCAATGATTTTAGGGACAGCTGGTTTGCCGGCTACGGGGATGACCTGACTGGCGTTGTGTGGCTGGGTCATGACGATAATCGCAGTACTGGCCTGACCGGGGCGACAGGAGCCTTGCAGGTATGGACCGCAGTCATGAAACAATTGGACATACAGCCCAGACAGACACGGGCACCGGATGTTATCGTGTGGGAAGAAGTGCCGGAGCGGGCGGCTGTGAGGCCGACAACGGAAAGTTGTCGTGATACTCGATTATTGCCGTTTCGTGCAGAGCAGTTACCTGTGGCTGTGACCGCATGCCTGCCAGGGGAGTCAATGTTGGAGCGGGTGTTTGATCGAATACGGAATTTGAACCCATGATATCGCGCGTGTTGTTGGTAATGGTGACTGGCCTGGTATCGGCCTGCGCCAGCTATGGACCGGACAACGGTCAGCCGACACCGGTCGAGCGCAGTGAACCGGATGCCGTCGAGTCACCTGCGATCGTGGGGCCACCGATGCCACCTCCGGGCAGAGAGCCCTCAGCGTCTAGACAGCCCTCAGCCGGCGGAGAGCCCTCAGCGCCTGCCAACCCTCAAACCCCTGCGACAGCAGCCTCCACGCTGCTGGCCTCAGTCGACACGGCAATTGCGGCGGGGGATCTGGAGCGGGCCGCAGCTATCGGCGAGCGGGCATTGCGCATCAGCCCTCGCGACGCTACGGTCTGGTATCGGCTGGCCAGCATACGCTTCCGGCAGCAAAATTATGATGATGCCAGAGGGCTGGCGAGAAGAGCGCTCAGCTATGCCGGTTCTGATGCTTCGTTGCGTCTGCAAATCAACGATCTGTTGGATCGTTTAAACAGTCTGTGATGCAAAAAAGCGTCATGTATCCTGCTTGAGTTTTTACCCGGCTTTTCAGCTGGGCAACGGATCATCAAGTACAACGGAGTGTTTTATGAGCGACAGCAGTAGCCGCGACGGTGGTTGCGGCCAGGCTGGTGCGAAAGATAAGGAAACCACCAACCTTGGTGCCATGCTTGATGCCCTGTCTGATGCAACGTCGGGCGTTGACGATGTTTGCCTCGATGATGTTCTGCTGGAGATAGGCCGTCGCTCGTTCGGACCGGTATTGTTATTGGCCGGACTGGTGACGTTGGCACCCATTGTGGGTGATGTGCCGGGCGTGCCCACCATGATGGGTCTGATTGTGTTGTTGACTGTGGGCCAGTTGGCCCTGCAGGCTGAACACTTCTGGTTGCCGGACTGGTTGCTGCGTCGATCGGTATCGTCGGAAAACATGCGCAAGGCAGTAAAGGCGCTCAGGAAGCCGTCGCGTTTTATTGACCGGCTGCTAAAACCTAGATTGACCATATTGGTACGTGGTGCATCCAGGTACGCCGTGGCACTGGCCTGTGGGGTGACCGCACTTATGACCCCTGCGATGGAGTTTGTCCCGTTCAGTGCCAATGGCGCGGGCCTGATCTGGACCCTGTTCGGGCTGGCCCTGATCACGCGTGATGGTCTGCTGGCATTATTCGGCTTCTGTATGACCGCTGGCGTTATAGCGATCATCGTCGCGAACCTGGTTTGACATGGTGCCCGCGTCACGTTGATTATTTGCCTGTATTGACGACTTTCTTTAGTATGGTACGGGGTTTGAGAGATACACTGTTATACTCACCGCAACAGGAGATATGCAATGGCTACAGCTAAGAAACAGGGATCGGAATCAGAACTGGAGGCGAGCAAGCTGGCCGCCAGAGAAGCGCTGGACAAGTTGCTGGAAGCAAAGGAGCATTTCCGTCATGCGGCTGAAATAGCGGGCCTTGAAATGAAAGGAGATGCACTTGATCAACTGGTCAAGGGCAAGGACAAGGCTGACGATTTGACGCGCTCGGCTGTGGACTACGCAAAGACGAATCCCGTTCAGGCGTTGGCAATAGCGTTTGTCGGCGGGTATGTACTGTCGAAGTTGTTCTCCAGAAATTGAACCGGGTACGATGAGCGACGATCAACACGATCCGACGCAGCTACCGGACGATGATCGGGCCAGCAACAAGGCGCAGGATGACGCGGGTGCCTGGCTGGCCTGGTTGAGGCAGCTTACTGCGCTGGGTTCGGCGTTGTCGGTGCTGGCGACAGCTGAAATGAGGCTCGCTGGCGGCGACTTGCGTCGGCTGCTACTGCTTGGGTTATTCTTTTTCCCGGTTGTCATTTTCACCTGGCTGGGCCTGTCGCTTTTTGTCTCTTGGCTGAGCTACAGCCTGAGCGGTCTGCCCGGCGCCGGTTTCTTCACTTTCTTTGTGATACAGGTGATTGCTGCTTTGACGATGCGCCATCTGTTCAAAAAGTATCGACGTAGTCTGTCGATGCCAATGACTCGCAAATACCTGGCTGAAATCGTTGAGGATATCAAGCGTGGGCCGTAAAGACCTGGTTCTTGACATCGAAGCTGCGTCACTTGCTGTTGAGCTCGAACATGTGCGGACTCAGCGCCTGGGTATGCGGCCTTTGCTGACGCTGCGCCGCAATCGCGGCTGGCTTGTTCCCCTGACAGGATTTGTGGCTGGCTGTACCGCTGGTAGTGCATCTGGCCGGACAACGGTGTCAGCCTTGCTTTCGGCCGGGTTCGCCGCCATGCGCTTGCAGCCGCTAGTCGCCCGCTTTCTGAAAATGCTCTAGACGTCAGTGTACAGGCTGAAAAAATAATCGCACTATCTGAGTAACGCAGGGATGAGTAAAGAAATAACTGATCAAGAACACCATCGTGAAGACCTGCCTGTTAATTTGATAACACGCGTATTGCAAGGGTTGTTGGCGCTGGCCATGTTGTACACCCTGTATTTTGCCAAGACATTACTGGTGCCCATTGTGGTCGCCCTGCTGTTGACGCTGCTGTTGATTCCCGCTGTCAATTTTTTCCGCCGTTATCATGTGCCCAGGGCGCTTTCAGCCATTGTGTTGATGTGCACCATCGCCGTACCGTTTACCCTGTTAGGTATGGAACTGGCCGGGCCGGTGCAAAAGTGGGCACAGCGTTTGCCTGAACTGTCAGCAACCTTCACACAACAGATTGACACCATGACTTCGGCCTGGAGCGCATCACCAGAGGAAGATCAGGAGGATCCGTCGCGAGCATTTTTTTCCAGACTGTTTGGCGGCGAGGTCGAAGTAGAAGAAGAGCTGAGTGATGGCAGTAGTGCGGTAAGCGAGCGACTTACCCAGGGCGGCGTGGAGCTCATGGTCTATATGCTGGCGGCGACGCCGATATTCCTGGCACAGCTGGTGACCTGTTTGACGCTGACGATTTTTTTGCTGGTGTTTGGGGCCCGCCTGTTTGAGTCGGCGATCCGGTATCTGCCTGCAGTGAAGGACAAAGATGCAGCGCATGGGCTTATTGATAATATTGAAATCGAGCTGTCGCGCTACATCCTGACGGTCAGTATCATCAACTCATTGCTCGGCCTGACAACGGCTGGCGTATTGTGGTTGATTGGTGTCGAGGATGCCCTGTTGTGGGGGGTTCTGGTGGGTCTGCTTAACTTTGCACCCTATGTTGGCATGTTCATTGGTTTGAGCCTGCTGGTGCTGGCAGGTCTGGCGCAGTATGGGTTTGTCGCGTTTGCGCTGGTGCCGGCACTGGTTTATTTTGTCATCAATGGTATTGAAGCACAGTTTGTGACGCCGACTGTGCTGGGCAAGCACATGCGCCTGAATCCGCTGGTGCTGATGATCTGGCTGATCATCTGGGCCTGGTTGTGGGGGGTTGTTGGCGTTCTGCTGGCGGTGCCGCTCCTGGTCTGCATCAAATTGGCCGCCAGCCAGCTTAATGTTCCGGGTCATTGGATCCAGATAATCGAAACCCGCGCATGATATGTCCGTAAAACCAGATAGCAGACAATGCCTTTTCTGTGGCCTGGTGAACAGGCAGCCGCCTGGTGAAATCACGGATCGTCATCTGGAACCCCTGTGTGTCAAGTGTGATAACCCGTTGTGGAGTCAGGGTGATGATTCCACATTGACAGCTGACATCGCACATCAGCGTGAAACTGTGCAAGAAGCGTTGATGAAATTTGAGGTTGCGCTGAACCGTTGCTGGCAACAAAGTTATGCGTCGCAACTACGGTTGATCGTAGGTGGCGGACTGATCAGAGATGCGGTTTTGGGCGAGCTGTTTTTTCTGCGCAGCAAAGGCACAGTTCTGGACTTCAGTGAGGAAAATCGGGGTTCGATCCTGATTCAGGTACGTGAGCCGCGCATGCGTCGGTAGACGAAGTTTATGCCGCTCCCGATACCCTGTACCACAGCTTTTGCTGCGACCCAAAAGGACAGGCGGGCGCGCTGGCCCCATGACAGACCCTTGCTGGCGCGCCAGGACTGCAGATGTCTGCGGAACCAGGGTTGATTGTGTGCGTAAGTCGATGCCCGGCGCGACACTCGAGTCAGCAACAACGCCGCCAGGAACAGAAACAGAACGCCGGGAATGATTGGGAGTACCAAGCCAATTATGCCGATCAGGACAAAACCGGCAATCAACAGCAATGCGATGATTTTGGCGTACAGTGGCAATGGACGAAAATGTGGTGAAGGTAAGTGCACAAACACGCTCCCGGAGTTTCTGGTCTGATCATTAGACCGTCGAAATGACGATCTCAGTGCAGTTTACCTAGCAGTGATTGTGCCAGTTTTTAAGCTTTTGATTATTAAGCTTTATATTCTTGCTTAATGTGAGTCGGTTAGCGTCAGAAACCAATAAGTGGCCAGTTTCACCTGTAAGCATAAAAGGGGACGGAGGTTTTTAGCGAAGCCAGATTCCTCCGTCCCTTTTATGCCCCCGTCATGCCTTCCCTTATCGTGCAAGGTATGCGCGGGCCCTTTGCAGTGCCGGGCGATCAGAATCGGCGGTTTCAGCGACCCTCAACAGATCCTGATAATAGCCGTGTGCTGCTTCGGTGTCACCCGCATCGTGCGCAGCTTGCGCTGCGCCTTTCAGCGCCAGAAAGCGGTTGGGTTCTTTCTGCATGGTTGCCTTGAACTCAGTCAGCGCAAGCTCGGGATGCCCGGCTGCCAGCAGCATCATGCCAAGAAGCTCGCGCGCGGGCGCCAGGGGGCCCGGAGACACCGCCGATTTGTCAGTGCCGTCCTCAATTTCCGCTGCCTCCCGTAACTGAGCAAGGCCCTGATCATGGTCGCCCTGTGCAAAGGTCACCCAGGCTTTTGCAACCTGCAGTTGAATGTCGATCTGCTCAGTCCAGTAGGCATCGCGATTGTCTTCTGCGCGTTGCTTCAGGGCGGCCAGCATTTCAATGTCTGCCGCGGCTGCATCCGGATGTGCGCTGCGAGCGGCGCCCACCGCGCGGGCGAAATGTGTCATTGCCTGTGTGTGTGGTGTGTCAGCCGGGTTGACAGCAAGATTTGCCGCTGCGTTGAAATCTTCCCGCTCCAGCGCGTAACGGGCCGGGATGGCCGCAATTGCAAACGCCCCGGCCTGGGTTGCGCCGACGGCTGTGATATTGACCTGCTCGGTCAGAGACAGTGCCCGTTCGACCACACCTGCTGTGGCACGGTCCTGTCCCATCTGCAAATAGGCGTAGGTCAGGTAGTCCAGCGCATGCAGTTCCGAGCCGACATCATTGTCGTTGCGTGCCGCCTGCGCCGCACGTAGGTTGGTCCCGACGGATTCCTGCCACATGCCCACACGGGTGAAGGTGTGCGATGGCATATGCAGGGCATGCGGTGCATCCGGTGCCAGCGAGGCATATACCTGTGCCGCATTCAATGCCCGTTCGGCCAGCGGCGGGTGGTCAAAGGCATGGATAATATAATGTGCCAGTCCGGGGTGGTCCGGGTGTTGTTCGAACAGGGGCTCCAGGATCGCAGCGGCTTTCAATTGATTTGCATAGGTTTTGTCACTGGCCTGAGCATTCTGGTTAATGGCCAGTGCGTAGAAAATTTTGCCTTCCATGTCTTCGGGATAGTTGTCAGTCAGATCACGCATGGCATTTTCGTAGGCCAGAGTCCGTTGCGACTGGTTTGCCGGCTGATTGTCCGCAAAAAGCTCCGCAACGGCGCCGATATAGGCAGTTTCCCTCGGTGTTGGCGAACCGGTACCCTGAGCCAGAGTCACGGCCGCCTGACCGCGTTCGAGTTGCCGGGCGTTGCGCTGGCCGGCGAACGGATTACCCCAGTGGCTCAATGCAATGCCCCAATGAGCGATGGCGCAGTTCTCGTCCACGGCCAACACCCCGTTAAACACGTCGATGGCCTCCGCGAACCAGAACGAATGCATCAGGGCGACAGCCCGGTTGAAGTCGTCCGAAGTGGCCGCTGTGCAGGAAGTCCGGAAATCCACATTGGCGCTGCCCACCTGACTGGCGTCCTGTGTGCTCTGGTTATGGTCCTGCGCAGTCGCATGATGACCCAGTGTAAGCGCAATCAGTAGTGTGAGGGCCTGAAGTCGACGTACCATGATTGATCTCCTGTTCGATTGAATATCTACTGTAACAAATTTGCGCAGGGCACGGAGGGATTATTCTCTGATTCCTGCGGCCCTTTCAGTCACCTTTTGGAGTTCTTGGCGGAAGGAAATATTTATTAATAAAATCATGTTGGTGCTGGACAAATCAAATAATTAACGTGAGAATGCGGTTGCGGCAAAACAACAATGACGACAACCAGTGGGGCAGACGGTATGCGGAACCTGACACCAGCACTTGTAGCACTACTCATGTTATACGTGGCAGATCCAGCGCAGGCCCAGACCATGCGCGGGTCGCGGGCATCCATGGAACAGCAGAACCAGCATGCGGTGATGCACGGTTACACCTTCGTCCAGACCTCAAGCCAGGTGGCCGAACTGGTGGATAATGGTGAACTGATGCGTGTCAGCGCAAGTCGCACCATGGCTCTGCACAATGTGTCGTATCCCTACGCGCGTCCGGCGGTCAAAACCCTGATTGAGCGGTTGAGCAACCAGTATTTTAATGCCTGCGGTGAAAAACTCACGGTTACCAGCCTGACCCGGCCCATCGCCCGGCAGCCGGCCAATGCATCAGACGATTCAGTTCACCCTACCGGCATGGCGGTAGATCTGCGTATTCCATCCAACGGCCGCTGTCGCGCGTGGCTGGAAGGAACACTGTTGTCGCTGGAAAGTAGCCAAGTGCTTGATGTTACCCGCGAGCGTCGACCGCCGCACTACCACGTCGCCATATTCCCGGAACCGTATACCAATTATTTAGCCACCATCACAGGGCAGACTCGTGAGTACACCGTGCTGCGCGGTGATACATTGACTGCCGTGGCTGCTCGTATGGGTACCACCGTCGCGCAACTGCGTGTTGCCAATGGTCTGCGTAGCGATTTGATCCACATAGGGCAGAAACTGACCGTTCCCGGTGATACCGGCGGTTCGTCGACCACTTCGGTCGCCAGCGCTGCATCGGCGCCCATGGTTCGTGAAGTCACTCACGAAGTGCAACGCGGAGAAACGTTGTGGCGCATCGCCAGCCGATACGAAACCAGTGTCGACGTACTGCGCCGCCAGAATGACCTTGCCGGTGATCTGCTCAGAATCGGCCAGACTCTGCGTGTGGTACTGGACGGTTCCTAGTTCTCTATCGTCCGGGCCAGCTAGCGGGTACAACAAAAAAGCGCTCCGTTTCCCGCCAGGCAGCCGTTTTACTGTCATAAGTCAGTGAGGCAAACAGTCGTGGTGTGTCGCTTTCTTCGATTTCCGCAAACGCCCTGTGCACCGCTTCCTGATCAGGCGCAACAGACTGTAGCCAGGGCCCCAGCCAGTGCGGTTTGCGCAATATTACACACTCATCCAGGTTTCCCAGTTTTCGCGCCTGCTGAAGATAAAGCCAGCGGCCGCGTAAATGACCGGCATCCGCTGTGGCTGGCGACGGCAACTCGTTGTCAAACGGATAAAACAGATAACCCGGCATGAATATTCTGTTTATTGACGGAATCGAAATGCCGGCGGCGGACAATGCCGTGTGAGTTTCCGGCAACTGGCAGCGCTGGCTTTGCATCCGCAGCATGCGCTCGGATTTTAAATCCAGTCGATCACGCGCATTCGGGCCATACCAGCGTATGTCAGTGCTATCACGCGCCATGTATCCCAAATAAAATTTAACGGCAACTTCATGGTGCTCATTGTGGCCGCTGTGCGGATTGTGTACAACAAAATCCAATTCCCCCAGCGTAATGCCGTTTGCCCTGATCGGTAGATTTCTGGCCACCACTGTCCACGCCAGAATATCAGTCATCAGACATTCATAAAGCTGCTCGAAGTACAGACCAAGGCGATAATGGGGAGTCTCGGTCAACACAGCGGGCCCCCGCTCGGGATATCTGTCCCATTGTGCGAGAGTGCTCATCAGATCTGATGGCAGTAAGTCGGTCGGTCTGAAGTTTAACGCGCTATTGATGAGTTGAGGGCTGTGGCACAACCAGGCCAGATGCCTGACTGCCGGGGTCTGGAATGTTGCGATTCGGACGGGTGGCGCCAGGGTCAAACGGTTACGTCCAGCAACGATCCGATCATGGCGTCAGAGGTGCTGAGGACTTTGGCTGACGCATCAAAGAGATTCTGATTCATACGCAGCGCGACCAGCGGTTCCGTGACGCCGGACAATTCAGCATTGATGTTTGCACCGGCATCATTATTCCGGGTGTTCAAGCGGGCAATGTCAGCGGCAGACTGGGTCATGCCCTGGTAGGCGGTCTGCATGCCGTGAAGACCGCTTTGCATGGTTGAGTTGATCATCGCTGTTTTGATCCTCGTTATGCACTACAGCATTCGGGCCAGAATCTGGACCAGGATGTGCGGACCTGCACTGACTTCTCAGACTACTGTTAGTCGGCAAACGGGTCAAGCCCGGCGCGCAGACAGCCTCAAAGAAGGTTGACGCGACGCGAGCATGTAGCGGAATGTTGGTTGCTGCTACTGTGATAGCGCGGTATGCTTGCCGCGATCCTTGGCTACAGGCAGCCTTGCTGCGAGACATTTTCCATGCATTTGTGGGCAATTCCTTCCTTCCTGGGCGCCTGCGTTACTCTGTATATGTCAGTGTACGCATTCAGGCGTATCCAGCGGCCGACCGGTGCTTACGTAGCGGCTCTGGGCGCCGCCATGGCTTGGTGGTGTGCCATGCAGTGGGGGAGCCTGCTTTGGCACAACCTGGATTACCGCTACCTGATCTCCCAACTGCAATATGTTGGTATCGCCTCCGTGCCTGTGCTCTGGTTGTCGGTTGCACTGTCCTACTGCGGGTATCATGCCTTTCTGTCACGCTGGTATCCTGTTCTGTGGATCATGCCGGTACTCACGGTGGGGATGGCCATCAGCAATGAATTTCATGGCCTGCTGTGGCAGCATTTTGCGCTAATTCCGGGTGAGCCTGGCCTTTCGATTGACTACGGCCCCTGGTTTCGTGCCAACGTTGCGTTTTCATACATGAGTGTGCTGGCTGGCACGGTGCTCATCTGTATTCATATTGGTTTGTCACCGTTATACAGGCTGCAGTTATTAGCAACGATGCTGGCACCTGTAGTGGTGCTGGGTGTAAATCTGCCATTCGTCATGGGTGGCAGGTATCTGCCAATTGACCCCACGCCAATCGGTTTTGTGATCGCCGGCGTTTTGATGCTACTTGTCACCCGGAGGCGTTTCTTTTCAGCGCTGCCCGTGGCGCGTCGTCTCACTATGGATAATATGAGTGATGGTCTTTTAGTCGTTGATAATGCCGGTATCATCGTGGACTCCAATCCAGTCGCGCGTAAGATGCTCGGTGCCGAGCTTACCAGTGTAGGCAGCCCCCTGCCCGATGTTGTCGCCGAAGAGCTGAACCTGCACGAAGACGAGCAATCGGATGTCACCCTCGCAGATGGTCGCTGCCTGAACATCAGAATATCTGACGTGACCACGCGACGCCATGTCAGAACCGGACAGGTAATTTTGTTTCGGGATGTCACACAGGAGCGCGATGCGCAAAAAAAACTGATGGCAGCCGAGGAAGAGTTGCGAACGCTGAATGAACAATTGCGTGCAATTGCCAATACAGATGACCTGACTCAATTGGCTAATCGGCGCCGATTGTATGAAGTATTAACCAATGAGTGGTCGCGTGCAGAGCGCCATCGCACGCCATTATCGATTATTATGTTTGACTTTGATCACTTCAAACACGTCAATGACACATACGGTCATCAGATTGGCGACAAGGTACTGCAACTTGCGTCGCAGAAACTGACAGAGGTTACCCGCCCTGAAGACCTGCCTGCCCGTCACGGTGGAGAGGAGTTTGCCTTATTGCTGCCGGAAACGTCCCTGGAACAGGCAGTCAATGTGGCCAAAAAAGTGCATAAAACGCTGGCTGGTGTGGTCTATTCCGATGGCAAGGGGACTGATTTTTCAGTAACTGTCAGTCTTGGCGTCGCCAGCAAAGAGTCAGGTGACACCAGCCATGACAGCATGGTAGCCCGGGCTGACAGGGCGATGTACCGGAGCAAGAATACGGGTCGCAACGGCGTCAGTGTGGCGCGCGGCGAAGCCCTGGACCGGCTTGAGGGTTGATGGCGTCTGCGGGCAGAACCGGGTTAGCACGAAGCTGCCCGGTTCTGCCCGAAGGCTGTAGAGAAAGAACCTGTCAGGTCACGAAAGAGGCGTTTTCAACTGCCGGTAGAAGCTGTCGCATTTCTCGCCCTGATTCTCCGGCGACTGCGTCAACAGTGACACCACCGGAATAACCACCAGCGGCACCAGTGTTGTGAAATAGGCCGCGACATCGTTCTCCAGATGCAGGAAGAATGTATTCACCGCCCAGGCCAGCAGGCCCAGGCCATAGCCCGAGGCGATACCCCAGAACACACCCTGTTCCGTTGTTTTGCGCCAGTAGAATATGAAGCCGATAGCCAGCGCCGGTGGCACCACCATGGCAAAGCCGAGCAGCAGCAGTTCAAGCACAGAGGTAATAGGCAGCAGACAGGCGAGTACGCCGGCAAACAGGCCATAAAGTACGCTGGTAACCCGATAGGTTTTAAGCTTCTTTTTGGGTTCGAATTCGGCTGAACCGGGTATCCAGTCATTAACAAACAGGGTGGCGCTGGACAGCAGGATAGGCCCGCCAGAAGAAATCAGGGCTGCCAGCACCGCAGCAATGGCAATGCCACCAATGATAGGTCCGGTGTCGGTGGCGATCTGGGTGATGGTGGCATAACTGCTGATGCCACTTTCGGTGCCGTATCGCGCCACGGCCTCGATACCAATGATCGAGGCCAGAATGGGCATGATAGCAGCCAGTACACCCGCGATCAGAAACGCCGGGATCAACAGATTCTCGGTGCGGGCCGAGCTGGAGTAATTGACATAGACCGATGCTGCCGGCGTGTGAATGACGGCCGAGAAGAACATGGCAATGATCGGGAACCAGCCCAGGCCAACAAAACTCCACCAGCTTGTGGGTTCAATGTCAGAGCTCAGCAGCGCCACATCGACTTTTTCCTTGATGCCACTGATGCCGCCAAGCTCATTGCCGGCGATAATCGCTACCGCGCCCAGGCCGAACATGACAACAATCACGTGAATCACGTTGGTGGCTGATGCGCCGCGCAGTCCTGAGAATGTGGTCGACATGATGATGATCACGGCGCCCAGCATAATCGCCACTTCGCGGTTGATGCCAAACACAGCGCTGATGATGATACCGACCAGCAGCGGCTCCAATATATTGATGATCAGGTATTCGGTCTGCACACACAGACTGGTCAGCCAGCCGTTGCGCGAACTGTTGTGACGTTTGACAAACAACTCGCTGATCGTGGTCAGGCGCAGGCGACGATAGGGCACGGCAAACAGCAGGCCTACCAGTGCCAGGGCAAGGAAAGAGTTGACGCCATACCACATGTTCCAGACACCGGTGTTCATGGTGTCACCGGCCACGCCGTATGTACCGGCACCGCCTATACGGGTGCCGGCGATGCCGGCAGCAATCAGCCACAAACCCATACCACCGCCGCCAATGGCCCAGTCAGCAGAATTTTTATTGCGTTTGGTCAGGTAAACACTTACCAGAGCGATAAGTGCCAGATAGACGATAATCGTCACGCCAGCCAGGTTCATTGGAATCCCCCCGGAATTTCCTTGTACTAATGGTTTCTTGTATGAATGTGCTTGTCTGGTGCTGTGGCATTGAGATCAGGACCGACCGAAAGTGACGCAGCGCCGAGCCTTGAGCAGACATTGCGGGCCGATTGTATAGCGCTGCCGAGCGGTTGTTAACCATTATTTTGTGGCAAGCTGCAACTCAGGGGCTTTCTGAGCCGCGAGCTGCAACGTCGCGGATAAGATCGGGGTTCTGCAAAAAGGCCATGCTTTCCGCTGGCGTCAGGAAAGCTTCAAGATCATTGATTGACGTTGACTGCTTTGCCTTTGCGGACGCCAACACCATAGCAGGATTAAAGCCGGTTTTATCCGGGTTTACAGGTATCAATTGCGCACAGTGCCAGGCACAAAACGCCGGGTCAGTGGTTAGTTTCACGAAAGCTGAGATCTGTTCCGCCGCCGGCCCCGCTTTTTTGCCAGCCAGGCGCTGAGTAACGCAGCTCAGTATCGGCCCGGGACGTTTCTCTTCCGGCGTGCGTAAGATACCGATTCGTTTTAACACCTGACCGGGGCCCCGTTTTCCGCTGGCCCAGGACAAGAAGGCAGAAGACATCAGGCCAGCCGTTACCGGTAAGGTCCACAAAAACAGGTCATGGTGTAGATAATATGTCAGGCCTGATATCGCGACGCCAACTGCCATGTGCCACTTGTGCCGACGTAGCGCGTCTGTGATTGAAATTGAACCATCATCCCTGCGTTGGGGTTTCCAGCCGCTGTCACCGCCGGTGAATATTTCCCAGACCATACGGCTTTGCGCCAACATCATGATGGGGGCAACCAGCGCCGATAAAACAACTTCAGCAAGAACGCTGAGCGTGAGCAGGATGGGACCACCATACCGGAAACATCGGCGAAGATTAATGATGGCGCTGCACCAGCCGAGGAACTTTGGCAGTAATACAATGCTCATCGAGACAATAAACAGATTGATGGCACGTTCTGAGTCAAATACTGGCCAGGTTGGAAACAAAGATGGCTGGGTGAAGTACTCCGGGCGGGTGAATTCGGCCTGCACGGCAAGCAGCAGACCGGTAGCCACCAGCAATAGCCAGAACACCGCGCTCATGTAGGCCATAATGCCTGACAGTATGTGCAGGCGATTGGTCATTGCCAGACCTTTGGCAAACAAAAAGCGCGAGTGTTGCAGATTGCCCTGACACCAGCGTCGATCGCGCACCATGACATCGGTAATTGAGGGTGGTGGTTCTTCATAACTTTCGTGCAGGTCGGTTGCCAACTTCACGCCCCAGCCGTTACGCCGCAGCAAGGCCGCCTCGATGAAATCGTGGCTGATCACATGGCCGCCAAAGGGCGGTTTGCCCCGGAGTATGGGCAAGTGTGCCGACGACGCAAACGCGGCAGTGCGGATAATCGCGTTGTGGCCCCAGAAGTTGCTGCCCTCGCCATGCCAGATGGACAGTCCGTTACTGAAAATCGGCCCGTATAGACGGTTGGCGAACTGTTGCAGGCGCGCATACAGAGTATTGCCCCAGACAATGGAAGGAACTGTCTGCAGCAATCCCAATCCGGGTTCTGCCTCCAGGCGCCGGGCCATTTCTATCATGGTCGCCGGGCCCATGATGCTGTCTGCATCAAGGACCAGCATGGCCTCGTAGCCACCACCCCAGCGCATGACCCAGTCGGAAATGTTGCCCGCTTTACGCTCGCTGTTGTCACGACGATGACGATAGTGAATGGGGCAATGCTCGCCGCTGGCAGCAATGAGCTCACGAAAAGTGAACTCTTCGTTGATCCAGGCCGATGCCTGATTGGAGTCACTGAGAATGAAAAAAGAGAATAGCCCTGGCGCCTCTTTGGACAGACCGTCTGCCATTGCTTCAATGGCAGACGCAACCCGCACCGGGTCTTCATTGTACACAGGCACCAGAACAGCAGTCCTGATACCGGGTGGCCGGTCATGAACATGATGACGGCCCAGCAGATCCCGTGCCATGAGCAGCAAAAAACCAAACAACGCCTGCACACCGGCAAAACTGATCCAGGCGAAATTGACAGAAAACAAAACCAGAAATATCCACTGCACAGCGGTAATGCTGCGGTTCATGACGGCGTACATTTCATGCACACCATAACTGGTCAGTGCCAAGGTAGTGACGGTCAGAGTTAAACGCATGAACCAGGTCCATGCCCGGAACATGGACCAGCCGCTGCGCAACGACAGGCCAGCGGCATGCTGTCCCTGACGCGGCATGTTGAGTGGACTTTCCGGAGGAAGCGCCAGTCGGGCCTGATTGGCCCCGGGGTTATCCGCCGGTCCAGCGGTAGAACCAGGTTTCTCCAATTGCCTCTCCTTGGTAAGCGGGTCTGACCCGGATTTCACTCAAATCGGCCCCTTGCGGGTCAAAGGTAACAATAACCCGAGCGCCGTTCAGGTGGTTGGGTTGCACAATGGTTTCCAGCACCGTGCCAGCCGTCACAGTGGCATCGAAAGTAACGTCATTCAAGGCAATATCCGCTGGCAGATCGCTGTAATCAATCACCATCTGCGGAAAGGGCTGGGCCAGCTTGAGACCATATGCACTGCGAACTACCCGGCCGAAGTTTTCAGGTAAAGGCCGGTCGTCAGGCCAGCTCATGTGATATGCAAAACGGAATGGTTCGCCTGGTGTCAGCGGTGTTGCCGGACGCCAGTAGGCGACTATATTGTCATTGAATTCAGAAGGGGTAGGAATCTCCGCCAGCACGACATGACCTTCACCCCAATTGCCGACCGGACGGACCCAGGCTGATGGGCGCCGATGATAGTTTGCCTCGAGATCCTGGTATTCCTCGAGTGTGCGGTGGCGTTGCATCAGTCCAAAGCCCTGCGGGTTGTAATCCATGAAGGCGCTGATCTGCAACCCGCGTGGATTGTTGAGAGGCCGCCAGATGTGTTCGCCCTGACCATTGATCATGGCCAGACCGTTGGAATCATGCACGGCACTGCGATAGTCGGGTATGTCAGACGCATCCATGCTGCCAAAGGTATACATGGATGTCAGCGTGCCTATGCCGATGTGACGAAGCTCGCTGCGGGCAAATAAGGTGGCTTCCACATCCATGCGCGTCGGGGCGCCAGGGTAGATGCCAAAGCGGTAGGCGCCGGTCACACGCGGGCTGTCCAGCAGGGCGTGGACCACAATACTGTCTGCCCGCGAAGACGGACGTTCAATCCAGAATTCGCGGAATACAGGAAACTCTTCACCCGATGGTTCCGCAACATCAATGGCCAGGCCACGTGCCGACAGGCCGTAGGATTGCCCTTGTGACACTGCGCGGAAGTAGCTGGCGCCCTGGAACACGACAAACTCATCCTGATATTCTTCATTGAATGAGTAATGCAGGCGGAAGCCAGCAACTTTGGCGATTGACTGCAAGAGTTGGGCGACCTCGTCGGACACCCCCTCAAAGGCGTCATCAGTTAGTGGAATGGGCATGGCGACAGCGTTTTCCACGATGGAGATATCAACACCGGTATCGTAAAGACTGCCGGGCGCGAAAAACTCTATGGAAAACCGGGTCGGCGTTCCGCCCCAGATGGCAGCACCTTTGCGATAACGGATACTGCGGTACTGATCGTAGTCCAGGGACAACAATTCATCGGGTACCGGCTCCAGTGGCACAAATGGCGTTTCCGCCAGAGATTGTGCGGCATCAATGACCACGCTTCGTGAAAAACGTTCGCTCTGAGCAGATGCCCAGGCGGGCAACAGCAGCAGGATCAGGGAGGCCAGTACGGCCGGGGTACGTTTGACTAACATCATTTCAGGGATGGAGGCGTGAAGCCTTGACTGCATGATTCACTCCGTTTGAACCTTGTGTCCGCATTTAGCCTCGCTAAAGTAGCAGAGATTTTTCATTTGACTAGATATTTCGCAAAACTATTTTCAGGCAACAAACCAACTTATGTCTGAAGACCGCACAAAGAATTAAAATCATTCAATACAGGGTCAGGGTTCACGGCACGGCCCGGATGACTCTGTATATGACCTTTGTTATATTCTTCATACGCTTAGGTAGCCAAGACAGATGTATTCTGCCCTGAACAGCGATGACAATCTGCAGCCGGCTGATAGACAGATGCAGCGTGGCGCCGACGTTGTGACGGCACTTTCATCAGAGGCATTGTCAATGAGATTGAAGATTCCTGCAGTAGCCGTTTCCGTCGTCTGACGCTGCGCGTGCAGACAACGTTCTGAGGACGCAAAATCCGGCCCGGGAATACAGACTTTTACTCAGCGTACGGAATGGGAGCGGCGGCTTTACAGCTCGCCTGCCGCCTCTGCTTCGGCACGTCTTGCGCCCGCCAGGATGCCGGGCATGGCATAGTTGCCTTCATGACACGCGTATTCGTACATCGGGCCCTCGGTGGCGTGGTAGCTCAACTCGGCGGTCCAGGGCTGGCTGTACAGATTGTCATCGTCGACTGTGAATTGATAGACAATTTCTGTATCCGAGTAACGCATGAAACGTTCGGTAATGACGCCATCTGCCGTGATCGGCACAGAACTTTCGGCAATTTGCTGAGGATTAATATTAATGGTTTCCACCACCAGCCAGCCGTCCTCATACCAGCCCCTGGAGTCACCAAACCACTGGTTCAGTTCTGCCGGCCGGGTATTGGCACGAGCTTCTTCAGCGCTGTCATACAAGGGTATGATGCGGGCATCGTGGTTCATTTCCACCAGAATGGTGAAGTAATCTTCAGTTTGCACAAACTGATAGGTGCTGTTGTAAAGGGTACCCATCATGCCCGGACCGGCCGTGTTGCCAAATCCGATAAAACAACGCTCGGAAAGCGGCAGGGCTTCCGGACCATCGGCATTGCCCTGGCCGGTGACATAACGTGCGCCGAAGCTGCGGGCAACTTCCACTCTGGGTGTTTCCAGACGCGGCACGCGGCCATTTTCCGGGTCAATCACATAGGAGGTGCGGAATTCGCCCTTGACCAGGGCCAGGTTGGAGCCCGGATCAATCCAGAAATCATTGTAGCCGCGCAGGCCAAAGTCAAAACTGCCTGCGGGTGGCGCTTCACCGGTACTGGCGTCGGGCGCGTCGACTTCGGCGAGCGGCAGGCCCGCAACCGAGGTATTGGCCACGATCATCTGAGCTTCTTCCGGGGTCACCACCAGCGAGTCGACATCCTGAGGGCGGTTGAGGCTGGTCAGTGAAGCATTGGTCCACAGGCCGCCCAAATCCGGGCGTTCGGCGTCCTGGGCGCTACCGAGCGAAGATGCGATCGCCAGTGACAGCCCAAGAAGGGTGGATTTCGCGACGTGCTGACCTGCCTTTTTCATGTCCGGGCTCCTGATTTTGTTCTTGTGTGAACGCATTAATTCTGTCGCTAACGGTATCCCTGTCTGCGTTGCTTGTAAAGTGCGTTTCGGTCAGTTGTGGCGAAAAACTGAGCAAATTCAGAAACCGTCGCGATCGCGAAACCCCAGCAGGTAGAGGATGCCATCCAGGCCCAGTGTCGAGATGGCCTGTTTGGCGGATTTTTTGACCAGCGGCTTGGCGCGGAAGGCCACGCCCAGCCCCGCAATTGAGAGCATGGGCAGGTCATTGGCACCATCACCAACGGCAATGGTCTGCTCCAGGCTGATGCCTTCACGCTGCGCCAGCTCACGCAGCAGGTCGGCTTTGCGTTGGCCGTCAACAATCGGTTCCTGCACTTCCCCGGTGACCAGGCCGTCTTTGATGGGCAGGGCGTTGGCGTAAACATAATCGATGCCCAGCTTTTTCTGCAGGCGCTCGGCAAAGTACATGAAACCGCCCGACAGGATTGCGGTTTTATATCCCAGGCGCCGCAGCTGGCTGATCAGGGTTTCGGCGCCCTCGGTCAGGCGCAGCCGGGAGGCAATATCTTCCAGCGTGGTCTCCGGCAGGCCCTTGAGCAGAGCCATGCGCTCCCGGAAGCTGGCCTGAAAGTCAAGTTCACCGCGCATGGCGCGCTCGGTGATCCCGGCTACCTGATCACCCACCCCGGCCGCTTTGGCCAGCTCATCAATGACTTCGGCGTCAATCAGCGTGGAGTCCATATCAAAGACCACCAGACGGCGATTGCGGCGGAAGATGTTGTCCTGTTGAAAGGCGATGTCGACATTAAGCTCCTGGGCAATGGTCAGAAACTCTGCGCGCAAGGCATCAGGATCTTCCGCCTCGCCGCGCACGGAGAATTCAATACAGCCTTTGCCCTGATCACCTGCCAGCCCCAGCGCCATGCGTCCCGACAGGCGGTCGATATGGTCAATGTTGAGGCCGTGTTGCGCGGTGATGGAGCTCACGCGCGCGATATGGTCGGCAGTGACGCGGCGCGCCAGCAAGGTCACGATATGGCGGGGCTTACCCTGACCGGTGACCCACTGTTCGTAGTCCTCGGCGCTGACCGTGGTGAAACGAACCTGCTGGTCCAGCTGGGAGGCGCGCATGCGCACATCGTCCAGTACGGGAGATTGTTCGTGTTGAGAGTCAATGCCTACCAGTATGCCGAAAGACAGCGTGTCATGAATGACGGCCTGGCCAATATCCAGAATGCTGACATCAGATCTTGCCAGGATCCCGGTGATGGCAGCGGTCAGTCCGGGACGATCCGGGCCGGTAATATTGATCAGGACAATCTGTTTCAAGGTCAAACGCTCCGGAGTCTGCGGCCTGCCGCTATCATAAGCCGCGTATTGTACCTGTAAAAGCTGATCCCATACAGGCACTGGGGCAGTGCTCAGTCTTGCAGCCTTTGCCAGGGCAGGTATACTCCGGTGCGATCCAATCAATCGGAATTCCCGCAATGAACAAGTTAATCCCTCTTACCCTCGCTGCCAGTCTGCTGGCAGCGGCCTGCAGTGACCCGTCATCATCCACGTCCCCGGTCGCAGCAAACAATGATGTGAGTTGTGATGCCGCAGATATGGTTTTGCATAACACAACTGTGTACACCGCCAATGATGCGCAGTGGACCGCAGAAGCGGTTGCCAGTAAAGCGGGCCGGATTGTGTTTGTTGGCAGCAATGCCGATGCTCAACGTTACATGTGTGGCTCGGCTAACGTTCTGGACATGGCTGGCAATACGGTTTATGCCGGTTTCACCGACAGCCATCAACACCTGGAAGGCGTTGGTCGGCGCACCAAGACCCTGAGCCTGTTCGGCATTACCACTTTGCAGGAAACCGTGCAGACCATTGAAGCATGGGCGGCGACGATACCGGAGGGTGACTGGGTTCTGGGCCGTGGCTGGATCGAGCGCGAGTGGACAGACGAGCAGCGCTTTCTTAACAAATCAGATATTGATGCATTCACTGCCAACAAACCCTTGTACATGCCACGCGCCGATGGTGTGTCGGCATTGGTCAATTCCAGGGCGCTGGAACTGGCGGGCGTGACGCGTGACACACCAGATCCGGAAGGTGGTCGATTTGAACGTGATCTGGATGGCAACCCCACCGGCTATGTGCTGGCAAATGCCATGAACGTGTTTCGCGACATTTTGCCGCCGGAGACGGACGATTACCTGAAGGACAATCTGCTTCGTGGTCTGCGGGCTAACGCGGCCATGGGCTGGACTCAGACCCAGGATGCCGGCATGTCCTATCGACTGGTGGATTTAATGCAGCAGATTCACGCGGACGGCGATATGACGCATCGGGTTTATGCCGCCATTCCTATCGCCGAAGCCAGCCAGATGCTGGCGCGGGGTCGCGAGACAACGTCTGATGACATGCTGGATGTGCGTGGTATCAAGGTCTTCATTGACGGCACCCTGGGTTCTCGCGGCGCCGCATTGATCGAGAATTATTCGGATGCGGATCACAACGGTTTCATGAATCGCACCACCCGGGAAGAGCTTGTGCCGGTGCTGCATGCCGCTCTGCGCCAGGGCATACAGATCGAAACCCATGTGATCGGTGATCGCGCCGTGCGGACGCTGCTGGACTGGTACGAAGAGGCGTATGCGGCGGTCCCGCGCAGCGAATGGGCCAGTGACGATCTGCGCTGGCGCATGGAACATGCCCAGATTATCCCGCCAAGTGATCAGCAGCGCTTCGTTGATCTGGGGGTATTGCCCTCCATGCAACCCAGCCATGGTATTGGTGATCTGAATTTTGCCCCCGCCCGGCTGGGGGCTGACAGGCTGGGCTATGCCTATCCCTGGCAACAACTTGTTGATCAGGGCCTGATGATACTGGGTGGCTCAGATGCGCCTGTGGAGGCTGGCGATCCGCGCATTGAATTTTATGCCGCCATCACCCGCAAACGCCTTGATGGTACCGATGGTGCTGGTTGGCATCCGGAGTTGGCGGTATCTCGCGAAACGGCTTTGAGAATGTTTACCATCTGGCCGGCGCATGGGGCGTTTCAGGAAAATGTCCGTGGTTCAATTGAGGTAGGAAAATACGCTGATTTCACCGTCTTCGATCGTGATTTCATGACGGTAGAGCCCCAGGATATTCTGGACGCGCAAACAGTGATGACCATCGTCGGTGGCAAGATCACTTATCAGAACTGATCACGGATGCCGGAGAAAGCAGCAACTTCCTGTCGTTCGCTGCGAGCTCCGGCGGTGGTTTGACTGGCGTTTATTGCGGGCGATGAAAGCGCCCCATGTAGACGGACTTGCCCAGCACATGTCCTTCCATCGCAGCCATAACCGCATCACGGGTTTCCAGCGGGTCGTCGGTTGCGCCGACATTAAGTTCGGTGTCCAGTGCGTAGACCTCAAACAGATAATGATGCCGGGGGCGTGTAGCAGGTGCGCCGGGTCCACGATAAACACGGCCAGTGGCGCTGATTTGTGATGCCCCATTGGGTAACTGATTTCCGCTGGGCTGATCCTCTGCCAGTCCGTCTGCATTGCCGGGGATGTTCCACACCACCCAGTGGACCTGGGTCCGGGTGCCCTTGTTGGGCGCAAAATCCAGATCTGTCATGTTGACCACAAAGCTGCGAGTGCCCTCCGGCGCGTTTACCCAGCTGATTTCAGGGGACGTGCCGCCGCCGGGCTGAGCATCCTCTGCTGCCTGCGAGAAGCGCACCGGGATATCACCGCCGTCCTCGAAACCCTCTACGGTGAGAACAAAATTACCTTGCGCATGCACGGCTGAGCTGAAAGCGAACAGTATAGAGAGTATGGCGAGCATGTTATAAGCGGATTTGCGTGCGATGCCCATGAGTCTTCTCCTGACAGTTTTTTCTGGCCGTTTTTTCCTGGCCGATTTTCCTGGCCGATTTTCCCGACATTGTATTAACCCCGTGCCAGGCTGTTCACTGACAGTATCGAAACCGTTATACAAAGGCAATGTTTGCCCTCGTCAATCGTCTTCCGAGCGAGCCTCAATATGCTGCAGCTCACCGCCTTCAGCGTACACGGTGATGATTATTGGGCGGCAGCATACGCCGCAGTCCTCGGTGTATTCCTGGTCTGCAACAGAGCAGTCGACAATCAGTTCGATCATCTCCCAGCAGTAAGGGCATTGTATTCTGGCTACTTCAGTCAGCATGGATGCGTACCTCCGTAAGGTTGAACCTGCTTTCCTGTTTCCATTCAGCTTATTGGCTTGCCTGCTGACAAGGTGCGATAATCCGGGTGAAGAGACCAAGATACCAGAATACCCGAGAGTCAGAATCGCGTGAAACGTCCAGCTTTCAGACCGATCATTGATGTTGTTTTCCTGATGCTGTTTCTGAGCATATGCTCCCATGGCCGGGCGCAGACCGACAACATTTTTTTTGAGCACCTGACTGTTACCGATGGCCTGTCGCAGAACTCGGTTCACGCCATTGTGCAGGATCATCAGGGCTATCTGTGGCTGGCCACCCAGGACGGGCTGAATCGTTATGACGGTTACGACTTTGTTGTGTATCGGCATCAGTCCGATGCGGGCAGCGACGATGAAGCGCGAGTAAAATTGTCCAACAGCACAGTCTGGTCTTTGTATGAAGACAGCAAGGGAACACTGTGGGCGGGCACAGCAAACGGCCTGAATCGCTATCAGCGCGCAACGGATTCCTTTGTTCAGTATAACCACGATGCCAATGCTGCTGGTGCTTTGAGCCATCCTGTTGTGCTGGCGCTGCTGGACGACAGCGCCGGCAATTTCTGGGTGGGAACCTCGCGCGGGGGGCTTAATCTGCTGGATCGCGATACCGGGCGCTTTACGCATTATCGACATGATCCGGGCGATGTGACAAGCCTGAGCAGTGACCGGATCAATACCCTGGTCGAGGGCAAAAATGGTGTGTTGTGGATAGGCACCGAAGATGCAGGTCTGAACCGATTTGATGTCAGCACGGGCCAGGTCACGCGTTACCGCCATCAGCCAGATGTTGCCAACAGTCTGTCCAGCGACGATGTCACGACCTTGATGATGGATAGCGAAGGCACCTTATGGATTGGTACCAATACCGGTGGTCTGAACTCACTGGATCCTGACACCGGCAGAATCACACGTTACTTACATGATGCGACCGTGCCCGGAAGCATCAGTTCAAACTCTTTGCGCTCGCTGTATGAAGACAGCCAGGGACGGATGTGGGTGGGACACTACCTGGGCGGTGGCCTGGATCTGTTTGATCGTGACACAGGTGTGTTCAGCCCGTTGAACTACCAGCCGGGCGTGGCCAATTCCCTCAGTGATGACCATGTGCTGGCGGTGCTGGAAGACAGCAGCGGTATCCTCTGGTTCGGCACTCACGTCGGGGGCCTGAACAAGTATGATGCAAAACAGGCGCGCTTCCGCCATTACCA
Organism: Pseudohongiella sp.; assembly: GCF_040877505.1. Classification (NCBI taxonomy): domain Bacteria; kingdom Pseudomonadati; phylum Pseudomonadota; class Gammaproteobacteria; order Pseudomonadales; family Pseudohongiellaceae; genus Pseudohongiella; species Pseudohongiella sp. The sequence continues at coordinate 84,883 of NZ_JBBDNQ010000038.1, forward strand.
GCATCAATGGTGGCACGACAACAGTCTCAGCCAGAATACGGTGCGCGCGTTCTACCGGGATGATCGCACGCTGTATATCGGGACCGAAGGCGGGCTCAATGCATTGGATCTCGATACCGGTGATTTTACGCACTACGTTCACGACCCGGCTGATCCACAGGGGATTCCGCATAATATTGTCCGCGCCCTGGACATGGACGCGCAGGGGCAATTGTGGCTGGCTACCCATGGTGGCCTGTCGCGCTTCGATCCCGCCACGGAAACGTTCACTAACTATCACCCCCTCGACCACAACAGTCCCGACAATTCCGCCAGTCTCAGTAACGATGTGGTCTGGCGTGTGCTGGTCGACAGCCGGGGACAGGTGTGGGCCGGCGCGCGCGATGCGCTGAATGTCCTTGATCCCCTGACCGGCCGCTTTACCCGCTACGAGCATGACCCTGATGATCCGGGCTCCATACCCGGTGATCGAATTTCGGCACTCTACGAAGATCGGGCCGGGCATATCTGGTTCAGCACCGTGACCACAGGTGTCAGCCGCCTGAACGTTGATACTGGTGAGCTGATCAATTTTACCCATGAGCCAGGCAATAACAACTCACTAAGCAACGCTTCGGTTTTTTCCATCATTGAGGACAACGATGGCATTGTGTGGTTCGGTTCACGTGGCGGGCTCAACCGGTTTGACCCGGACACTGAAACATTCACGGTCTACTCGGTGGCTGACGGACTGCCCAATGAGGTCATCTACGGCATTCTTATTGATGACAACGGCCTGCTCTGGATGAGCACCAACAAAGGTATCTCGCGCTTTGATGCAGCCTCTGAAACCTTCACCAACTTCGGCCTGAATGACGGCCTGCAGGCTGAAGAGTTTAACAACGGGGCGTATTTTAAGGCTGAAACCGGGGAGATGTATTTTGGTGGCATAAATGGATTTAATGTATTCAACAGCAGTGACATCGTGGAAAGTACCTACAGTCCGCCAGTTGTGGTGACCCGGTTTACCGTACTCAATGAGGACCGCTCAATTGATGCAGGAGCACCGGTTGTTGAATTGAGCCACGAAGAAAATTATCTGTCATTCGAATTTGCAGCGCTGGATTTTTCTGCCCCGGCGCGCAACCAGTATATGTATCGATTGACCGGCGTAGACGAGGACTGGATACCGTCTGAGGGGCGTCGCTACGCCAGTTATACCAACCTGCAGCCCGGTCGTTATGTCTTCGAGGTCAGGGGCAGCAACAGTGACGGGCTGTGGAGCAGTGACGTGGCAGCCGTGCCGATATATATCGCGCCTGCCCTCTGGCAAACCGTCTGGTTCCAGGTAGCACTGAGTATCTCTTTGGCACTTCTGCTGCTCTCCCTGTATCGCTACAAGACCATCAGTGTCAGCCGTCGCAATCAGGAGCTGGAACTGGTGGTCGGGGACCGCACCCGGGAACTGATGCGCGCCAATGAAAGTCTGCAGCAAGAGGTCACGCGGCGTCAGCAGGCAGAAGAGGAAATTCGCAAGATTGCATACTACGACTACCTGACCGGCCTGCCCAATCGCCGTTTGTTCATGTCTCTGGGGGATCAGGCATTGATCACGGCCGCGCGCGAACACACAAAAGCGGCGATTCTGTTCGTTGACATTGATCTGTTCAAGGAAATCAATGATAAATGGGGACATGATGTTGGCGACAGCGTCCTTGTCGTGCTGGCTGAACGGATTCGCTCGGTATTGCGTGCCAGCGATATTGTCTGCCGCATGGGGGGGGACGAGTTTGTGCTGCTCCTGACCGATATCAAAGATCACCAGTTCGCTGCCAGAGTGGCAGATAAACTCAAACAGGCCATTACCGCACCCGTCGATATCCTTGAATCGGTGTCGCGGGAGTCGCATCAGGTCAGCGTCGGCGTCAGTATTGGCATCAGTCTTTATCCCGAAGATGACAATGATCTGGAAAGGCTGTTGGTTGCCGCAGATCAGGCCATGTATACCGCAAAAAAGGACGCACAGGCTGTTTTTCGTTTTCATTCCGATGGTGCTACTGTTGCAGGTCGATAAAACTACCCCGAGAAATTCCGAGCCAGAGGCACTGACATTATGGATTCGATTTCCCGCGCGATAGGCCGTCGCCTCGCGGTCTATCTGAGCAAACCACGCCCGGGATATGAGCGTTTGAGTCGTCTGCCGTTGCAGGAGGTCATCGACACGCTGCAGCCTGCTGACATCATTCTGGTAGACGGCAACAGTCGTATCAGTACCGCAATCAAATACCTGACTCAATCCACCTGGTCGCATGCCTGCCTGTATGTGGGCGCGGAGCGCGCAGACCCGGATCTGCCGAGTTTGATAGAAGCCGATCTGAACAACGGGGTAACGCAGGTCCCGTTGCGTAAATACGAACAACACAATATTCGTATCTGTCGCCCGGTCGGGCTCAGTGACGCAGACAAGGCCTCGGTCATCGATTTTGCCCAGGCCAGGCTGGGTTATGTTTATGACCTGAAGAATATTTTCGACCTGGCCCGTTATCTGATACAAAGCCCTGCCGTGCCGGTAAAGTACCGCCGCGATATGATCACTTTTGGCAGTGGTGAGCCGACACAGGCCATTTGTTCAACCCTGATTGCCGAAGCCTATCAAGAAATCGGTTATCCCATTCTGCCGGAGTTGATCAGGGTTGAAGACAAAACAGGCGAATCGGTGTCCATGGCGCGCCACTTTACGCATTACGTCCCCGGTGATTTTGATCTGTCCCCGTATTTCAGCATCGTCAAGCCGACCATTGAGCATGGTTTTCGTCAGGTGCTCGAATAGTCGTAACTGTCGTACCTGGCGCCGGCAATCTGACCGCCACTCACCATCTGGCATTGGCAAGTTTGTCCGGATCGATGGCGGCCTTGACCCAGAAATCAAAGGCGGCGAACACCGATTGTTCACGCGTCATGCCTACTTTCTCGAAAGTCCTGCGCCGGGCAGCATCAGTCATCAAGGTGAAATAGCAGGACCAGGCAAACTCCGGATCCAGGTCGTCCCGCAGATAGGGACCAAGCCGTTCGCGCATGGCGCGCATGCTTTCGTGCAGGGAATCGATGTAGACCTTGTAGAGTGTCGGATATCCCGTTTTCAGATCCAGCCAGAAGGCCGTTGAATACTGCGCGTCGTTTTCTACCCAGACCTTGATGCGATAGCGCAGGATCTCCATCAGGTCATTGGTGGCGTAGGCGGTGATCGGTTTGTGTACCCGCGCTTCCCAGCGCACAATCAATTCGTGTACCAATTCTTCTTTGTTGTCGAAATACCTGTACAGTGTCTTGGTGCTCATGCGCAGGCCGCGGGCCAGGTCACTCATTGATATCGACCGGATACCGAGCACCCTGGCCTTGCGCGCAAAGGCGTCTATGATCTGGTTGGCCACCCTGGCGCTGGTGTCGTCCTGGATGCGGCTGGTGAGCTTGTGGGCGAGCGCTGAATTGTTGGTCATGGCTGCGATTGTCATGGCTAAGATTATAGTACAACCGCCCCCTGCTAACGAGGGGGCAGTATGACGGCGTCCGGACCGGCCTGCTGCTCTGCGTTCGGATCAATGACGATGCCACCGACAATACGTGAGCGCCCGATGCTTGGTCCGTTGCTTTCCGGAAGGGGAGGAGCCTGATCCTTGTAGGACACGATTCGTGTAGCGATTTCACTGGCATCGGGCGTGACCACAAACGCGGGCAGGGCGTCTACGCGCAGGGCAAACGAAATGTGTGTGTTTTGCCCCTGACCGCCGTCAGGATGATAGTCCGCGCTGCGCTTCAGCGCGTAGTAGACCGCTGGCAGTTCAACCCAGGTCAGTGATTCTATCACCGGGCCGCGCGCATTGACCCAGCCGTCATAAACGGCGCGCCAGGGGCGATAGCCGCCGACATAACCGCGCAGGCTGCCATCTTCCTTCATTTTCAGCTTGATCTGGGCCTCCAGCAACTCAAGATCGCGCGTGTAGCCGGGGTCGCGCAGCATAGCGGTGACCGGTTCGCGGGACTCGATCACGCCATCAAGCGTGCGCGCCGGGAAAAGCCCCTCGTATTTGGCATGTGGTTCAATACGGTAGGTGTAGTCAGGAGAAATACTGCCATCGCCGCCTTTGACCATATTGTCCTGGCTCATGTAGAAACCGACCATGACATTGTCATCGTTGTGCGGGTCATCGCCTTCACCGGAGACGACGATAACCATGGTCCAGGAGCCATTGCGCATGCCATCGTTAAACTGCATGGCGCCGCTGGAAAGGCGCTCGGGGCCACGGTAGGTCTTCCAGCAACCAAGCGTCTGGTAAAAGGTATTATCAATACCGGCTTCGCCGGTGGGGCTGACAAAACCGGTGTCGCTATTGCCATCCAGATTCAGGCCTTCAGCGATAGATCCGGTCATGGGATGCAGACCGGGGTCGGGATAGGATTCGGGGTTGGTATAAATATTGGTGCGGTCCTTGCCGCGGAAGGCCATCTGGTTCTGCCCGTGTACCGGGCTGCGCGTGGGGTTGGCCGGATTTCGCAGCCATTCTGCCTCTTCACGCGTGTAACCCGCCTTGACCAGTACTTCCACCCAATCCAGCTCCGGGTTCACACCCTGCGGGCAGTCGCTGCCAGGGCCTTCAATGCCGCTGTCGCCGCCAAAATACATGGCTGGCTCGTTCCATTCGATCACATAAGAGCGCTGCCAGTCGGCCTGCGCTGCGGCGGGAAATCCGGCCAGTGTGGCGGCCAGCGCTGCCGTCAGGGCCAGACTGCGAGCGCTACCTGATGGTTTGCCTGAAAACGATTTTTCCATGGTACGTGCCCTCCTCAAGCGATCACATCGGTGACAGGTCTGGCCGTGCGCATGGAGCCGCTGCCAAACTCGCCCACCGGTGCGCCGGCCAGTTGCATGGCGGTCAGGGAAACACGTGTCACTGATTCGCCTGGCGCGTGGATATGCTGACCTGTCTTGTGGCGACCACTGGCGCCACCGGCGAGCATCATGGGGATGTTCTCCAGCGAGTGAATCTTGGCATAACCGGTATCGCTGAGGGCAAATACCAGGCAATTATCCAGCAAGGTGCCATCTGCCTCTTTTATCGCGTCCATTTCTTCCAGGAATGCACCAAAACCTTCCATGACCAGTCCGGCCAGCTTGCTGGTTTCCGGCTGATAGCCCAGCTGTGCGTCCGTGGGTTCATCATGTGTGATCTGGTGGTAGATCTTGCTCTGGCCTGGCACGTAGGTTTCCGAGGTGCCGCCGGTATGCACAAAATTGAACACCCGCGACTGATCACAGGCCAGGCCCATGGCCAGCAGACGTGCCATCACGCGGGTATTGTTGTTGACCACATCCACTGATCCTGCGCGCGCCAGCTCCTCGGGCGACTGCGGTAGTACACAGGCATCTCTGGGTTCCGGGCGCTGCAACTGCACCGCCAGCTGGTTCTCCATTTCTCGCAGAGACGTGAAGTACTGCTCCAGCTTGATCTGGTCCTCGTGGCCCACGCTGCGCATCAGGGCCTGACGCTGATCGGTGACCGCTGAAAGTACACTCTGGCGCAACATGATGGTCGGATCAGGCGCCCAGTTGTCGCTGTTCGGATCCTGAAAACCGTCGCCAAACAGGCGCTGGTACAATGCCAGTGGTGATTGATCCGGTGACGCGAAGGTAGTTCCGGTTCGGGTGGAATAACTGATCGGGCGGCGGGAGATGGATGCATCAATATCCAGCACCTTGTAGCGTGTCGTACCGCCAATAGCATCGGCGACACGGGTGTCCAGGGTCGGCGCCTCAAAGCGCCCGCTGCTGCCCGGTGCCACGCCAGAAAGGATTGAGGCATGACCGCTCCAGTGCACCAGGTTCGGACTGGTGTCCGGAATGGCGCGGAAGCCGGAAAAAACCGAGACCTTGTTTTTAAACGCAGCGATGGCCTGCAGCTCTGGCGTGATGTCGTAATCAAAACCGGTCTTTCCCGGTACCCAGCGTGTGCCGCCTGCCGGAGTGTCGGTCAATCCCAGTCCCCAGAAATAGGTGCCAAAGCGGGTAGGGATGCTGGCGCCATTGGCGTAAGCATTGCCGTTTTCGTTGAGAAACAGATTCAGCAGGGGCAGGCCCATGCTGACCGTGGCGCCACCGATCATGCCTCTCAACAGCGAGCGACGATTTATTGTTTTAGTCATGTCTGTGTCTCCCTGTGCTCCATGCAGAGCGGATTAATGGATGAGCGGATTATTGAGCCGTCACGGATTCGGCCAGTTGATTTGCATCCTGCTGCGTCCCTTCGGGCAGCACGACATGGAAAAACTCCGGCGACGATGCGATCTGTCGGAACAGCGTCGGCAGGCGATGGCCATTTTCCGTGAACTGCGCTATCTGCTCGTTAATATAGGCGCGCTGTGAACCTGCGGGCATCTGTGCCGTGCCATAGGTATAGACATTTCTGACCAGGCAGGATGATGCCCGCGGATCGTGGTAGAGAAACCTGCCCAGGCCCTGGGCACCAACAAACTGATTGCCGAACAGGTCTGCGCTGACGTCGATCAACTGACCGTTTTCATATTTGCGCATCTGTCCCAGGCCGTCAAAATGTTCCAGCGCCAGACCGGGAGGGTCGCTGCGTTGATGGCAGACGATGCAGCCCGGGTTGCTCATGTGGTCCAGCAGGCGTTCGCGCGAGGTGGCCGCATCGCTGTCTCTCACCGCCGAGAAGTCCACATCGGCAGGTGGCTCCGGCGTGTGCTCGCACAGGAAAATCTCGTGTAATTTGATGCCGCGCAGGGTGGGTGATGAAGTGCCCGGATGGGCATACTGCGACAGGAAACCGACCTGCGAGAAAATACCAGAGCGTTCGGCTGAATCCGGGAAGGTATACGGCGCCCATTCCTCCGTGGAGGTGTACGGTACCTGATACACCGCAGCCAGTGGTCGGTTCAGGAAGGTGTCATTGGAGGTGAAAATCTCGCGGTAGTCACGTTCCCTGACCACCAGCAGGTCCACCAGGGTTTTCACCATCTGCTGCCGCGCACTGTCAGCCACCAGTTGATTGAATTTGGGATAGATGGACGCGTCCTTGATCATGCTGTCAAAACCGTCAATCTGCATCATGTCGAGCAGAAATGCAGTGATGCCATCCTCAACACGTGGCGATGTACTCAGGCGTTGCACCTGGGTCTGCAGGCCCTGTTCGGTGAACAGCTCGCCGTTGCGTGCTGCCGCCAGCAGGGCGGCATCCGGAGCCGAGTTCCAGAACAGGAAGGACAGGCGCGACGCCCGTGTATGGGCGTCCAGACGCCACTGGCCGACATGCTCTGGATCAGGTTCCGCGCGCTCCATCCGGAACAGGAACTCCGGTGCCGTCAGCAGACTGGCCAGCGCCAGTTGCAGCCCGGTGTGGAAATCACCGCTCTGCTCAGTGCCCGTGGCTGCCGTTGCCAGCCGTGCGCCCAGTTCAGCCTGCGTCAGGGGGCGGCGGAACAGCAGTTCACCGTACTGACTGATAAAGCGTGTGGCGCAGGTGGCATCAAAGCTGCTGTTGGCTGCAGGGACACAGGGCATGATGGCATCGCGTCGCTCCGCATCCAGTGCCTGTGCGGAGATGTCCTGAGACAGATTAAAGAACTGTTCAAAACCCGCCGCGGTCAGCGACAGCGTGGCATTTCCCAGAGCCAGCAGGCCGCGCTCGCGGCGCTCCGGTTCAAAGCGGGCATTGATCAGGATATCGTCACCAAAGATGTCGGCAATGCTCTGGCGGTACTGGGCTTCGTTCAGGCGCCGGGTAGCGACTACCAGTGTATTGTTGGACTGTTCTGCGGCGGTGTTGTTTGCGTCTGCTGCCAGTGAGGGTGCTGAAAATGGGGTGGAAGCCAGCAGGCAAAAGGCCAGGGGAGCAGCAAGCCCTGATATGGATGCAATTTTCATAGTGAACCGACCTTTTTTACATTGTTATGATTTATTTCGGTCTGCCGATATCAAATGGAAAATATAATGGTGACTATATTTTCCCAATGTTTGTCAGTCTAACGGCTGACAGGGGGATGTCAATATGTCTTGCGACAGAATGAGGGAGTTTTGGGGAATCGGGAGTTTGTACTGCAACCTGCTATGACTGTGTCGCTGGCTTCCGAGACAATGTCCCGGATTGCTTTGAATGAGCTAAATGTAGTGGTCCTGGCCAGGGACAGAATTAACGTGGTATGGAAGACTAGGACAGCGCCATTGAAGCGTTCGGTCAAGCGTTTTGGCCTAGTCCGCCAAATTCTTTCACTGAGGATTAGAAGTTGTAACCGATACCTACAGTGTAGGCCCAGGCGCCCTGATCAAAACTGTTGTTGATATCACTGCCACGATCAAAGAACCATTGATACTCAGCGCGAGCCAACAGGAAGGTTTTGCTAAGCACATAGTATTTTGCACCCAACTCCAGTCCGGCAAATGCCGAACTGTTTACGCCGTCACCGTATATGCCACCGATGCTTCCGCCAATAAACGGTCGCAGGGCAGTAGTGCCGAAGTGATAGTTGCCATACAGGCGAGTAGATCCATTCCAGAAATCATTTGTGATACTCGCATTTTCAATGCTGGCGTAGTTGACGCTTTGACGAAGTCCGACTGATGTCCGCGGTCCGGTGTACCAGCCGTAGTCACCGCTGACACCAAAACTGGCAGAGTCAAAGTTTCGATCACCACTGCCGGTGCCCGACAATGAAAATTCTTTGTCACCTTGTGCCGGGCCCAGATTGGTGGTCGATCCGGGTTGTGCATGAGCGGCACCTGAAAGCATAAATATGCTGATGCAGGCCAGTGTTTTTTTGTTCATGAAAAATTCCTTACAGTGGGTTTGAACAACCGTGCTAATACGCTTCCGTTCGGGTGGACCGGAAGCGAATGACTGTAAGTTTTTCAGATTGTTGGGTCTGTACCGTGGCACACAGAGTGGCGAGTCGTTACATGAGTCAGGGCTGTGTCCGGCCTGTATGACAACCTGGCGGTTTTAACCCACCACCCCATGGACCAGAAACAGTTTCCGCAAACTCGCCACCGTCAACACAAACGGGTAGCTGTCCGGCTGGCCCATGCTGCGTGCCAGTACATTAAGCACACTGCTCAGACGCACCCAGTCGTTGACCATCTGCAGAAAGGTTTCGGCATAGGTTTTGTCGTCAGCGTTGCCCCTGACGAAAGAACAGTCGGCAATTTGATCCAGTGTGAACGCATCGGTCTGTATGGTGATGGTGTCGGCATTGATGCCGAACTGGGCGGCGGCGTTCAGGGTGTCAGTCATGTGCAGGTAGTGCGCCCAGGTCTCCGCCCAGTCTTCCCAGGGATGGGAGGCGGCGTAGCTGCTGATGTAGTTGATCTGCCAGTTGGCGGGTGGACCGTTCTGGTAATGTTGCTGCAGCGCGAAGCTGTAATCCAGGCGCTCGTCGCCGAAAAATTCACGGTAGGCGCTGAGCCATGGGGTGTCCTGAACCAGCAGGTCCCAGTAATAGTGACCGGATTCGTGGCGGAAGTGACCGAGCAGTGTGCGGTAAGGTTCGTGCATTTGTTGGCGCAATTGTTCCCGGTGTGCGGGATCAGCCTCCATGATGTCCAGCGTGATAACGCCGTCTTCGTGGCCGGTCATTACCGGGGGTTCGCCTTGCTGCCAGCGCAGCAGTTCAAAACCGAGGCCGCGATAGGGATCAATGGTCCGGTTGTTCACTGGCAGGCCAAGCATGATGAGTTGAGCAATGAGCTGACGCTTGGCGCCTTCGCAGGCCTGCCAGTAGTCAGCGTTGTCGGCCTGGCTCAGGTCCGGAATGGTGATGTTGAGTGCGCAGGCCGTGCACAGGTTGCCGGTACGTACATCGGTGATCAGCCAGTTGCATTGTGCCGGGGAGTGCAGATTGGCGCAGCGCGCGTAGCTGCGCCTGGTGTTTTTGTCTTCGCCCTGGATGTACCATTGTTCGTCCCCGGTGTTCTGGCCATCAGCCAGTTCCAGGCTTTTTACCTGACCCAGATTGGGTTGGTAGGCCACGGCCGCGCCGCAGCGTAAACACACTGAATTATCAAAGAACAGCAATTGGCCGCACTGGCATTGGTGCACGTGCCCATAGGACTTGCCGGTGGTTTTCATGACTTACTGGCTCTGCTGCTGAGTGAGCTCGGTGGGGCCGTCAAAATAGGTTTTTCTGATGGCCTCATGCAGGTCGGTAAAATCGATCTGGATTTCGTCAACAAAAGCATGCAGACGGTCGGGCACGGCGGCCAGCACTGAAATTTCAGCCTCTGCCAGGTGTGTGCGACAGGTCTCCACTTCGTTGAGTGCGGTCTCGTTGCGCGGCAGCGTCATCAATGCATTGGCAAGGCGCTCCAGACTGCAGGCGACCGAGCGCGGAAAGTTGCGATTCTGCAGCAGGAAACTGAGTACGTCCGGCCCGCGAATACGCAAACGCACATGCTGGCGATACATCTGATATCCCGTCAGGGATTTGAGCACACTCATCCACTGCAGGTTTTCGAATGGGGTCAGTTCTCCCGGACTGCGCGGCAACAGATTGGCCGAACGCACATCAATAATCCGGGTGGTCATGTCGGCGCGTTCAAGCTGGCGCCCGAGCATCAGGAAGGTGCGCACCTGGGTGTAACTGAGCGAGCCTTCGATGAGACCGTTGACAGTCTGGCAGCTACGAATAACGCGGCGCAGGAAGGCGTCACGCTTTCGGGGAGTAACGCCGGAGTCAACCATTTCGCGCACGCCCAGGTAGAGCTGGTTGATCTCTTCCCATATCTCGCGCGGGATCACATCACGAGTGGTGCGCAGATTTTCGCGCGCAGCAGACAGGGAGCTGATGATGGAGCCAGAGTAGCGCCGATCGCTGCAGATAAAGGACAGCACACTGGCTTCGTCACGGCTGGCGTACAGTTCGTCGAACAATTCGCCGTGACCGGTAATGGCGATGATTTCTGCCCAGCCCAATTGCGTGGTCCGGGGCAGGTCGAGCATCAGGTTGCTGTTGACGCTCAGCAGGCGCGCGGTGTCTTCGGCGCGCTCAATATAACGCGCGAGCCAGTAAATATTCTCTGCAACACGTGAAAGCATTCTAGTTACCTCCCGCGTCAACAATCCAGGTGTCTTTGCTGCCGCCGCCCTGGGAAGAGTTTACCACCAGAGAGCCCTTGGTCAGCGCCACGCGGGTTAGCCCGCCGGTGGTAACAAAGGTTGATTCGCCGGACAGGATAAAGGGGCGCAAATCAACGTGACGTGACTCCATGCCGTGATCAATCAGCGTGGGTGAGGTGGACAATGCCAGAGTCGGTTGTGCCATGTAGTTCCGCGGGTCGGCCTTGATCAGTTCAGCGAATTTCTTGCGCTCCTTTTTGGTCACATGTGGCCCGATCATCATGCCATAACCGCCAGATTCGTTGGCCGGTTTCACCACCAGTTTGTCCAGGTTGTCGAGCACGTACTTGCGGTCGTCTTCAAACATGCACAGGTAACTGGGCACATTGGGCAGCAACGCTTCCTGGTCCAGATAGTATTTAATGATTTTAGGCACAAAGGCGTACACAACCTTGTCGTCAGCGACACCCGCACCGGGCGCATTGGCCAGCGCCACATTGCCCTTGCGCCAGGCGCGCATCAATCCTGAGCAACCCAGGGCCGAGTCCGCGTTGAAAACTTCGGGGTCCAGGAACATGTCGTCAACCCGGCGATATATCACATCCACGCGTGACAGGCCGTCAACCATACGCATGTAGACACAGTCGTCGTCGCCAACCACCAGGTCGGAGCCTTCCACCAGTTGTACACCCATTTGCTGCGCCAGATAGGCATGTTCGTAGTAGGCAGAGTTGTAGATGCCAGGTGTCAGGATGACGATGGACGGATCATCGCCGGGACGCGGCGACATTGATGCAAGCATGTCGTATAACTGTGACGTGTAGTCATCCACGGGCTGAATCTGCCCCGAGGCAAATAACTCGGGCATCACGCGTTTGGTGACATTACGGTTTTCCAGCATGTAAGACACGCCGGAAGGCACTCTCAAATTATCTTCCAGTACATAGAGGGTGCCGTCGTGATCGCGCACCAGGTCGGAGCCGCAAATATGCGCCCAGACATTGTGTGGGGTTTTGATGCCGACACATTGGGGGCGGAAGTTGACCGAGTGCTCAAGCAGTTCTTTGGGAAAAATGCCGTCCTTGATGATTTTCTGATCATGGTAAAGGTCGTTGATAAACATGTTCAGCGCCTGTACGCGCTGCTTCAGGCCGGCTTCGGTTTTTTGCCATTCCCGCAAGGGTATGATGCGTGGCACAATATCAAAAGGCCAGGCCCGATCAATCATGGCGCCTTCCGTATACACGGTAAAGGTGATGCCCATCAGCTGGATGGCGACCTCGGCGGCGGTTTTGTGTTCCTGAAGCTCGCGGGCATCAAGGTTGGCGAGATACCGGCACAGGCTTTCAGCTTCCGGGCGAGGTTTGCCATTTGCCGCAATCAGTTCGTCGTAGAATCCGGTGGCTTTGTATTCTTCCCAATTGATGTTGCTCATTCACCCTCGTTATTGCTCTGTGCTTTGGTCAGTCGATCAGTCTGCCATGTTCGATGAAGCAATCCGTGTACCAGCTTTACATGAAGCCGCAGTGTAGAGTCGATCCTGACATCTATCTTTTCATGGCTTGCGTGGGCTGACAACTGTTTGCTAAAAAAATTATGATACCTTGCTTTTAGTGCAGGCGTTGCTATCCTCTTTACATACTCTCCGGAAACTGAGCCCCATGACCATCCGCGTAGCTTTGAAACATTCCACCCGGTACGACTTTGACCGACCTATTGAAGTTGGTCCACATCAGGTGCGCCTGAAACCCGCGCCACACTGCCGCACGCCTATTGATGCCTACAGCCTCAAGATCACTGGCGGCGAGTATTTCATTAACTGGCAGCAGGATCCGTTTGGCAACCATATTGCCCGGCTCGTTTTCCCGGAAAAGATCTCGCGCCTGCACATTGAGGTTGAACTGATCGCTCCCATGACGGTGGTGAATCCCTTTGATTTCTTTGTCGAGGAGTATGCCGAACACTTCCCTTTTGACTATCCCCCCGATCTGCGCAAGGAGCTGGCACCGTACCTGGAAAGCGGCCAGGAATGGCCCTTGCTGGACCAATGGCTGAGCAGCGTCAAGCGGGAAAAAACCGACATTACCGGGTTTCTGGTGGGGCTGAATCAGCGCCTGTCGCAGGATATCGAATACCTCATCCGCATGGAGCCCGGCGTGCAGTCGCCGCAGGAAACACTGGAACTGGCACGCGGATCATGCCGCGATTCGACCTGGCTGTTGGTGCATATTCTGCGCCGCCTGGGGCTGGCCGCGCGATTTGTGTCCGGGTATCTGGTACAACTGACAGCTGACGTCAAAGCACTGGATGGCCCCTCAGGGACTGACAAGGATTTCACCGATCTGCATGCCTGGTGTGAAGTATTTATTCCCGGTGCTGGCTGGATTGGTCTGGATCCCACCTCGGGCCTGTTTGCCGGTGAAGGACACCTGCCGCTTGCCGCCACGCCCGATCCTGCGGGCGCCGCACCCATTACCGGTGCCACGGAACCGACAGAGGTAGAGTTTGGTTTTGAGATGAGTGTGACCCGTGTGCATGAAGACCCGCGTGTCACCAAACCCTATACGGACACCCAATGGTCCGCCATAGAGGCCCTCGGCGACGAGGTGGATAAACAACTGGATGCGCTCGATGTGCGTCTGACTATGGGCGGAGAGCCCACGTTTGTGTCAGTTGACGACATGGATGCACCAGAATGGACCATAGCCGCGCAGGGACCGACCAAACGTAAATTGTCGGAAAAGCTGATGCAACGCCTGCGTCCGCACTACGCACCGAACTCCTTATTGCAGTATCAACAGGGTAAATGGTATCCCGGAGAGGTGTTGCCCCGCTGGGCGCTGGCCTGCTACTGGCGCCGGGACGGAAAACCGATGTGGCGCGATGATCAATGGCTGGCTGACATCGACAAGGACTATGGGTTCGGCGAGAAAGAAGCGAAAGGCTTTGCCAATGCGCTGGTGACCTCGCTGAAGGTGCCCAGTCGTTTTCTGATTCCCTGTTATGAAGATGCCTATTACTACCTGTGGCTGGAGCAGCAGCAGCCGGCCGACCTGGATCTGCACGCTGAAGACCTGAGCGACGACATCAATCGGGCACGGTTGGCAAGGGTGCTTGAACGCGGGCTGGATAAACCGGTGGGGCTGACGTTGCCCCTGACGCGCGAAAAAGACCGCTGGATGACCGGGCACTGGCCGCTGAAACGTGATCACCTTTTTCTGATTCCGGGTGATTCCCCCATGGGGCTGCGTCTGCCACTTTCTTCGTTACCGATCAGGAAGCGCGAAGAAATTCAGCCGCGCTCACCATTTGCCGAACTGCCCGATCTGGACGATCTGCATGCACAGGCCGGCGAAGTGGCGCGCATGTATAACCATGTACCACCGGAAGTGCCGGGCACACCCGGGCATCATCATCAAAGCGTGGGTCAGAACTGGCAAGAGCAGTTGGTTGATATCGCCGATGAAGGTGTCATCGGTACCGCATTGTGTATTGAGGCGCGGGAAGGCAAGTTGTTTGTGTTCCTGCCGCCGTTGCCATTGCTGGAAGACTACCTCACGCTGCTGGCGGTAGTTGAGCATACGGCGGCAGCCCTGAGACTGCCTGTCTGTATTGAGGGATATCCGCCACCTTCAGATCCGCGGCTGGATAAATTCATGATCACGCCTGATCCGGGTGTTATTGAAGTCAACGTGATGCCGGCCTCTTCGTGGCCCGATCTGGTGGCCAATACCCGCATTCTTTATGAAGAAGCACGACTGACCCGTCTGGGCACGGAAAAGTTCATGCTCGACGGTCGTCATACCGGTACCGGCGGCGGTAACCATGTCACGCTCGGCGGGCGTACGCCGGAGGAATCCCCCTTCCTGCGACGCCCCGATCTGCTGGGCAGCATGCTCACCTTCTGGCAACATCATCCCAGTCTGTCATATCTGTTTTCCGGCATGTTTATTGGACCGACCAGTCAGGCACCGCGTGTTGATGAGGCACGCCACGAAGCCTTGTATGAGCTGGAAATAGCCTTGTCGCAAATGCCGGAAGGCGACGTCAAAGAGCCCTGGCTGGTGGATCGTCTGGTGCGCAACCTGCTCACCGATATTACCGGTAACACCCACCGTGCCGAGTTTTGTGTAGATAAAATGTATTCGCCGGATTCTGCAACCGGCCGTCTGGGTCTTTTGGAGCTGCGCGGTTTTGAAATGCCGCCGCACGCGGAAATGAGCCTGATGCAGCAGTTGTTGATCCGGGCTCTGGTTGCGCGTTTTTACCAGGAGCCTTACCGCAAACCGCTGGTGCGCTGGGGCACCGCTTTGCACGATAAATGGATGATGCCGCATTTCATCTGGCAGGATCTGGCTGATGTATTGTTCGACCTGCGAGAGCATGGTTTTGATTTTGACCTGGCCTGGTTTGCACCGTTTCTGGAGTTCCGCTTTCCGATGATTGGCGAGGTGCGTTATGAAGGCACCCATCTCAGCCTGCGCCAGGCCATTGAACCCTGGCATGTGCTGGGCGAAGAGGTCAGTGGTGGGGCGACCGCGCGTTACGTCGATTCGTCGGTCGAGCGGCTGGAAGTGAAACTTGTGGATTTTAATCCCTCGCGTCACGTACTGACCTGCAACGGCTACAAAGTGCCTCTGCAGTCCACCGGTGTGCCGGGGGAAGCGGTTGCTGCCGTGCGTTATCGGGCCTGGCAGCCGCCCTCGGCGTTGCATCCACGCATCAAAGTGCATGCTCCGTTGGTCTTTGATTTGATTGACACCTGGCATCAGCGCTCCATGGGTGGCTGTACCTACCATGTGGTGCATCCGGCAGGGCGCAATTACGAAACCTTCCCGGTCAATGCCAATGAAGCCGAGGCGCGGCGAATGGCCCGGTTCTGGGCGCACGGTCACAGCCACGGCCGGATTGACCATATTCCGCAGGCGCCGGGACAGGATTATCCGCACACGTTGGATCTAAGACGTGCCGGTGTTCCCGCCACTGGTTTATAATCCACTCAATCCAATCCAGGATAAAACCACACCGCGGTACACGATATGCAGCCTTCGGGCACCAATGATCCTGCTTTGAACGACCTGCTTGGTGACTACCCGGGTCACTGTGGTCACGATGAATTACTCAGCCCGGACCGGCAGCCACGTGCTCACTGGCAGGCCCTGGTGGCTGAATTTGTTGCCATGGGTGCTGATACGCTGGTGGCGCGCAGCGAAGAGGCACAAAGCCTGCTGCATGAGAACGGGGTCACCTTTAACCCGTATGAGGATGACCCAGGGCAACTGCGTTCCTGGCGCCTGGATTGCCTGCCCTGTGTGATCAGTACTGATGACTGGTTGTACCTGGAGGCCGGGCTGCGTCAGCGCAGTCGGCTGCTGGCGCTGTTACTGGATGACCTTTATGGTGAGCGCAATGTGATCAACGAGGGTTTGTTGCCGCCGGAACTGGTTTATACCCACCCAGGATTCCTGTTTTCTGCCGCTGATTCTCCATCGCAAATGCACCGGCCTCTATTGATCTTTCATGGCACTGATGTGATCCGTGACAGTCAGGGTCAGTGGCAGGTACTGGCCGACTGGACCCAGTCGCCTGCCGGCGTGGGCTATGCACTGGAAAACCGCATTACCCTGTCGCGTGCCTTGCCTGGTGTGTACCGCGATGCGCCGATCAAACGGTTGGCCAGTTTTCTGCAGGCGCAGCATCGTTGCCTGGCCAGCCTGGCCGGCAATCAGCGCCAGGAACCCAATATCGTTTTGTGGACGCCGGGGCCGGGCAGTCCCGGCTATTTCGAGCACGCCTGGCTGGCCAACTACATGAACTTTCAGCTGGTGGAAGGTGACGATTTGGTGGTGCGAGACGGGCAGGTGGCGGTCCGCACTCTCGGTGGTCTGCATCAGGTCGACGTGATCATGCGACAGATCAATGATCCTTGGTGTGATCCCCTGGAATTGCGACCCGATTCCCTGTTGGGTGTGCCGGGCCTGATGCAGGCTGCGCGCAGCGGGCATGTACACATTGTTAACGCGCTGGGGGCTGGTGTCCTGGAACATCCGGCACTGGCGGCGTTTTTGCCCAATCTGTGTCAGCGTCTGCTGGGGGAAACCCTGATGCTGCGCGGTCGTGATGCCTTGTGGTGCGGTGACCCGAAGGCGCTGGATCAGGTCAGGGAATCCATGGATGAGTGGGTGTTGCGAGATATTACGCGACCCGGAAAAGCGTTCCGCGTTGATCAGATGAGCCTGGATGCGGTGCAGACTCTGCGACTGGATCTGCAGACCCGGCCGCATCTGTTTACCGCCCAAAAACCGTTACAGGCGGCGGTCACGCCGGGGTTCAATCCCTCAAGCAAAACCTTTGAGCGACAGAGTACAACGCTGAGGCTGTTCTCGTTAATCGAAGCAGACGATATCAGTAAACCGGTCAGTGATCATGTTTTTCGCATTATGCCAGGTGGTCTGGCCTGGGTAGGTGAACCGGGTGCAGCGTTGATGAAAAGCCGGGTGGTAAAAGACATCTGGGTGCTGGCAGATGCTCCCCAGCCGCATGTGAGCATGTTGCGGCAGGCGCTGGGCCCGATTCTGGTTACGCGGGATGGCAAGGATCTGCCGTGCCGGGTTGCGGAAAGCCTGTTCTGGATGGGTCGTTATGGCGAACGCCTGGATATCCGCGCTCGCCTGCTGCGCGAAGCCCTGGGTCGATTGCTGCAGGAGAGCCCGCAAGAGGCGGTGGTGACCCTGTTGCCAGATCTGTTGACCGCCCTTGGTGTTGCACCTGATGAGGAGGAACTGGCGGAGGAGCTGGCGGCCATTGGTGAACATCCACGTTTCTCGGCCGAGTACTTGCTGGCACGCGATCGTCTGTTGCATTTGTTGTCTGATCGGGCGCCAAACGGGCTGCCAATGACGTTCAGTCATTTTGTACGCAACAGCCGTGCTGTCCGTGACCATCTGGGAGATGATGCCTGGCGTTCGGTCGGCAGCATCCGCCAGCGCTGCAACAATATCGCACGTACCAAGGGCGTGGTGGCCGGACAGCGGCTGCTGGAGGCGATCGTAATAGACCTTGCCGCATTTTTTGGTCTGTGTAATGAAACCATGCCACACCACTATGGCTGGCGCTTCCTGGATATTGGTCGTTTCATCGAGCGTGTGCTGGGGACTTTGCAGTTGCTCAAGCTCGCGCTGTTGACCGCGAATCAACCGGGCATCCCCTTGTGGGAGGTGGTGTTGGCGACCACTGACAACTTTACCGTCTATCGCCGGCGTTATCGTTCACAACTGCATCCATCTGCCATTCTTGATCTTTTGTTGTTTGATGAAACCAATCCGCGCTCCGTCGGTTATATGCTCAAACGACTCGGGCGCCAGGTTGCCCGGTTACCGTCTACGGCAGAGAACACCTCCTATCGCAATCTGGAGAACCGGCTGATCATTCAGGCCACCAGCACCTTGCACCTGGTTGATATTGACAGTCTTGTCGATCTGGAACACTCGGAAGAGGCACGTGACACATTAATGGCCTTGCTGGATGATCTGATCGAACCCATGGCGGAGCTGTCCAATGCTGTGTCACACAGTCATTTCAGCCATGTAGAGGCCCCGCGTCAGCTGGTCAATATGGAGGTGGGCCCCTGATGAGATATACGTTACGACATTTGACCCGTTACGAATACAGCGGTCCGGCGACGCTCAGTCACAATGAGGCACGCATTCTGCCTCGCCAGCTACCCTGGCAACTTTGCAGTGATACACAGTTGATTATCAATCCGGGCCCCATTGGGTTGTCCGAACGGCGGGATTTCTTTGGCAATCGGGTGACCTATTTTGCCGTTGAGGCGGTGCACAACAGCCTGGAGGTTGTGGTTACCAGTTCCGTTGAAACCTGGCCGCGGCCGGCGCAGGATTTTTTCTCTGGTACCGGGTGGGAAGAGGCGGCGGCCGAGATGTCATGCGCTGTCCGAACTGGCAACCGGGATAGTATTGAAGCGCGATTGTTTGTGCTGGATTCTCCGTTTATCATGCGCCAGCCGGCATTGAAAGAGTATGCGCAGACCAACTTTACGCCAGGTGTCTATCTGCACGATGCAGTTCTGGCGTTGAATAAACGCATATTCGATGAATTTACCTATGATGAGGATTCAACCACGCTGGCGACACCGCTGCGCGAAGTGCTGGAGACCAGGCGCGGTGTGTGTCAGGATTTTGCGCATTTACTGATCGGTTGTTTGCGTTCGATGGGGCTGGCTGCACGTTATATCAGTGGTTACATGGAAACGTCACCACCGCCAGGGCAGCACAAACTGTTGGGCGCTGATGCCACGCATGCCTGGGTGGCGGTGTTTATTCCAGGCTGGGGTTGGCAGGAAGTGGATCCAACCAATGGTTGTGTTCCTGATGAGCGTTACATTGTGCTGGGCTGGGGAAGGGACTTTGCCGATGTCACACCCTTGAAAGGCGTGATGACCGGTGGCGGCGACCATAAACTCACCGTGGCAGTCGACGTTATCCCGGCACCGGATCTCCCGGATGAGCGACAGTTGTTCTGATGCAGGGCGGGCCGTGATTATTGCTCAACGGTGTAAGTCAAATCTATACTCTGGCTCTGTCCGGATGTTGCCTGCAGTTTAACCCGATCATTGACCGTATAGTCAATTTCCAGGCTGTTCTCGGTTTCGAACAGGCCGACCGCGTAACGGATGAAAATACGCGGCGTAATGTACTTGCCCAGCATAAGACTGCTGTCATTGACGTCGCCTCGGCTGTTGATGGCAAAAGTGTCCAACCCCAACTGATTCTGTATTTGATCGGTAAGCCCCTGACCCTGATTGATGCCCAGCGACGTGATGGCGCCGACCAGTGCGTTACCATCCTGTTCGGTGCCGATTTCCGCTATGGGGCGGCCGGTGATCATGACTGCCAGAATATCGCCGTCGGGCAGCGTCGGGGTTGAAAACAGGCTGCTGCGTATATTACGAATGGTACCGTTCATTTGCACACCGACGCGCATGTTCTCGACTTCGCGCACGGCACGGATGTCGATGGCCGGATTGTCATAGGTGCCCATGAACAACAGTTTGCCCTGCTCAATAGTGAGGGTACGGCCGTAGATTTCAAAACTGCCGTCCGCCACTTCAAGTTCACCGTAGGTCAGGGGTGACGCATTGGGCCGCTGATCGATGTCGAGTTGCCCGGTCAAGCGGGCATTTAACCCGAAACCTGCGATATTGACGTCGTCGCCCAGAATAAGCTGGATGTTGCCGGACAGCGGAACGCCCGCCAGTATGCCGCGATTGGTCTGCGCAGCATTGCGGATGTCACTGGCCACATCGTCCGCCACTATAATGGTGTCGCTGGAGACATCAACGGCGCTTTCCGGCAACGTGGTGATGCGTGCATCCACGCGCGGGATCAGTAATTGCCCATTGACTTCGATGCCGTCCTGACTGGCCGTGGCCCGCAATTCCGGACTGATAGCCACTGACAGGTCAGGCAGGTCAGCGACTACAAAATCGCTGCCAGCAATTTGCAGCGTCATGCTGCGGTTATCGTTTAAAGGCTGAAGAATTTCACTGTTGAACTCCATGGAGCCGGTGCCCGATTCTGCGTAGCCGCTGAGTACGAACTGCTCGGAGTTGTCACTGCTCAGGGTGATTTCGATGGCTTGCATGTTCAGCCCGAGCGCTGGTAATTCAAAACCTGCTTCACTTAGCATGATGTCGCTGCCGATGACCGGTTGATCCAGTTGCCCGGCAATATTCAGTCGCCCTTGCAGTTCACCGGTGACGTTGGCTAACTGTGGTGCCAGCGCTTCTACCCAACCCAGATCATCAAAGTCGAGGCGAATATTTCCGTCCAGTTCGCGTGCTTCGGTCATGCGAATATTGGCATCGACAGCCCCTTGCATGGCGGCGGCTGTGCTATCTGGATCGTTCTGTACAAAACGCAGTTGGCTGAGCACCTGCCATTCCCGATTCAGCTGGCTCGCGTCAAACGATATATCGGACCAGACGAATTCCGTGATGAGCGGCTCGGGCATCACGCCTTCGACAATTTCGTCCGCCGAGGGTTCTGACTGTAGATAGAAGTTGCCTTCCTCGCTGTAAGTGCGGGCATCAATAGCCAGTGCGTTAATGTCGGAGATGTTGCCGGTGACTGTCGCCTCCAGTGAGACAGAGCCCTGCAATGCCATGTCGGCAGGCAGGGTAAAGGGCAGCCGGACATCTGCACTGGCGCTATTACCAGCGTGAAAATCCATGCCCATGATCCGGGCAATGTTCTGCTCCGATGGTGGATGATTGAGGGCAGTCAGTGGGTAGTTTTGCAGGTTGAGGCGGGCATCGATCTGTTCATTGTCCACCAGCCCGGCGTTGATGCAAAGGTTGGTATCAACCATGTCCCAGCACAAGGGACTCAGGGTAATCTGACCGGCAGCCGCCGACAGATCTGCTGCCTGCGTTTGCTGCCAGCGCCCGTAGTCCGAATCGATTTCGCTGCTCAATAAACGGCCCTGCCAGCCACCGTTGGCAATACTGCCGTCAGCATTCAGGCGCAGATTGACCAGCGAACTATCCATCCGCAGCAGGAGGTTGTGGGCATCGGGCTGGCCACGCAAACGCAGCAGAACGTCGCTGATGGTTTCAACATTCTCACCTACTGGAATGCGGATATTATTCGTCGTCAGTTCAATTTCGTTCATGCCACCGCGATTTTGGCCGGTGATAAAAAGCTCGGGAATGTTGAGGGCGCCCAGTACAACATTGCTGGCATTCAGGTCCAGGTCGATCACCGGGTCTGTCAGCGTGCCGGTGACGGTGGCGTCGGCATGCAGGCGACCTTCGAGTTCCGGATACAGAACGCTCAGGGTCGGTGCATCAATACTGGCGTTGGCAATTATACGATTACCTTCATCCAGTGAAGCGGTCAGTGACAGCTGGTTTTCGCCGGTCTGCAGAGCAAAGGATTCCAGCGTCCAGGTGTCACCGTCAAAATCAAAGCGTCCATTGCCGGTAAGCGGATAATCATTGACGGTTGCCTGCAGATTGTCGCTGTTGAACGCTAGCGCCATTTGTCCGGCCTCGCCTGATGCGTCGGCGGCTGCCTGAGTGAAGGATACCTGGCCACTGGAACGGAGGTTCTCAATGACCATGCTTTCCGGCAGGCCGGGAATGTAGTCGCCGGGTGTCGGCTCATTCAATTCATAATCCAGGTCAATCGAGATACCGTCGGCCCAGTCTACGTTACCTGCAACAGCCAGCAGGCCACTGCTGGTGCGCAGCGCCAGTTCATCTATACGCAGCTGGCTGCCACGCAATGCGGCACGCAGGTTGAGATCAGTTTCCAGTACCAGATCTTCCGCCAGATCAACGTCCAGTCGCGCTGCAGCAAACAACGCCAGGTCTTCGGGTGCGCCCTGGGTGCGCAAGGTCAGTGCCTGCACCGTGAAGATGTCCATGCCAGGGCCCGGCAAGGTCTGAGTACCAAGTGTATGTTGCAGATCAATGCGCAAATCCAGGGCTTCGCTTTGGGCATTAAGCAGACGGGCAAGCCCCAGCTGGACTTCGCCGCTGGATTCTACGTCAGTCAGGCCCGATAGCTCATGCTCTATTTGCATCCGGTCGAGATCGCCGCTCAGAGACAGGCTTCCGCTCGGCGCATCGGTGCCTTCCAGCAGGCTGTCATCCAGTTGCCAGTCCACCACGCCGCTTATGGGGTAGGGTGATTGCAGCTCAAGCGTGAATCCGGTGGTTAATACAACCGGTTCAGCGTCGAAAGAGAGTTGCTGAATATCCAGGGTACGACCCTGCAGCGAGGCATTCAGCCCCAGGGAGCTGACGGTATAGCTGATGTCATCATAATTGATGGTAGCGCCATCCAGGCGTGCATTGGACAGGCGCACCCCAATTGGCAATGGCAGAATGGATTCAAGTACATCGTCCAGCACCATGGGTGGGGTGGCAGGCGCGTCAGGATCACTGTGCCAGTCCACCTGAACGCCGGCGATACGCAAGGATTGCAGATGAAACTCACCTTCCAGCAATGTCATCGGATTCCAGCGGCTGTGCAGCTGTTCAATTCTGACCAGG
Source organism: Pseudohongiella sp. (assembly GCF_040877505.1). Classification (NCBI taxonomy): domain Bacteria; kingdom Pseudomonadati; phylum Pseudomonadota; class Gammaproteobacteria; order Pseudomonadales; family Pseudohongiellaceae; genus Pseudohongiella; species Pseudohongiella sp. The sequence goes on from NZ_JBBDNQ010000038.1 coordinate 108,061, forward strand.
TTGTCCCCGCTGCCATAACTCACGCCATACAGATCAATGCCACGCAGGAATGTACCTTCGGCATTTTCGTAACGGAAGACAACGGTGTCGGAATTAAGCAGTTCGGTGGCCTGTGCCAGCAACCATTGGCTGCCACGGTGTGTTCCAAGTGCGGCGCTGATTGCGCTGAGCGAGATCAGTACCAGCAGGAAAGCAGCTGCCAGCCCGCGCAGCAGCCAGCGCAGCGCGCGTCGGGGCTGGTGCTCTGGTGTCGGTTTGCTTGAGTCTGCAGTGGAGGTCACAGGTCCGGTCCCATGGTGATGTGCAGCCGGAAACCGCCATCATCCAGGCCCCGGGCTACATCGAGTCGTATCGGGCCAATGGGTGATCGCCACTGTACGCCAACACCTACACTATCTTTGAGTTCTATGTCATCAAAGCTGGCAAACGAATTGCCGGTATCGTAAAACACGGCAGCATGCCAGCCGCCAACCACCGGAATGTCGTATTCCACACTGCCGACCAGCAGGTGCTTGCCGCCAACCACATCGCCGTCACTGTTGGTTGCCCCCAGTTCACCAAACTGATAACCCCGCACGCTCTGGTCACCACCAGTGAAAAATCGAACAGATAACGGCAGCTCAAGCACCTCGTCGGCGATGGTCGTTGCTGCTTCGGCGCGCAGCAGTACGCGGCCGGGACCAATGCTGTGAATCAATTTGGCGCTGCCATAAAGCTGGGCAAACGTTATGTCCGACAACAGATTTTCCTCGGCCCCACTGACCTGTCCGAACAAACGCCAGCCCCGGCTCGGATAGATCGGGTCATCGGCACGGGTGCGCGTCCAGTTGATACCGGTGATGGTCGAATTGACCTGTTCTTCGGTGCGATCCGCGGCAGCAATATCGGTCAGCTCCGAGCGTTCCGACTGATAGTTTACAAAGATATTCTGCACCCAGTTGTCCCACACCACTGAGCGCCAGGTCACTCCGCCCCGGTAGGTGTTGGTGATGTAGGTGTCGGTCTCCAGGCGCTGAAAGCCACCCGAGATTCGCAGGCTGTCGTTCACCGGGTCGCGCAGCGGTATTACGTAGCTGATACTTGGATCCTGCTGCTGGGTTGAAATGCCCAGGTCCGCGTTCAGCCGGTGGCCGCGTCTGTTGATGAAGCGATCCTCGTAGGCCAGCCGCAACCGGGGCCCGATGTCGGTGCTCACGCCCACCCCTGCAGAATAGGACCGGCGGGCCCGGGTGGCCAGTTCAATATTCACCGGCACCTCATTGTCAACGGCCTGCGAGAGCTGCGGTGTGACCGCAATCTGACTGAAATACTGACTGTCATTCAGGTTTTCGCGCAACTTGATCAGCGCGTCAGTGGAGTAATCACTGCCTTCTTCAAACGTCAGAAAGCGTGATACAAAGGTATCGGACAAACCTTCCAGCGGACTGATGCGAATGCGGCCGAACCGGAAGCGTTCGCCGGGCGTGAACTCAAGGTGGATGTCTGCCCGGTTGCGGGACAGGTCTATCGCCAGTTCCGAGCGGGTAAAACGGGCTGAGAAAAAACCATTGTCGACAGCCTGGGCGCTGAGCCGTGATTTCAACTGTTCATAGTCACTGTGCACAAGTCTGTCGCCGCTCTGCAGGCCAATCTCTTGCTCTACCTCGGCAAACAAGTCGGCATAACGCTGGTCGCTGAGCGAGACGTTGATCTCGCCAATCAGCACCGGTTCGCCGGGCGTGACGTTGATTGCCAGAGTCCAGCATCCGCCAGCCTCTGGCTGCGCGGCATCCGGGCTTGCCGCTGGCGTGATGCTGATATCGTGGGTGGCACGGTAATAGCCCAGAGCCTGTGCGGCGCGTTCGACATCTCGGCGGATAGCAGGCAGCAGCCGGTTGAGCCGTCGCTGACCGCTGTCGCAGCGAGCCTCCGGGGTGCCGACGTGCACCCGAATATTGTTGGTCAGCACCTCGCCGGCACCGGCCACATCCACCCGGGGCGTCGTGGATTGCGCATGAGCCATATTCGCAATGATGGCGGCGTAGCACAGAGCGATTTTCGCGGATTGGGTTACTACGTTCTTCAAAACCTTTCTCGAAGCACTCTAGCTGTGTGTTTTTAAATCACAGGGCAGCGGATTTCTGCTGGTGGAGAAGACAAAATCATTGTCTGTGATGACAGTTATAGCTTACCGTGAATTGGCTGTACAAACCAGCGAGCACTGGTTCGCCTGATCTCGGCGGGTGGGGTATACTGCCTCTAATCCCTTTGTTCGTGATACGTATGACGAACTGCTTCGGATTCAATGGAGGTAGGCGCATGACCGCAGATCAATCAATGACTGATACCCGCAGAGAGCTTGTTATAGGCGACAAGAGCTTTGAATATTTCAGCCTGCCGGCTTTGACGGAAGCCGGTTATGGCAGCGTAGAACAATTGCCGGTCACGCTGAAGATACTGCTGGAGAACCTGTTGCGTCATGTAGATCAGGGGTTTGCCTCTGAAAAAGACGTAAAAACCCTGCTCGCCTGGCCTCAGACGCGCTCATCCGACCACGAAGTCGCGTTCATGCCGGCCCGCGTGCTGATGCAGGATTTCACCGGGGTGCCGGCTGTGGTGGACCTTGCCGCCATGCGCGATGCGGTGGCGAGTAAAGGTGGCGACCCGGATCGCGTGAATCCGGTCAATCCGGTGGACCTGGTCATAGATCACTCGGTGATGGTTGATAAATTTGCCAGCGACAGTGCCTACGCAGATAACGTTCGCATTGAGATGGAACGCAACCGGGAGCGCTACGAATTCCTGCGCTGGGGGCAAAAGGCCTTTGATAATTTTCGCGTCGTCCCGCCCGGCACAGGGATCTGCCATCAGGTCAATCTGGAATTTCTGTCGCGCTGCGTGTGGTCGAGTGAACGCGACGGCAAGTGGCGAGCCTATCCGGATACGCTGGTGGGCACCGACAGTCACACCACCATGGTGAACGGTCTGGCGGTGTTGGGCTGGGGCGTAGGCGGTATTGAAGCCGAGGCTGCCATGCTTGGGCAGCCGTTGACCATGCGCATTCCGGAGGTGGTCGGTGTTCGACTGGATGGTCACCTGAAAGAAGGTGTTACCGCGACAGATCTGGTGTTAACGGTGGCTGAAATGCTGCGCAAGCACGGTGTTGTCGGTAAGTTTGTCGAATTTTACGGCGCCGGACTTGATGACCTGACCCTGGCCGACAGGGCGACAATTGCCAATATGTCACCTGAGTATGGCGCGACTGCTACCTTTTTCGCAGTCGATGATGAAACTCTGCGTTACCTGAAGCTGACCGGCCGTGACGAGGAAACCATCGCCCTGACCGAGCAGTACAGCAAGCTGCAGGGACTTTGGCGTAGCAACGAGCCCACGGCGGTTTATACCAGTGAAGTCGTACTGGACCTGGCGACGGTAGAACCCTGTCTGGCGGGTCCGCATCGTCCGCAGGACCGTGTGCCCCTGCCTGAACTAGGAGAGGCTACGCGTGCCGGGTTTCCGGAGGGCAAGAAAAAAGTGGTGGCGGTGAGCGGTGAAGACTGGTCGCTGAGCGACGGCGATGTGGTAATCGCCGCGATTACCTCTTGCACCAACACGTCCAATCCGGCGGTGATGATGGCGGCGGGCCTGCTGGCTGAAAAAGCGCTGGCGCTGGGGCTGAAAGTGAAACCGTGGGTCAAAACTTCGCTGGCCCCCGGGTCCAAAGTGGTCACCCATTATCTGGAAAAAGCCGGGTTGCAGGATGCCCTGGATGATCTGGGATTCAACCTGGTCGGTTATGGTTGCACCACTTGCATCGGCAACTCAGGCCCTTTGCCGCCGGCGATTGAGGAAGCTGTTGAGAAGGGCAGGCTGACTGTGTCGTCGGTATTGTCCGGCAATCGTAATTTCGAAGGTCGCATACATCCGCGCGTGCGGGCCAACTGGCTGGCGTCGCCGCCTCTGGTGGTTGCCTATGCGCTGGCGGGCACGACAGATATCGATCTGAGCACTCAGCCACTGGGGACCAGCAAGGATGGCAGGGACATTTATCTGCGTGACATCTGGCCCGATACTCAAACCATCGCCAAAGCGGTAGCAACAGTCAGTCGCGATATGTTTGCCAAAGATTATGCCGATGTGTTCAGCGGCAATGAAGAGTGGAACGCGATGCCTACCGCCGAGGGGGCAACTTACCAGTGGAATGACGAGTCGACCTATATTCAGAACCCGCCATTTTTCTCGCCCGATCTGCTTCCCGAACCTGGTGATATAAAAGGCGCCCGCATATTGGCGCTGTTGGGCGATTCGGTGACCACAGACCACATATCACCGGCCGGCGCGATCGGCCGCAACACGCCTGCGGGCAAGTATCTGATTGAAAAAGGCATACAGCAGGAAGACTTCAACTCTTACGGCTCGCGTCGGGGTAACCATGAGGTGATGATGCGCGGTACTTTTGCCAACGTCCGCATTCGCAACGAGATGCTGGACGGGGTGGAAGGCGGTGTAACCCGCCTGATGCCCGATGGTGAACAGATGAGTATTTATGATGCGGCAATGGCCTATCAGCAGCGCAAGACGCCTCTGGTAGTGATTGCCGGTAAAGAATACGGCACTGGCTCCAGCCGTGACTGGGCCGCCAAGGGTACCCGACTGTTGGGGGTACGCGCAGCGGTGGCGGAGAGTTTTGAGCGCATTCACCGCTCCAACCTGGCCGGCATGGGGGTATTGCCATTACAGTTTCCGGACGGCGTCAGCCGCCAGAGCCTGAACATCGATGGCAGTGAAACCATCGCCCTGGAAGGGCTTGAAACCATATCAACAGGCATGACCGTCACCATGGTGGTGACCCGCACAGACGGTTCGGAGCAGCGCGTCGATCTGCTGTGTCGCCTTGATACAGCTGAAGAAGTTCATTACTACAACAGTGGCGGCATCATGCCCTTTGTTGCCGGAAAACTGATGGGCTGAATCGGCATTAAGCCGGGGGCGATATGAGAACCGAACATGACAGCCTGGGCGCGGTTGAGCTGGCCGATGATGTGCTGTGGGGCGCGCAGACGCAACGTTCCCTGCACAATTTCAGGATTGGCCGGGAGCGCTTTTCCACCGACTTTATCCGTGCCTTTGCCCTGGTGAAAAAAGCAGCGGCACAGGCCAATCAGGCGTTGGGGAAACTGCCTGCCAAACAGGCTGGGCTGATTGCTGCGGTCTGTGACGAAATTGCCCAGGGGCGCCATGACGATCAGTTTCCGCTATCGGTCTGGCAGACCGGCAGTGGTACTCAAACCAATATGAACCTCAATGAAGTCATTGCCAATCGCGGTAATGAGCTTGCAGGACATGTACGTGGCGCCTACCAGCCGCTGCACCCCAATGATCACGTCAATATGTCGCAGTCGTCCAATGATGTGTTTCCTACTACCATGCATGTAGTTACTGCGCAGGCGATGCGGGATTTGCTGGACGTGCTGGAAATACTGATCGCAGGCGTCGATGACAAAGTACGAGCCTTTGACGATATTCTGAAAAGTGGCCGCACCCACCTGATGGACGCAACACCGATGACACTGGGGCAGGAATTCTCCGCTTTCAGTGCGCAGCTGGTGTTTGCCCGCGATCAACTGCTGGCTGCTCTACCGTCGGTGCAGCAACTGGCGCTGGGCGGCAGCGCGGTCGGCACCGGGCTGAACACGCATCCGGCCTGGTCAAAGACAGTCGTCGAACGCATCAGTGAGCTGAGCGGTATTGCGTTTATACCAGCGGAAAACAAGTTCATGGCTCTGGCCGGGCATGATGCGCTGGTGGATTTACATGGCCGGCTCAACACGCTGGCCACGGCGCTGTTCAAAATGGCCAGTGATATTCGCCTGATGAACAGCGGCCCCCGTTGTGGTCTGGCAGAACTGCGCGTGCCGGCCAACGAACCGGGAAGCTCGATCATGCCTGGCAAGGTCAACCCGACGCAGGCTGAGGCGTTGACCATGGTGTGTGTGCGTGTGATGGGCAATCAGACAACGGTTGGTGTCGCAGGCAGCCAGGGGCATTTTCAATTGAACGTTTTCAAACCGGTCATTATTCACACAGTGCTGGAATCGATTGGTCTGTTGAAAGATGCCATGTTAAGTTTCGAGCAACACTGCCTGCGCGGACTCGAAGCCAATCGTGAGCAACTGCAGGCGAATGTGTCGCGCTCATTGATGCTGGTGACCGCGTTGAGTCCGGCGATAGGTTATGAAAAAGCCGCCAAGGCTGCACGTTACGCGGATGAAAATCAGCTCAGTCTGCGCGAGGCGGTGCTGGCCTTGTCGTTTATGGACGGCGACGCGTTCGACAGGCAGGTTGATCCCCGTGACATGCTGGCCCCGCACGACTGATATGTTTGCTATTGCCAACATTCGTTGAGCAGGTGGTTTTCGTGAGACAAACTGGATATGAGGTAAAGGTGAGCAAGAAAGTGAGCGAGATAAACAGTACTAATCCGTATACCGGCCAAAACCTGGCTACTTACGATGTATTTGACCTGACCCGTCTTGATTCGGTACTGGACAGCATTGAACAGGCGCAGCAACAATGGCAGCAAACCAGTTTGCAGGCGAGGGCGCAAGCCCTGAGTGATCTGGCGGTGCAGTTGCGCAAACAGCAGGGCAGACTGGCGAGACTGGCCTCTGAGGAGATGGGCAAGACGCTGGCCAGCGCCGAATCGGAAGTCGAGAAGTGTGCCTGGGTATGTGACTATTATGCAGAACAGGGGCCTGCAATGCTGGTGGATGAGCACCTGCCAACGCAAGACGATGACGGTGTGCAACGGTTTGTGTCATACCAACCGTTAGGTGTGGTGCTGGCCATCATGCCGTGGAATTTCCCGTACTGGCAGGTGTTCCGCTTCCTGGCACCGGCATTGATGGCGGGCAATGCTGTATTGCTTAAACATGCGTCCAATGTGCCCGGTTGTGCGCTGGCCATCGAACAACTGCTGCTTGACGCCGGGCTGTCAGAAAATCTGCTGCGCACCGTGCTGGTGCCTGGCGCCAAAGCGGCTGCCTTGATTGAACACCCGGTCGTGAAAGCGGTGACCTTTACTGGCAGCACCGAGGCCGGGCGCAAGATCGCCGCCACCGCAGGCAGGGTACTAAAAAAAACCGTACTGGAGCTGGGTGGCAGCGATGCCTATATCATCCTTGAAGACGCCGACGTCGACCTGGCAGTGGAGAAGTGTGTGACCAGCCGTTTGCTGAACAACGGTCAGAGTTGTATCGCGGCCAAACGTTTTATCGTGCACACCAAACGTTATGGCGAGTTCGCCGAGAAAATGACTGCCGCGATGGCACGAAAAAAAATGGGGGATCCGCTGGACAGGGAAACCGATGTTGGCCCGCAGGCACGTGAGGATTTGTGTAAAGATCTGGCAGCGCAAGTTACCGAGAGTATTCGTCTAGGTGCTGTTCTGATGTGCGGAGGTGAGCGCGACAAGGCGTTTTATTCACCCACGGTCCTGAGCGAGGTACGCCCGGGTATGCCGGCGTTCGACGAAGAACTGTTTGGCCCGGTTGCCGCGCTGATTCGCGCCCGCAGTGATGAAGATGCCATCACGCTGGCCAATCAGAGCATGTTTGGTCTGGGCGCGGCGGTGTTTACCCGCGATCACGAGCGCGGCAAACAGATTGCCTCCGAGCAATTGCAGGCCGGTGCCTGTGCGGTCAATGATTTTGTAAAGTCCGATCCCCGTATGCCTTTTGGGGGTATCAAGGCGTCTGGTTACGGGCGCGAGCTGGGCCGCTTTGGGATCCATGAGTTTACCAATATCAAAGCGGTCGTGGTCACCCGTGCTGCGGACGACAAAGGATGAGCCTGGCCGACTATCAGCAGCGCGTTAAAGTCCTCTCTGACCAACTGATCGAACTGCAGCGGCCCATACGGATACTGGACGCCATCAAGTGGCCGGCCTCGGCACAGACGCAGTTTCTGGCCAGCAATGGCAATAAGATGCCGGACATGGATCTGGCCTATTATCAGCGCATCAAACTCGATTTTGATCCGGATACCCTGCGTGATCGTTTTCTGGGCTTACGCCGTGACGTGCAGCGTAAACTCGGTCGTAAGGACGGGCTTGGTGGCATCTTGTGCGATACCATTGACCAGTACCTGCTGGTTATTGAGCTGTTACGGACACGTGGCACGGTTGACTTTGGTCGCTACAGCCGTGAGCTGTATGGGTCGGCCCGGGATCATCTGCGTGGCGACCGCAAGTCACTGCGGCAACTGGGAGAAAATCTGTGCGAGATATTTTCCCTGCCGGCAGCGGCGCACCTGTCGCGTCCCTATGACAGAAATATCCCGGCGGCGAGCGCAGTCGACATCCTGCAACAACGCCTGGGCAATTATTTTCAACCCGGCGATATCCGTGTCATTCTCAGTGATGGCATTGTCTCCGATGCGGCGGCTGGTGGTGACTACATCAAGATCAACCAGGATGCTGAATTCACCGAGTTCGATCTGCAGGTGCTGGAAGTCCACGAAGGCTGGGTGCATGTCGGCACCACGCTCAACGGGCGCAAGCAGCCCTGGGCGAGCTGGCTGAGTGTGGGGTCGCCGCGGGTGACGGCCTGTCAGGAAGGGCTGGCGGTGCTGATGGAAACGCTGACCTTCAGCTCGTATCCGCGCCGGGCGCTCAAGGTCAGTGACCGCGTGGTCGCTGTGGACATGGCGGAGCAGGGTGCAGACTTTATAGAGGTCTATCGCTTTTTCTGTGACCGGGATATGCCAGAGAAGGATGCCTATAAAATCACTCAGCGAGTGTTTCGTGGCGGCACCTTGCGCGGTGGTTCTGTCTTCACCAAGGACTTGTCTTACCTGCGTGGTTTCGTGGAAAATGTGAACTTTATCCGCAGCGCCATCCATTCCGGTGTACCGGAAATACTGCCCATGCTGTTTGTCGGCAAAGTGACGCTGGACGATATTCCGACCTTGTACCAGCACTACCTTGAAGGCACCATTGCCGGCCCCCATTATATGCCTGCGATGTTTCGTGATTTGAACGGTCTTTATGTATGGTTCGGGTTTGCCAGTGGTATCTCTGTTATCAACATGGCGCGGGTGCAAAAGCACTTTCACTCCCTGTTCAAGGATATGCCAAAGGTGGCCCCGCTATACGATAAAGTTATTGATACGGCAGTAGATTGAGGAATTTTATATGAAGCGAATCGCGCTGTTTCTGTTGACCAACCTCGCCATCGTGCTGGTGCTGAGTCTGGTTCTGCGTCTGTTGGGCGTTGAGCGCATTCTGGATGAAAGCGGCAGTGGGCTGGATCTGAATGCTTTGTTGGTGTTTTCTGCAGTAATCGGTTTTGGTGGTTCGTTCATTTCGTTGGCCTTGTCTAAATGGATGGCCAAAAGGTCAACCGGCGCGAAGATCATAACCCAGCCTGGCAATGCCACCGAACAATGGCTGCTGACCACCGTGGCGGATCAGGCCAAGCGTGCTGGCATTGCGATGCCGGAAGTAGCGATTTTCCCGTCCCCCGATGTCAATGCGTTTGCCACCGGGGCGACCAAAAACAGTTCCATGGTCGCCGTGAGCTCGGGTTTGTTGGGCAAGATGACCAAGCAGGAAGCAGAAGCGGTGCTGGCTCACGAGATCAGCCATGTGGCCAATGGCGATATGGTGACGCTGGCGCTGATACAGGGCGTGGTCAATACCTTCGTGATATTCCTGTCCCGGGTGATAGGCCATGTTGTTGATCGGGTGGTGTTCAAAACGGAGCAGGGCCATGGTCCGGCGTTCTGGATTACCTCGATTGTTGCCCAACTGGTGCTGGGTATCCTGGCCTCAACCATTGTCATGTGGTTCAGCCGTCAGCGGGAGTACCGCGCGGATGCGGGCGGCGCAGCGTTGGCTGGTCGGCAAAACATGATTGCGGCGCTGGAGCGTCTGCAGGCGGGGCAGCCTAACCATCTGCCGGATGAGCTGGTGGCATTTGGCATCAACAACAAGGCCCGCGATACCTTCTCCAAACTGTTCATGACGCACCCGCCCCTGAGTGAGCGCATCGCCCGTTTGAAACAGGCCCGTTAAGTAAAACAGATCTATGGAAACATGGGTCAACGCCTAGCGGCTCGTGGCTGCAGAGGGGGAGGTTCCTCGGCGGGTTGTTGCTCCTGCACAGCCCGCATTTCCGCCATCCATGGCGGTCAGCTACACCCTCGCTCACAACCCCCTCCACATCCACGGCCTGGATCAAATTCAGTGGCAGGCTTGCACAAGCGGGTCGGGGCTGGGTGGCAACTGAAGGGGCTTATGCGGCAGGGAAGCCGCATAAGAGCCCCCAAGGATGGGTTCACGGCGTCCCCTGAAGGTGCCACCCAGTCACGACCAGCGTGGCCAATCGATCACGAATAATCTTACGCTTTTGAGGAGATTTAATTAATCCAGGTCGTCGTTGAAGTTGACGGCGCGGCCGGGGTTTTTGTCCCAGGCGGCGGCCCAGGCGAAGGGCGGCATCTGGCGGAAGGCTTCTTTTAAGCGCTGATCCCAGCTGCGTTTGACTTCGCGCAGGAACTCACTGTCCTCATCAAAACGCAGCGGCGTGTCCAGCGTCAATGTATCGGTGCGGTAGACCAGCATTTCGATGGGTGGCCCCACACTCAGGTTGCTGCGCATGGTCGAATCCATGGATACCAGTGCACACAGAGCACACGTGTCCAGGTTCAGATCACGCGTGAGAATGCGATCAAGTATGGGTTTGCCGTACTTGCTTTCACCGACCTGCAGATAAGGTGTGTCGTGGGAGCTGGTAATGTGATTGCCTTCGGGATAGACCATCATGATGCGGTGTTTTTTGCCGGCAACCTGCCCGCCGATGATGAAACTGGCTTCAAAGCCGGCGCCGTGCGCATCATGCTTTTCCTGCACGGTGCGGCTGATGCTGCCGAGATAATCAGCTGCTTCACTGATGTTTTCCACGGTCAACAGGCTTTGAATGGCACGTTCTTTGATATCGCGTTTGACACGACTGATGGTGGCCTGGGTGGTGCCCAGGTTGCCCGAGGACAGGATCACGAACTGACGTTGGCCATCGACACCAAAACGAAACATTTTGCTGTACGTGCTGACCCGGTCAATACCGGCGTTTGTGCGTGAATCTGAACAGAACACAAGGCCTGCATCTACCGCAATGGCTACGCAATAAGTCATACATTCCCGGCTTTGTGAAAGCCCCTGAGTGAGAACGCCGGGTGGCGTTCTCCTTTCACTTGTTTTGGTACTTAATCGTCTATCAGGTCGTCCGTTTCGTCAACATAATCGGTGCTGAAACTGTCGCCCGAGAAGCGCAAGTCTTCCATTTCGTCGAACTGCAGATCGCCGTACATGCGTTTCCAGTCCAGGCGCTCTTCGGTCCGACGTCGCAGCTCGGTCAGACGACGGCGCTGGCCGTGTTTGTCCTGGGGCTCGTCATCAAAGTCGGCTTCCGGTAAAAATGCGCCGGCATCAAAAAAATCCTTTGCACTGTCGTTTAATTCGTCCCACGAATGACTTTTCATGTGAAACCTCTCTCGTAAATTCCGGTTGCGGAATCCTTATGAGCACGTGACCGCGATGGATTACAGCGTCAGTCACCATCCGGCAATCTGGTTATCGGCGGGATATCAGATTGCATGAAGCAGGTTTTACGCCTGCCAAAAGGCCCTTGTGGAGCGATTTGACCGGACCGGCCTTCACGAAGCGGATTATGGTTATAAAATCGCAGAATGCAATAGCTTTAAAAACTTTTTTTCAAGCCGTGTGGCGGGGGTCACACGCAGGTGAGAATGGGGTCTTTACCTGCGTGTGACAAACAGTGGCGACGCCGTGTCAGCCCCCGTGCAGGCGCTGGATAGCCTGTTCGCGCAGGATTTTCTTGGCAATTTTTCCCGACGCGATGCGTTCCAGCTGCTCGGTCTCAAACCAGATGTGGCTGGGCACCTTGTAGTGGGCAATATGTTCGCGCAGGAAGTCCTGCAGATCTGTCTGGCTCAATGCCGCGCCGGGTTTGATCATGACTGTAGCACCCACAATCTCGCCCAGGCGTTCGTCAGGCAGGCCATAGACAGCTGCTTCAAACACATCCGGGTGCTCGGACAGGGCATATTCAACTTCAGCGCAGGCGACATTTTCGCCGCCACGGATGACGATGTCCTTGGCACGGTCCTTGATGACCAGGAACCCGTGTTCATCCAACAGGCCGATATCACCGGTGTGGAACCAGCCGTCGATGATAACCTCGGCGGTCTCTTTGGGTCGCTGCCAGTACGCTTTCATGACAGTCGCACCCTTGATACAGATTTCACCGGTTTCACCATCGGGCAGAACGTTGCCGTCAGGGTCTTCAATACGAATCTGGGTGACCGGTTGTGTCGGACGTCCGGTGCTCTCGGGTTTAGCAAGGTAAAAGGCGCCGGTAATGGTGGCACCTATGGCATTGGTTTCGGTCAGTCCGTAACCCAGGCCTGGCTGTACAATGGTATCGAATTTTTTCTGCATCATGGTCAGATGACCTGGCGGGCGTGAGGCGCCGCCGCTTTGCACGGTGCGCAGACTGCGCAGGTCGGTTTTGTCGAACATGGGTGAGTGCATCACTTCCCAGGTCATGGTGGGCACGCCGTGCAGTACCGAGAGTCGTTCGCTTTCGATCAGTTCAAGCGCTTTTTCGGCATTCCACTTATACATCATGACAAATTTGCGCAGGTAGACGAAGCTGACCAGAAACTGGGCATGGCAACCGGTGACATGGAACAGGGGCACGTTGGAAAGAATGCCCGGGTCGAACTCGGGGTTGCTGTCCACCAGTTCGGGGCGCAGGGTGTCCGTTGCCTCTTTGCCGAAGATCCAGCTGTACAGGGCATTGACAATATTTCGATGGGTGGACAATACGCCTTTGGGAGTGCCGGTAGAGCCGGAGGTGTACATGATGGAGGCGTCGTCTTCCGGGGCCAGTTCGATGGCATTCAGATCGTGCTGTGGCCCGTTGGCTGCGGTATCGGCCAGGGCGTAAAACTCTGGAAATCCGGTTGTGCCGGCATCGGGTTTGATGGCAATAATGTTGACATCGACCGGGTCTCGCAGGGTCTGCAGCTGGTTGATGCGCTCCTGATCGGCAAACAGCACCTTGGCGCCACTGTCTTTAAGTCCGTACATGAGTTCGCTGCTTTGCCACCAGGAGTTCATCGGCACCACGATGCCACCAATCATGGTAACGGCCATGTAGGCCATGCACCATTCGGGGTAATTGCGGGAGCAGATGGCAACGCGGTCGCCTTTTTGAATGCCGTACTGGTTGATCAGAGCCTGGGCGATGTTTTCAGCGATGCTGAGGGTCTGGGCAAAGGTGTGGCGTTCGTTTTCGTAAACCAGGAAGTCTTTGTCGGCGGCGTTGAGACCCAGCCTGTAGATGTCGCGCAGATTCTGCGGGATGTTGGCAAAAACGGTCTGTTCGACTCCGTCGATAGTGACGGTTTTGATGCCCAGCGGTCCGGCGGGATCGCGCATTTTGATGACGATGTCTTTTAATTTGGCCAGATCTTGTTCGATTTGTTGTGCTGTAAGCATAATGATTTTGTCGCCGGAATGCTGAAAACGAAAGAGCAGCATTATACGGAGCCGGGAAGGGGAATCAAGAGCGGTTGTCTTTCAGATCTGTCGGCAGGCCGCATCAATGCTGAATTGGTGTGCAACCGTTCGGTTGAGGGGGTGTCGGTGTGGGCCTGTTCAGCTGCAAGCGGGACTCGTTTTTGGGTCGCCCTTTGGGTGGTGGGTGGCGGCTTTCGTAGACGCCCGTGAACCCATCCCTGGGGGGCTCGGATGCGACCGTCCAAGGGTCGCATACGCTACTCAAGCCGCCACCCACCACCCAAAGGGCTAGTGCAATCGACCTGGAGTCAGTTACTCCGAACGGATCTCGAAGGTGACTTTGCCCATGACCTTGCGCTCGCGGAACACGTTGAACGCGGCGATGTAGTCATCGAAGGCAAAGGACTTGGTCACGATGGGTTTGATTTTGCCCGCCGTATACATATCGAACAACTCCTGGAAGTTCTGCTCGTATGCCTCCGGCTCCTCCTTGCGGAAACGGCCCAGAAACACCCCCATCATCGCGCTGCCCTTGAGCAGTGCCAGGTTGGCTGGGTAGGACGGAATACGGCCACTGGTGAAACCTACCACCAGCAGGCGGCCGTTCCAGTTGATGCAGCGTGTGGCCTGGTCAAACAGGTCCCCGCCGACCGGATCGTAAATCACGTCCGCGCCCTTGCCATCGGTCAGGGCTTTGACTTTCTCCTTGAGCTCACCGTCCCCGTAGTTAAGCAGTTCATCTGGCCCCGCCTGATTCACAAACGCCAGCTTTTCATCGCTGCTGGCGGCTGCGATAACGCGCGCGCCCATCAGTTTGCCCAGCTCAACTGCCGCCATGCCAACACCACCGCTGGCGCCCAGGACCAGCAAGGTCTCGCCGGGTTTGATAGCGGCGCGTTGTTTCAGCGCATGGTACGAGGTGGTGTAGACCATGGCGAATCCCGCTGCCGTCTTGAAATCCATGCTGCCCGGAATTCTGCGCAGACCGGTCTGTGGTACCTTGACCTGTTCAGCCATGCCGCCGATAGAAGGCGTTGCCATGACGCGATCGCCTACTTTGAAGCTTTCCACGTCAGAACCGACCGCAGAGATGACACCGCCCACTTCAGAGCCAGGCGAAAATGGCATGGGCGGCTGAAACTGGTACTTACCCTGAATTTGCAGGGTATCAGGGAAATTCAGCGATGCCGCATACACATCGACAATCACTTCGCCTGGCAGAGGTTCCAGATCAGCGACCTCTTCCAGAACAAGATTCTCGGGAGGGCCGTAGGATTTGCATAACAACGCTTTCATAGGGTCATACCTTGCTCTTAAAAGACTAGATTCAAACATGTTTGCGGCGGCCGTACAATTGTTTGTCGGTGCCTGATTATGGCACTCTCGCAAGATAGCTTTGGTGCATACGGTCTGCTCTGCTTTATAATGCTGCACATATCCTGATGTGCAGGACCTAATTGAAAGACCTATCTGCAAGACATGGTGGAGCCCTTGATGGCGACGGAAAATCGCAGACAAACCTTGTTGCGGGAAATGGGCATACAGTGCTGGTTTCCGCGTGTAGGAATGCCTGGTGCGGGGCCGTCGCACGATGCTGACATATTCGCGGTTGAACCGGATGTGCAGCCGGATGTGCAGAATGTTGCTGCACAAGGCCAGCCCCGCGCCGATGGTGCCGTCGAGCCGGCAGCGCACCCATCTGTGGAGACAGACCGCTACCAGCCAGGTAGTCAGGCAGAAAGCCAGCCAGGAAATCAGGGGCGGGGCCAGCAGATCCCAGCAGAGTTAAAGGCGGCCCTGGCGCCCGGGTCTAAATCAACGTCAGCGTCGGTGAAAGCGCAGATTGCACCTGCAGATACTATTGTCAGGGCAGAACAAAATACCGGTGCCCAGGCCGACCCGGAGGCATCTGGTGCCAACGAGTCAGTGCCGGACTTTGCCTTTAGCTGGTTCAATGTCGACAAACGGCTGTCCGTGTTGGCCATGATGCCGTCAGGTGCAGATCGTTTGAACAGTGCCTGCGGACAAATGCTGAAACGGATACTGGCTGCGCTGAACCCGGACTTCAGAGATCTGCGATTGCAGGAGCATACTTTCCACTGGCCATTTCCGGGCGACCTGGGTCTGCCCACTGGCCGACTGGCAGCGCGTCAGGCCGTTGATGGTTTTGTGGCGCGCCGCCTGCGCGAGCAGCCATCGGCCATGCTGCTGATTCTGGCGGATGATACGCCGCCGTTCCTGTATGGCGACAAGGCTGCGGCCGACGAAGATCTCAACGGCGCTTTGTTTGTTCACCGGCAGTTCGGGTTTGCCATGCTGCGGACCCATTCACTGCATGCGATGGATGCCAATCAGGAACTGAAACGCTCTGCCTGGCAGGCCATGAAGTCATTGCGGGACCGCCTGAACCGCGGCGTCGAATAATATTTCGCACAGGACAATTTTGCAGATTCAATGTTTCAGACAATGACTGACCCAAGCCAGGTGATATGCCGTCGCATGCGGCCCAGCGATCTCGACTTCGTGGTGCACAATGAAGAAGTGTCCTATCCCAACCCCTGGAGCAAGCGCATTTTTCTGGATTGCCTGCGGGCAGGGTATGAGTGCTGGGTGTTGGCGACCCGTGATCGTATACTCGCCCACGGTGTGCTCAGTGCCGCCGTGGGCGAGAGTCATGTGCTGACTTTATGCGTGCATCCTGGCTCACGGCGCAATGCTTACGGGCGGCGCATACTGCAACATCTGTTGGCGGAAGCACGCAAGCTGGGAGCGGATACCTGCTTTCTGGAAGTTCGCCCCTCCAATGAATCTGCGCGCGCATTGTATTACTCAGTGGGGTTTGTGCAGGTGGGTGAACGCAGGCACTATTACCCTAGCGAGCCAGGCAGCTCGTTTCGGGAAGACGCTTTGATTCTTTCCTGCCGGCTCGATTGACCGGGTTACGCTTGACCAGACCACTTTACCATTGCCGGTGCCGGCCGGTGTGGCATGTGAAAGGCCGTTTTATGAGGTACAGAATGTACAAAAGTGCAGGCACTCTGCTGGCAGCCCTGGTGCTGCTGGTGATGTCCGCTCAGGTATGGGGTGATGAGCGCATACCGGCGCTGAGCGCGTCGCAGGCCGACTGGGTTGCCGACCAGATATTTCAGAATGAATGTAACCGTCAGCTGTCATGCCTGACCAGCTGGAATGTCGGAGAGGATTTTCCATCCCTGGGTATTGGGCACTTTATCTGGTACCGCCAGGGCCAACAAGAGCGGTTCGTGGAGAGTTTTCCGGATCTGCTGGGTTATTATGTGGCACGTGGCGTTGATCTGCCGGAGTGGATTGCCGGTTTGCCCGGTTGGGCGTCGCCGTGGCCCGATCGCGACGCATTTCTGGCCGATATTGACAGTCCCCGCATGCAAGCCTTGCGTGTGTTTCTCAACGAGACCCGGGGCATTCAGGCTGAATTTATCGTCCGTCGCATGGCGCGGAGCCTGTCGGCCCTGATGGCTGCCAGCGATCAGCCCGATGTCATAGCTGATAAATTCTATCGTGTCGCCAACAGTGAGGTGCCACATGGCATGTATGCGCTGATTGATTACGTCAATTTCAAAGGCGAGGGCACTGCCGTCAGCGAACGTTATCAGGGTCAGGGTTGGGGTTTGCTGCAGGTACTGGAAACCATGTCAGCCACCGTCGATGATGGCAAGGTGCTCGAGCAGTTTGCAGGAGCGGCGCAGCAGGTGTTGGCGCGTCGCATTGCCAACGCCCCCACGGAGCGTGGTGAAGAACGCTGGCGCCGGGGCTGGACCAACCGCACATTGACCTATGTGCCGTAAATGAACACAGGAACCAGATTCAGTCGATAACAGGCAGAGCCGAGTATGACTTACGAAAGACCGAACATCCGTGAAATGGCGGGATACACCTGGGGCGAGCAACCTGCTCAAAAGCAGGTGATCAAGCTCAATACCAATGAGAATCCGTATCCGGCGACTGCGTCGGTCGCTGAGGTTCTGAAGAATCTTCGCGTGGACGAGTTGCGCCGTTACCCACAACCCTTTGCCAATGGCTTCAGGGATGTCGCTGCGGCCGCCCATGGTGTGTCCCGCGATAACATCATGGCGACCAATGGTGGTGACGAATTGTTACGGTTGGCGATTACTACGTTTGTGGATGCGGGGCAGACTCTGGGGATGGCCGAGCCAAGCTACTCGCTCTACCCCGTGCTGGCGGCGGTGCAGGGCTGTAAGGTCAGTCGTGTTAATCTGGAAAAGGATTGGTCACTGCCCCGGGATTTTGCCGCACAGCTGAATGCGGCCGACACCAGACTGACATTCGTGGTCAATCCCCATGCGCCAACCGGACAATTGTTGCCGGTGTCCCGTTTGCGCGAAATCGCTGCGGAATTCAAGGGTGTATTGGTCATTGATGAAGCCTATGTCGATTTTATTGACCCGCTATGCAACTACAATGCGGTGCCACTGGTGCACGAATTCGACAATGTTATGTTTTTGCGTACCATGAGCAAGGGCTATTCGCTGGCGGGGCTGCGATTCGCTTATGGCATTGGTTCTGCGTCCCTGCTGGCGCCGATGCTCTATAAAACCCGGGACAGCTATAATACTGATGCCTTGTCCCAGCATCTGGCGACGGCGGCACTCGCTGCCCGTGACGAGGCAGCAGTGAACTGGCAGAAAGTTCGTGACGAACGTGGACGTCTGAGCGCAGAGCTTAACAGCATGGGTTTTGCCGTGATTCCCAGCGAGAGCAATTTTGTGCTGGCTACTGTACCCGACAGTGAGCCGACATCACCCACAAGTGGCGAAGAACTTGCGCAGCAGCTATACAAGGGGTTGAAGGATGATGGCATTCTGGTGCGATACTTTGATCAGCCACGCTTGCGTGACAAGTTGAGAATCACAGTGGGCACAGCGCAGGAAAATACGCAGCTGTTGCAAAGTCTGCAGTCGCGACTGCAACAGGCACAGCAACAATCTGACGACGCGACGCAGGTCTGAGCGGAAATCAGATCTGACATCGAGGCGAAACGCATGTGTGCAGATCTGTTTGACGGCATAGAACCGGACAAACCGGCATCAACAGAGGACGCCGGTGCAGCCATCACGCAGCGAGTGTACTATTGCCCGCGCTGTCGCAATCCTATGCGTCGCATCATCGGCAAGATGGGGCCGTTCTGGGGCTGCACCACCTACCCGGCGTGCGATAAAAAACTCTATGACCTGAATGGGCATCCGTCGGATACGCCTGATGAACGTTATCGCTGTCCGGTGTGTACGCGGCCACTGGTGCACGCACAGACCAAAGCAAAGCCTGATGCCACGACAGACGATGTCAGCGCACGATCGGCGCGTGACGATTATTGGTACTGCACCGGGTACAATAAGGGTTGCAAGGTGACATTGCCCGATGCCAACGGCAAGCCGGCGGCGGCCTGGCGCTGCCCCCGCTGCGGTCATCTGCTGAAACAACGGCGCGGTAAAAATGGTATGTTCTGGGGTTGTAGCCAGTATCCCCTGTGTACGGAAAGTTTTACGGACATCGGTGGCAAACCAAAAGGACCAGATTTTGAGTAAATCCAGATACAGAATTTCACGTCGTAACCGGGCCGTGATCGGCGGAGTGATCATTGCGCTGGGCTCGATTTACGCGCTGGCGGTTTCCTACAATATTCCCGGCGCGGAGCTGCTCTGGTTTCTGGTTGGCAGTGCGCTGGTGTTGCTGGCCGCGATGTTGGCAGCGATGATGTTGGTATTACTGATAAAAGGTCTTGGCCTGATGTGGCGTAAGTTGTTGCCGGGTTCAGCGCCATCGGCATCACGCGATAATGCCAGCAAAGATCATGATTCTTAGAACTGGCAATGGTAAGTGGCAATTGACAGGGCTTTGAAGCGAGGCATTACGCGGCTATGGCTGGTGGCTCGATATTGTAGTGGCTGATCAGCCAGCGATCACCTTGTCGGATCAGTTGAACGCTGACTGTCGCCACTTCGGATTCGAATCTCGCGAGCATGCTGTAAGAGGCTCTGGCTGGCGCCTCGCCTTGCCACCAGCCGGGAATGTCAACCTCGTACTTGATGTCGTAAATTTCCTGCAATGCGCCCAAACGTCGACTCATTGGCAGGTAACGTCGCTGTAACTGGTCTGCACTCTCTCTGCCAAGCAGTTCGGCACTGCCATGTTCTCTGACCGTTTCCGGATCCCAGTTGACCAGGAAGTCGGTGGTTACCATCATCACCAGTTCACTGCTTTGTTCCACCGCTGCATCCTGCTGATACAGGGAGCGGGAGAACAGGGCGGCAACGACCAGGCAGCCGATGACAGTGAGAATAATCAGAGTGCGTTTCATGGGGCGGATTGCATCCGTTTTGGCCAGTTGGTTGTTGCCCGGTATTATAGTCAAAAAAACCCTTGGAAAAACATAGAGAAAACGGCATCAATTGCAGTCGCCTGTGAGAAAGAACAGGTTTTATGCACATCGGTGTCAGGACTGTCAATCAATTGTGTCAAAGTTTGCGAATTTTAAAATTAACGCCTAAAAATATGCTAAAGCATTGAAAAATATCAATAAATAAGTTGGTTAAATTTTGATCAAATTAACTCAAGCTACCATTTTACCGGTGCTTTGGGCTTTTCTTTTCAAGTTATCACCAGACTTATCCACAGATTCTGTGGACAACATTGAACACAAAAACGACCATAGTCGTCGAGTGCCGTCAACAGTCATCTTCGGTTTTTTTGCTATCGTTCGGTGGCTGGTGTCATTGATGTCGCGAAATGAGAAGGGATGACCCATTTCGGGTCTTGAAATGTTACCCCCGTGCCCATATATAGTGCTTTGTCATCAAAGCGCGAGCCGGATTTCCACTGGTGCAATCCGGGCACAAGTGCTATCGTACCACTACCAGCTTTTTCGTGGGTCTTAAGCATCATGGTTGAACTCTCCGGCAATATTCCTTTTCTCTGGCGCCTGAGTGCAGAATCAAGTGAAGGCTTCTGCATGGTGTCCATGGTTGTGCCCTTCGAGTCAGAAGACGATCGCAACGACCTGACCATCGAGACCAGTGTGGTCAGCTTCTCTTCCGACAGTACCCGCTCCGAGCGTGAAGAAATGCTGGAGTGGAATCAGGATGACATGAGTCTGTTCCTGAAACTGGTTACCTGCCAGCAGCAGGGCGATGCGGCCCCGGTTGCGGAATCGGTACGTGTTGATCTGACTGATCCGGAAATCATCGAAATTATCCATGTGGTGGCAGCGGCCGGTTTTGGTACGGCCTACTCGTCTTATGGCATGCTGAATAATTCGGTGGGTCGTTATCCCCCGCAGGCCTGCGATATTGGCAGTTTCGCCTCGCTGAATACTGTTGATGGTTTCAAACGCTGCGTAGTGGTGGATATGGATGGCGAGGACGTGGTGTGTGTATTACTGGAAGAAGTTGACGTGGTATCAGTTGGTGAATACGACAAACTGGTGCGCCACGATTTGCTGATGGTAAAACAGACAGACCTTCTTCATCCCGATTTTGCTGGTGGCCTTGTCCGTCCACCGCACGCTACTTTGCACTGAGCGCAGCTGCGCGCGCTTCCCGCTTGTCACGGAAACCGTTTTACTGTTAAGTTTGGCTGCGATGCCCGGATAGCAAACTTGATAATAAGACGGGGAACTGTGTGCCAAATATCCTTAAACCTGCCTGGCTTCTGATTGTCATCACCACGTTGGCGGTGGCCTGCTCCCCAGGCAGCGACACCACCCTTGTGGGGGACAATACACCACCGGCTGATCCGGGTCCGCCAGTGTATGGTGGCCATCTGCGTGTCGCGCTGGAAGGGGAGACCAACAATTGGCTGCCCGGTCAAGGCAATCATGTCGCGCCAGCCGCGCTCACCGTTGCCATGGCGCTGTTTGACCCCCTGATAAAACTGGACCACGAGGGGCGTTTTCGTCCTTATCTTGCTGAATCAGTTACACCCAATGATGCTTTTGACGAGTGGACGCTGCGTCTGCGTCCCGGCGTGCTGTTTCACGACGGAACCCCGTTGAACGCCGATGCGATCAAGTGGAACTTCGACAACCTGCACAAACGACAGGGTTCAGTGACATATGGCTCTATTCGCGATGTAGAAAGTGTCGAGGTCATTGATGACCTGACGGTTGTTTATCATCTGAGTCAGGGCATTGTACCATTTCCGGACATGTTGACCCGTGCCGTCGGGTGGCCCGTGTCACCGACAGCCGTTGAGCGTCTGGGTGATGAGGCGGGGCTGTATCCGGTCGGCACCGGACCGTTTGAGCTGGTAGAGTGGCGTCGTGACGACCGTATGGAGCTGCAGCGAAACGATGACTACTGGCAGGAGGGCTTGCCCTATCTCGATGGCATCACCTTCCGGCCACTGCCGGATGAGGATGCTCGTCTGGCCAGCCTGATATCGGATGACATGGATGTGATTCAGACGCTGAGGCAGCATATCGTGGCAAGACTGCGCGGCCTGTCGGATATTCACCTTTATGAACAAGTGGGCAACAGCAGTGGCAGCGCCATTTTTAATGCGCAGATGCCGCCTGTGGATGATGCGCGGGTACGTCAGGCACTGGCCTGGGCGCTGGATCCCGAGGCCCTGATTGAAGTACTGGGTGGCAAGGGTATCACGCCGGTACAAACGCAATACTTCAATGAAAACAACGTCTGGTATTCACCCCGGGTTGCAGAAGCCTGGCCGCAGGCAGACCCGCAAAGAGCGCGCGAGCTGCTACAGGATTACATGAATGATCCGCAACGCTCGGATGGTCTGAATCCGGGAGACCCGGTGTCAGTGGAGATGATGTGCCTGCCGGAACAAAGCCTGATTGACCTGGCACAGATGTACCAGGCGTTCTGGACGGCAGTGGGAGTGGATGTCAGGTTGCGGCAAATTGAACAGGCGACCCAGATCCAGAGTGCTATCAGCGGCGACTACATGATCACCTGCTGGCGCTCAAGCAATGAACAGGACCCGTATACAATCATGACCAGCGATTTTGGCCCGCCCGACATCCAGCCGCTGAATTACACAAACTTTACCCACCCTCTGCTCGACGAGAAAATAGAAGTGCTGCGCCTGGAGCCTGAGTTCGACAAGCGCTACGCGGCAGTCGAAGATATCATGATGTTGTTTACGGAACAGGTTCCGAACACCTGGACCGGCTCAACACCGGCCGCAGTGGCGGTGCAGCCCCGGGTTCGCAATATAAAAGGATGGACCTTTCCGGATGGCACGCCCGGTGATGGCATGCCGGTGGCCCAGGTAAGCTGGGCGCAAGTATGGATGCTGGATGATGAGGCCTGGCAGGCCGAGCAGGCAGTGGGTGAATAAAGCGTGAGACTACTGACCAGAAAGCTACCGTGGTTGATAGGCACGCTGCTCGCGGTTTCCTTCTTCACGTTTATGCTGGTCTCTTTGCTGCCAGGTGATCCTGCGGTGATGATTCTGGGTGCCGGCGGCGTGTCACCTGAGGCGGTGGCACAACTGCGGCTTGAGCTGGGCCTGGACCGGCCGCTGGTCATTCGTTATTTCGACTGGCTGGGCAGTGCGCTGAGTGGCGACCTGGGCCGCTCGCCGATGACCGGCCAGGCAGTAACTGATGCCATTCTCAGTCGACTGCCGGTGACCATTCAGCTGGGCACGATGGCAATTGTCATCGCCCTGACGCTGGCCATACCGCTGGCCATGGTGTCTGCCTACTTTGCTGGCAGTCGCCTGGACCGCGGCATCAGTGGTCTCGGTTTTGCGCTGATGTCGGTGCCGGGTTTCATGATGGCGATATTCCTCATTCTTGTTTTCGCCGTTGGCCTGGGCTGGTTCCCTGCCACCGGCTGGGTGCCTCTGTCAGAGTCACCCGCGGGCAATCTTCAAAGCGCGATACTGCCGGCCATGTCACTGGCAATGATTGAACTGGCTTTGTACATGCGTCTGTTACGAACCGACCTGATTGACACCCTGCAGCAGGATTACATCACGCTGGCGCGCGCCAAGGGTTTGCCCAACTGGTTAATCCTGACCCGTCATGCCTTGCGGCCGTCTTCGTTCTCTTTGATGACGGTGGTGGGTCTGCAACTGGGGGGCGTCATCAGTGGTGCCATCATCGTGGAAGAAATTTTTGCTTTGCCCGGTGTTGGCCGGCTGCTGTATCAGTCGATTTTGCAGCGTGATCTGCTGATGGTGCAGGGCATTGTTCTCTTTATTGCGACCGCGTATGTGGTCGTCAATTTTCTTGTGGATTTATGCTATTCACTGCTGGACCCGAGGGTGCGTTATGCGGAGTAAGGTCGCTGACAGCAGTGTTGTGCGCAGCCGGGCGCAGGGTTTCTCCGCAGCTGCCAGGCAGGTATTCGGGCGGGGCTTCGGGCCCGGGTTCTGGATTGCTGCTGGCTGGTTGCTGCTGGTCGCATTATGCGCCGTGTTTGCCGATTGGCTGCCGGTCAGAGATCCGATAGATCCGGTCATTGCCAACCGCCTTAACGGACCGTTGACGACCAATATCCTGGGTGCCGACGGTCTGGGCCGTGACATTCTTGCCCGTCTGGTCCATGGCGCCCGGGTATCGGTGGTAATCGCATTGACCGCCGTGTCCATTGGCATGGTGATAGGTGGCACTCTGGGTATTCTGGCAGGCTATTTCAGAGGTCATTTTGAACGTGGCCTGATGGCGGTGCTGGATGTCATATTGGCCTTCCCCTGGCTGGTTCTGTTGCTGGCGCTGGTTGCTTTTATTGGTCAGAGCCTGGCCGCCATCTCAGTAGCCATTGGTTTTTTGTGGATTCCCGCTTATGCCCGGGTTGCCCGGGCCAACACCCTCTCAGTGGTGCAGCGCGAATATGTGCTGGCGGCGCGGGCCATGGGCGCGAGCACCTTGCGCATTCTGCTGCGCGAGGTATTGCCCAATGTGATTCTGCCGGTGCTTGCCTATGGTCTGGTTGCCATGGGGCTGGTCATTATTGTTGAGAGCGCGCTGGCGTTTCTGGGCTTGAGCGTTGAAGCGCCGCAGCCGACATGGGGCGGGATGATATCGGAAGGCAAGCGTCATCTGGCAACAGCAGTGCATGTTGCACTGGTGCCTTCAATAACCATGTTTTTCACTGTTCTTTCGCTTAATTATGTTGGCGATCGACTGCGCAGCCGGTTTGATGTCAGGGAGTCCAACCTATGATTGATGCCGGCAGTCACGGGGAAGTTTTGCTGCGGGTCAACGGCCTGACTGTGCGTTTGCACAGCGGCAATGGTCTGGTGCATGCGGTAGAGGATGTGAGCTTTTCTCTGGCGCGCGGGCAGACGCTGGGGGTCGTGGGTGAATCAGGTTCCGGCAAAAGCGTGATGGCTCGATCACTGATGGGGTTGTTGCCCAAACGTGCCCTGGCCGGTGGCAGTGGAGAAATTCTGTTTCAGACTGCTGGTGGCGCGCAACGGGATCTGGCATCGCTGCCGGAAAAACAGCTGCGTTTGTTGCGTGGCCCGGCCCTGGCGATGGTTTTCCAGGATCCGATGACCGCGCTGAATCCCGTTTTGCGCTTGAGCGTGCAGTTGACGGAACCACTGCGACTGCATTTGGGTCTGGATCGTCAACAGGCACGCAGTCGTGCCATCGAATTACTGGCATCCGTCGGTATTCCTGATGCGGCAGGGCGTATTGACCAGTTCCCTCATCAGTTGTCCGGTGGCATGCGGCAACGCGTTGTCATCGCTATTGCCCTGGCCTGCAGCCCGTCGTTGTTGATCGCTGATGAGCCCACAACGGCACTGGATGTGACGGTTCAAAAACAGATTCTTGATCTGCTGGCCCGACTGCAGCGAGAGCTGCACATGGCGATGATTCTGATTACCCACGATCTGGGCGTGGTGGCCAGCCGGGCCGATCACATTGCCGTGATGTATGCGGGCAGGGTGGTCGAGTATGCGCCCGCCAATACATTGTTCACCTCGATGAAGCATCCGTACACTGAGGCCCTGTTCAACTCCATTCCACGCATCAATGATCCCAGCCATACCCGCTTGCAGGCTATTCCGGGACGTCCGCCTCAACTGATTGATCCCGCACCCGGTTGTGCGTTTGCCCCGCGCTGTCAGTACGCTCAGCCGCGCTGTCGGGAGCAGACACCACCTGTGGTGACGGTGGCTGATGCCCCGGATCACCAGCACGCCTGTTTTTTCCCCGTCTCAACAATACCGGGAGGACGGCCCCATGGCAGATAGTAATCCCTGTCAATTGCGCGAACGCGACGACATTGTCCTGCGTGTCGAGCATCTGAGTGTCAATTTTGCCATGGGCAAAAAAACCGTGCAGGCAGTGACGGATGTCAGCTTTGATGTTGCCAGGGGCGAAACCCTGGGTCTGGTGGGTGAGTCGGGCTGCGGCAAATCCACAGTAGGCCGTGCGATCATGCAGTTGCCGCCGCCCACCTCGGGTGGTGTGTGGTTTCGCGGACAGGACATGACAAGTCTTGCCGGCGAGCCATTGCGGCAGACCCGCACCGGGCTGCAAATGATATTTCAGGACCCGATTTCATCGCTGAATCCGCGCCGTCGGGTACGAGATATCATTGCCGAGGGTTTGACCATCTGGGCACGTGACAACGCCCGGGAGCGTGTCGATGAGGTGATGGAGGCTGTAGGGCTGGATGCCGCCAGTGTGGGTGATCGCCGCCCGCACCAGTTCTCTGGTGGTCAGTGTCAGCGCATCTGCATTGCGCGTTCTTTGGCGCTGGACCCTGACGTACTGATCTGCGATGAGCCGGTCTCTGCGCTGGATGTATCGGTACAGGCACAGATCCTGAATCTGCTGGAGGACATGAAGGCGCGTTACCACCTGACCATGGTATTTGTCGCGCACAACCTGGCTGTGGTGAAGAATATCAGCGATCGGGTCGCTGTGATGTATCTGGGCAAGCTGTGCGAAATCGGCAATACCGAAGCCATCTACGCACAACCGGCACACCCGTACACGCGCGCGCTGCTGGCCTCGATTCCCGACACGGATCCGTTGGCCCGGGACGACGCTTCAATCGACGATGCACCGCTGCTGCAAGGTGATCTGCCATCTCCCGCCGATCCGCCGTCGGGCTGCCGCTTTCGGACCCGTTGTCCATACGCGCAGGCGCGCTGTGCCGAGGAAGTGCCGATGATGCAGCCGGTTGCCGACGATCATTATGTTGCCTGCCATTTCCCGCTGCGATGACGCGGATCCGGGTTATTGCCCCGGCCCAAGAAAACTTCCCGGTTCTATCAGTCGGTAGTCAGGCACCATGATGTGCTCTTCATCTTCCTCGGTGACCAGACTGCTGGGCAGCACGGCATCGGGGCCGGCGGAGAACAGGAACTGACCTGACATCAGCTTTTGTTCAGGGTCGATAACACCCCAGTCAACCACATAATAATCAGACCCGGGCAGATCCGGCAGGGGCCAGATAAACACCCGATTGGCCACGGGGTTGTATCTGAAGTTGAGGTTGATCACCTTGCCCTCAGCATCCTTCATGATGAGTTTGACCAGAGTAACCCCCGCGCTGAAACGCAAAATCAGGTTGTCAGGTGCCTGCGGCAGAATTTCGTCATGATCAGGGATATGATCTATTTCCACGTCACCGGTATAACGATAGGTGTGGGAGTAGTGCTGGGCAGAGGCGCTGCCGCACCAGAGCAGGGTCATGGCGCCTAGAAAAACAGCGGTTGCGAGGGCTTTCCGGTGTTTTGTCTTGTGTTGAATCTTCATTACTGCAGGTGTCCTGAATTGCGTCAATGCTTTGATTATTGTATCGATAAGGGCATAGTGATGACTTGATCACTTTATAACACGCCGGGCCAGGACTGCGTAGCTGGCGCCTGATGAAATTTGAACGAAATAGACGCAATTTCAGAAATCCGTCAGAGATTGTTATTAATCAGCAAGACGGCAACCGTATTTTCATGCTCCAATCAAACCGTCAATAGTAACAACAACAAAGGAGGTGTCCCGTGAGGATGCTGAAAATCTCCCATCGAAGTGCACCCGTCATGGGTTGGGCCATCAAGCTCGTTGCCGCTGCGGGTATTGCGTTGCCATTAAGCGTATCTGCACAGTCAGCGACAGAAGAAGTAACCTTTCACAAAGATATTACGCCTATTTTGCAGCGCAGCTGTCAGAGCTGTCACCGCCCTGAAGGCGTGGCACCGATGTCGCTGGTGTCCTACGACGAGGTTGTGCCTTACGCGGGTCTGATCGAATACCGTACCCACCTGCGTGATCGCGCTGGCGCCATGCCACCGTGGTACGCGGAAAAAGATGTGGGCATTCAGGAGTACAAGCAGGATCCCTCACTGACCGACGAAGAGCTGGCCAGGATTTCCTCCTGGGCGCGCAATGGCGTGCCGGAAGGTAGTGTTGCAGATGCGCCGGAGCCATTGGACTTTGATGACAGTACCCGTTGGACGGCCGGTACGCCGGACCTGATCGTGCGCACCGAGGACATCACAGTGGAAGGCACCGCGCCGGACTGGTGGGGTGATATTCCCAGCATCCCGACCGGCCTGAAAGAAGACCGATATGTCAAAT
The DNA here is from genome assembly GCF_040877505.1 of Pseudohongiella sp. Lineage (NCBI taxonomy): Bacteria > Pseudomonadati > Pseudomonadota > Gammaproteobacteria > Pseudomonadales > Pseudohongiellaceae > Pseudohongiella > Pseudohongiella sp. Next base: position 136,212 of record NZ_JBBDNQ010000038.1, read on the forward strand.
CGGTGGAGATCCGCGAAGTGAATGACCTGGACATGGTTGCCGCAGGCGGCACTGTCGGTGGTCGGAATATCGTTCACCACATGATCTGGAGTACTCAGGTATTCAACGAAGACGGCACGGCTGAAGGCATTCAGGTACCGTGGCCGGTGCATGAGATTGCCCGTAACCCGGACATCTTTGACCAGGACGGTGGCCGTTTGCTGCGCGCCAACTCACACGTCGTGTCCAACTCAGTGCACCTGCATGCCACCGGGGTTGATACCACGGGACACCTGGAGATCGGATTCCGTTTCCACCCGGTAGGCTACGAGCCCAAGTATCGGCCGGTCAGCATTGGTCTGGGTAACGGTGTGGACATCAGCATCACCGGTAATCAGGACAATCAGCAGCTGCATGCCTATGCCGTGCTGGATCAGCCCACCAAAATTGTCACTTTCGAGCCGCATTTGCATGCCCCGGGCGAGCGCATGTGTCTGGAAGCAATCTGGGGTTATACCGTGGAAACGCTGTCCTGCGTTGGCTACGACCACAACTGGGTACGCGGTTACACCTATGATGAGAATTCGGCGCCATTGCTGCCCGAAGGCACTGTCCTGCACATCACCGGTTACATGAACAACACCGAGACCAACTCCAATGTGCCTGATTCGCGCAACTGGCAGGGCTCGGGCAATCGTTCGGTGACCAATATGTTCATTGACCTGGGTATGCGCGTTGGCATGACGGAAGATCAGTTCCTTGAGGAAATGACCAACCGCCGTAAAAACCTGGATCTGGGGCCCAATGACCATGTGATTGGTTGTCCGCTGTGTCTGGCACCGCTGGTGGCGCCGATCGAGCTGACAGAGGAAGACAAAGCAGAAATGTCCGAGGCAATGATCAACTACCTCACAGTGACTGACGATGAAAAAGAAAAAATGCCGGAAGCAATGATCAGCCGGGCGGAGGTAGAGTAATGCTGGTACGTTTTGGAAAAACCTGCTCTGTTGCCCTGGCAACTGTACTGAGTGTGACGATGTTGTGGTCTGCGGCTGCATCCGCGCAGACCTATCGCAAGGGACAACACATAGAAGTGGCCTATGAAGGCTGGGAACAGAACGACGATGGCACCTACAGTTTCCTGTTCGGTTACCACAACGAAAACTGGGAAGAGGAGCTGGATATCCCGGTGGGCGAGAACAATTTTTTCTCGCCAGGCGAGGCTGATCGTGGTCAGCCTACGCACTTTCTGCCACGCCGCAACCGTTTCACCTTCAAGGTGCAGGTACCGGCTGACTGGGGTGACAAAGAGCTGGCCTGGACAATCACGTCCAACGGTGAAACCCGCACCGCCTATGCCACGTTGGCAAAGGACTATGTGGTTGACAACGTGGTGATCGCGTCGGAAACCGGATCATTGGGTGCGGGCACCAGTACCCCCGAGTCACGTGCCAATACGCCGCCGCAATTGTCGGTGATCGGCGACACCATCCGTAATGTTCGTGTTGGTGAACCACTGACACTGCGTGCGCAGGTTGAAGACGACGGTTTGCCCACACCTGGCAACGTGGGTAATTTCCGTTACCCCCTGGCCAGTCGTACAGCGAGTTCGGAGATGCGACGTTTCATGGATGCGCCATCACGTATCACCGTGGGTAAAACCAATGGTCTGTTCATGTCCTGGAACGTCTACCGTGGTGAGGGCAAAGCCACGTTCTCTCCCCAGCAGGTCAAACCCTGGGAAGATACGCGCGCCAGCGCCAATTCGCCCTGGGGGGCTTACTGGACGCCACCACCCATCCCTGAAGATGGTGTGTATGAGGTCACGGTGACATTCGAGGAGCCGGGTCAGTACGTGTTGTGGGGCCGGGCTGACGACGGTGGCCTGTATCATGATCAGTACGTGACGGTGAACGTTAATCCGTAAGGCCTGATATGGCTTGCATGGTTCCGGCTTGACGGTCCTGCCATGCGATAATCAACCCCCGGGCAGCTTTTCTTGTGGAAAGTTGTCCGGGGGTTTTTTATGCCTGTTATACTTGTGGCGACGATAGACAAGAGCATGCCCCTACTATGCAATGGATCCATTCTGCGAGCAGTTACCTGGCGATCTCACAGCTGGTGTTTCTGGCCTGTCTGTATCTGGTGTATTTCCCCGGCAAGCTGCTGTCGCGCCTCATCGTTTTATTCAGTGCCTGCATAACGGCCTATATTCTGGCGCGTTCAATGGCGCCCATGCCGTCAGAATTGAGAATGGTGTTCTCCATGATGGCGACGCTGGCGCCGGCGGTATTATGGATAATTGCGCGGTACCTGTTCGAAGATCATCGGCGTATACATCCGGTCATGTGGGGGCTCATCTGCGCCTATATAGCGATCCGCATGGTCGGGTTGCTGATGTATGATGGTTCGGTGCCACGCAACAGCGCCTTCTTTCTGTTCTATTTCTACATACCACAACTGGTCATGCTGTTCCTGGCCTGCCACGTGGTGTATATGGCCTGTCGTGGCCGCGACGGTGATCTTATCGAGTCACGGCGCCAGGTCAGGGTACCTTTCGCGATCGGCATGGGCAGTATCGTCGGCCTGATTATTGGTACCGGCTTTTTCTGGCTGGGCAGCCCGCAGCTGGACAGCCTGTATTTTCTGGTGGTGTTCGTCTTGATATTGTCGGTAAATCTAGCCATGTTCAGGTTTCAGAACGAAGCACCGCATTTGATTCAGACCGCCGCAGACGCGCCAACGCCCAAGGCCCCGGTGCAGGATAACGGCGATATCGTTTCCCGTCAGGATCAGGTGCTCATCGACCGTATCCTGAAGGCGATGCAGGAGGAGCGGCTGTATGCCGAGTCCGGATTGACCATCGGTGATCTTGCTGCCAAAGTTTCTGTGCAGGAGTATCGTTTGCGGCGCCTGATAAATCAGTCGCTACACTACAGAAATTTTAATCAGTTTCTTAATCACTACCGTATAGAAGAAGCAGCACGGCGGTTACTGGATCCGGCAGAGGAGCATATACCCATTTCCAGCATTGCGCTGGATGTGGGTTACGCGTCCCTGTCATCGTTCAATAAGGCATTCAAGGATACCCATGGTGTCACGCCGTCGACCTGGCGCTCCGCAGACCAGACCGCTGTATCCGTTTTACCACCTACCGACGAAAGCAGATTATGACCAATTCAAGCCGCACAACTGATGATAGTGTTCGATTGCAGTCCTTTCGCCGTATCGCCTTGATTACCATTTGTGCCGTGTATTTTCTGATTCTGGTCGGCGCCTCGGTGCGGGCATCCGGCGCCGGCATGGGCTGTCCCGACTGGCCGACCTGTTTTGGAAGCTGGATACCGCCGGTAGGCGAGGCGCAATTGCCGGACAACTACCAGGAGATCTATGCGGACAGGGGTTATGCTGAAACCCGGTTTAACCCGGTGAAAACCTGGATCGAATATCTGAACCGTCTGACCGGCGTAGTGATTGGTTTGTTGATATTGACCACGGCCTGGAAATCTCTGGCCCTGCGCGACCACGACAGGTGGATTACGATCGCCTCGGTAGCCGCTTTGGTGATGGTCATCTACCAGGGCTGGCTGGGATCACGCGTCGTGGCATCGAATCTGCAGCCGGGCATGATTACCGTACACATGTTGATGGCGCTGGCCATTGTGGGTGTGCTGCTGTTTGCGCTGGCACGGGCGCGCCGGGATACGCTGGCGGCACAGACAGTAGCCGCGGTCAATCCACGCTTCCAGCGTTGGCTCTATATCGTGCTGGTGTTAACAGTTTTGCAGGTGGCCATGGGGACCCAGGTGCGAGAAATGGTCGATTTTTTAAATCATTCCCAGGGGGAGGAGCGTTCGGCCTGGGTGTCGGCCTTGCCCTGGTTCTTCTACGTACATCGCACCTTTTCAGCGGTGGTGTTATTTGCCAATCTCTGGCTGGTATGGATGCTGTATCAGTCGCTGGGACTGGGGCACAGCCTGACCCGTCTGGCTCTGGGCTTGCTGACTGTCATCGTGCTGGCCATTATCTCCGGCGCGACCTTGGGGCATTTGGGTATGCCTGCGGTGGTGCAGCCGACACACTTGCTTAGCGCTTCGCTGATCTTTGGTCTGCAGTTCCTGTTGTGGATGGACTACCGTCACGCGCGAGGGGTGTAATGAGGTCTGCAGCAGCGCTGTTGTTTGCCTTTGTCATGACAGCCTGTGCGTCCTATCCCGGCGACCTGACGCGTGACAGTCTGCCCCGGTCGCAACGTCTGGCCCTGAACAGCGAAGAGCCGGGACTGAGCTGGCGACAACACGAAGATCCGGCGGCAGTGGTGATGCTTGTTCACGGACTTAATCTTGATCCGGCCGCCATGCAGGATATACAGCAATTGCTGTTCAATGCTGACATGGACGTGCTGAGTCTGTCCCTGACCGGTCACGCCGAGGCCCTGAGTGACGATGCGCGCGTATTGCAGTTTCATGAAGCCAGCTTTGAGGATTGGCAGTTCGATATCAGTCGTGCGGTGCAGGCGGCCGCGCTTCGGGCAACAACGCTGGGGCGCCCGCTTTACCTGGTCGGGTTTTCTCTGGGTGGATTATTGAGTGCTGATTATCTGCTGCAGATGGCCTTGAGTGGCAATGATCAGGCCGCCATCAATGTCGACCGCATGGTGTTGCTGGCACCGGCCATCAGTTTAAAGTGGTCTTCCTATCTGCTGTACCCGCTGCAAATTTTCCCTGACATGTATCTGCCCAGTGTTGCCCCCACGATATATCGTGCCAATGACTATGCTCCGGTATCGGCATACCTGGCACTGTACGAAGGCGTGAACCGTTTTAATGAGCTTGCCGCTGAGCAGGCCGTCAACAGACAGGCGCTGAACATACCGGCCCTGGTTTTCATGCACCCGCGCGATGAACTGGTGTCGGCAAATGGCGTGCGTGACTTTATCTCTGAGCATCAGCTAAGCCAATGGCAGTTGGTTGAGGTTGAAAAAAGTGAGGGTGCCGGGGATGTGCTGGATCATCTGATTATCGGGCCGCATTCGTTGGGTAGTGATGCGTGGCAGTTGATGAGTGCGCAGATAGCTGAATTCTTGCGTGCAGATTAATTCTCGGTTATTCCTGGGACGCCCTTTGGCGGCTGGGTGGCGGCTTTCGCAGACGCCCGTGAACCCATCCCTGGGGGGCTCGGATGCGACCATCCTAGGGTCGCATACGCTGCTCAAGTCGCCACCCAACCCCCAAAGGGCTAGCGCAGAGTTCTGGCTGAAACTTAATGGGGACGGAGGGAATATTTTTTATTCCCTCCGTCCCCATTAAGGAGAATCAGTTCTTGATGAACTTCATGGTCATGCGGTCGCTTTCACCGATTGCCTGAAATTCAGCGCGTTGCTCGGCTGACACGCGCAGGTTGGGTGGCAGCATCCAGACACCGTCGGGGTGATTCTTGGGGTCGTTTGGATTGGCATTGATTTCCGAACTGCCGGCAAATGTAAATCCGTGTTCTGTCATCAGGTCGATCAGTTGTTGTTCGTGGATGTAGCCGTTGCCCGGAATCGCGGCTTCGTCGGCATCCCAGCGGTGATCAACAATACCGACCGTGCCGCCCGGTTTCAGTGCCTCGTGCCAGGCCATGATGACGTTCTCCGCCCCCATGCCAATCCAGTTGTGGGCGTTGCGGAAATCAAGAATGACATCAACCGTGCCCGGTTCGGCGATGCGCGACTGTGACTGAGTCAATTGCTCGGAAATCACCACGTCGCCATACATATCCGGGTTGCTGTCGAGCAGACGTTGGAAGGTAGCGTTGCTGCCGCTCATCCAGCCGGCCAGTGGTTCGGGGCTGCGATCGTAAGTGGCGCCGATCAGGGTGCCGTGATCCTTCAGATAAGGCGCCAGGATTTGTGTATACCAGCCGCCGCCGGGCCAGGCTTCGATGACCGTGTCATCGCGCTCTACACCAAAAAAGGTCAATGTTTCATAAGGGTTGCGGTAGACATCACGTGATCGGTTAAGATCAGAGCGGTGTTCACCATCAATGGCGGCACGCAGTGGGCCGTTGCCTTGGGCGGCAGCAGTGCTGATGCTCAGGGCACCCAGCAGCACAGTCAATAGCGAGGTTTTTACCAGGGTTTTCATTGTTCTGGACTCCGATCATGGTTGGATGTAGCCCTGAAGATTACCGCAGAATTTGTTGCGTTAATAGCTTGAGGTGACGCTCAGGCTCAAATACGCAATCAATGACCCCAGCAACATGCCCGCCAGTACATCGGAAATGAAATGTACCCTGAGCATGACGCGTGACAGGCCGATCAGGGCAGCCCACGTGTAGGCCACCAGGCTGACGCCCGGGAAACAGATACTGGTAATGCCGGCAATCATGAATGCAGCCGTGGTGTGGCCAGACGGGAAACTGAATTCGTCAGAGGGTTTTAATACCGGTGACATCGCCTGGACAACGTGGAAAGGGCGCCTGCGCTTGAAACTTTTCTTGAGTATGCAATAAATGGGCAGTTCGATGACAAAGGCCAGCAGACCCGCGAGCAGGAATGCAGTGCCTTGCTCAGGGAATAACAGGGGCAGGGACAGACCCATCAGCAGATAAAGATAACCATCACCGGTGAAGGAGATGAACCGTACCAGCGTTTCCAGTTGTCCGCGCTGGTGCAGGCGGTTGAGACCGAGAAACAGTCGGGCGTCCAGGTCTGCCAGCCATTGCCAGGCGAGTATGCTGCGCTCAATCATGATCGGGGTCTCCGATATCTGAATTGGCACAAGTCTGGCAGTGGATTGTGACACCGCTGCGTCCATGACATGACAATTGTGTGACAACAGGCGCATCACGTCTTCGCCCGCCGTAACTGGTCTGCGCTGCAGTTGCGTCTGCCATCAGCCTGCTGCTAATGTTCATGTCTTTGCCAATGTCGGCAACTAATCAGGTAAACAACGCTCATGACTGAATTCGCATCCGATGCTTTGATATCTGTGCACCAGGCCGCCAGGCGCATGGCCGACGACGATGTGCTGGTGTTTGATGTTCGCTTCAAGCTGGAGGACCCGGCTTATGGTGGGGAGGCCTATGCCGCATCACATGTGCCCGGTGCGGTGTATCTGGATCTGGACCAGGACCTGTCATCGCCCATCGTACCGGGTGTCACGGGACGCCATCCCTTGCCGGACCCCAATTTGTTCGAAGCGCGCATGCGCGAGGTTGGTTTAAGAAAATCGGATCAGGTCATCGTGTATGACGATGGCCCCAGTTTCTATGCCGCCAGACTCTGGTGGTTGCTGATCTGGCTGGGCCATACCCGGGTGAGTGTATTGGATGGTGGCCTGAATGCCTGGCGTGCGGCGAAAATGCCAATGACAGGTGAGCGGTCTGTGCGGCCCTGGCCCGGCGATTTTATCGCGCAACCAGATGATTCGTTATTGATTGACGCGGATTCTTTGTCAAGACAAACCAGGAGTCCGCAGAGTCAGGCAGGGTACCTGTTGCTGGATGCCCGGGCGCCGGAGCGTTTCCGTGGCGACATTGAGCCGATTGACCCGATCGCAGGTCATATCCCGGGTGCCATGTGTCTGCCTTGCAGTGGCAACCTCGACGCCAGTGGTCAATTTCTGCCGGCACAGGCTTTGAAAGCGCGTTTTCCCGAGGTTGAAGCAGGGCAGAATCTGGTGTGCTACTGCGGCTCCGGTGTCACCGCCTGCCACAATATACTGGCCGCCGTTGTTGCCGGTTTGCCGATGCCCCGTCTGTACGCCGGGTCATGGAGCGAGTGGATCACCGATCCGGAGCGCCCGGTCGCTGTCACTGAACCTGAGGCCGGCTGACCGGTCGTCTGAACCGTGAATTGACCCACAGGGACAGCGCAATGATGGTGCCGCCTATGATCAGTGGCAACAACGGTTCGTCATGTCCCCAGATGGCCAGATTGACGACCAGCCCTGCGGGCACCAGCGCGTTGTTCATCACGGCCAGGGTGCCGGCATCGACCTCGCAGCCACCCCGATTCCACAAGTACAGGCCCACGCCCGACGCAACCACGCCCAGCCAGAGCAGAATACCCCAGTGCAGGGCAGAAGCAGGCAGCATCTGGGTATTGCCGAAGATCAGGAACGAGGGTAGCGCGATGGCCAGCGCCCCGATAAAAAAGTGTCCGAATGTGCGCCACGGCGCGACAGCAACCGGATATCGCAGCATCAGGTGTTTGTAGCCGACCTGGCCGGCGGCAAAGGTGATGTTGGCAATCTGGAGAATGACAAAGCCAGTGAGATAATCCTGGCTGAGGCCGTCATAACGTATGACCGCTGCGCCAAGGGTGGCAATGGCTGCCGCCAGCAGCGCCATCGGAGAAAAGCGACGGTTCAGGGCATCGTCGATCAGGGTCACATACAACGGCGTGAAGATGGTGAACAGCAATACCTCGGGCACCGTCAGCATACCGAAAGAGCGGTACATCAAGGCGTAGGTAATGCCGAACTGCAATGCACCGCACAGCATGATGCCGGTCACCAGTGGCCGCGGGATGCCCCGCCAGACCGTAAAGGGCAGAAACATCAGTGCCGCCAGCAGCACGCGCGTCAGCACAGCAAAGTCACTGTCTACATTGCCGGAGAGGAATTCACCGATCAGGCTGAAAGAAAATGCCCACAATACGGTGACAATAACAAGCAGGCCCATGACCGTATCCTTGAAAGCGGTGTTGAAGGCGGCATCGGACGTAGCAGCAGAGGCCAACGCCAGCCCTGAGGTGTTCTGAGGCGCGCAAGGGTACCACAGCTCTGATCCTGTCGCTATTTACCGCTTTATCATTGTGTGTCTGCCTGACATCGGCGAAAATACCGTCTTTAAGTCCCAGGCAGCGATTTGCTGCTGCAACCATAAGATTCGTATTCAATGTCGACCCATCTACTAGCGCAGGAAGTTGCGACGCGTCGCACCTTTGCCATCATTTCGCACCCGGACGCCGGTAAAACCACGATCACGGAAAAGCTGCTGCTGTTTGGCAAGCTGATCCAGTCGGCAGGCTCGGTCAAAGGCAAACGCAACGAAAAACACGCGACCTCCGACTGGATGGCGATGGAGCAGCAGCGCGGTATCTCCGTCACCTCGTCGGTGATGCAGTTTCCCTACCATGATGCCATTGTGAATCTGCTGGATACCCCCGGTCACGAAGACTTCTCGGAAGATACCTATCGGGTCCTGACCGCAGTGGATTCGGCGCTGATGGTGGTCGATGCAGCCAAGGGTGTGGAGGATCGTACCATCAAGCTGATGGAAGTCTGCCGTTTGCGCGACACGCCAATTTTCACTTTCATCAACAAACTGGACCGCGATACCCGCGAACCCATCGAAGTGCTTGATGAAATTGAAACCGTGCTCAATATCCGCTGTGCGCCGATCTATTGGCCGCTGGGCAACGGTAAGGGGTTCAAGGGTGTCTACAATCTCTACACCGACACTGTGCATGTCTATCATCATGGTCAGGGCACTCGTATTCCGGATGATGTACAGATCAAAGGTTTGCGGAGCGAGGAGGCCAGGGCCCTGCTGGGCGCCTATGCTGACGACTTTGCCGACGAAATCGAGCTGGTGCGCGGCGCCAGCAACGAATTTGATCTGGATGAGTATCTGGCTGGCCGTATGACGCCGGTGTTTTTTGGAACTGCGCTGGGTAACTTTGGCGTGCGCGAGATGCTGAATGACTTTGTCAAATGGGCGCCGCCGCCCCGCCCACGTGATACTGAAAGCCGGGCGATTGATCCCAAAGAAGAGCCATTTTCAGCTTTTGTGTTCAAGATCCAGGCCAACATGGATCCCAATCACCGGGACCGCATCGCCTTTCTGCGTATCTGCTCGGGTGCCTACAGCAAGGGCATGAAACTGCATCATTGCCGACTGGGCAAGGAGATACGCATCAGCGATGCGGTGGCTTTCATGGCAGGTGAGCGCGAGCAGGCCGACAACGCGGTATCCGGTGACATCATCGGTTTCCACAACCATGGCACCATCCAGATTGGCGATACCTTCACTGAAGGCGAGGATTTGCAGTTCACGGGCATTCCGCACTTTGCCCCGGAGTTGTTCCGCCGTATCCGCCTGAAAGACCCGCTCAAGACCAAGCAGTTGCAAAAAGGCCTGAAGCAACTGTCGGAGGAAGGTTCGGTGCAGGTGTTCATGCCGCAGCGCAACAATGATCTGATTGTGGGCGCAGTGGGTGTGCTGCAGTTTGAGGTGGTGGCCTATCGCTTGAAAGATGAATACAAGGTGGATTGCATTTATGAGCCGGTGAACATCTACAGTGCGCGCTGGGTGGAGTGTGATGATCCGAAGAAGTTTGAGGAGTTCAAGAAAAAGGCTTACGAGAATCTGGCCGTTGACGGTGGTGACCACCTGACCTATCTGCCACCGACACGCGTGAACCTGGCGTTAATGCAGGAACGCTGGCCCGACGTCCGTTTCCGCGCCACCCGCGAACATAAAAAGTCGGATTAAGAGAGGGTTACTTATTCGTCCCGAGCCGCTGCAGAGGTATATGTCGCTGTCGGACACGCCCACAAGTACATCCATGTAGGGCTCTTCGTCAGCCATCCCTGGCTTCCGAAGGTCCGACATCGAATATACCCCCACCGCGTCTCTACCTTAGGTGCATTTATTCGACCCGAGTTTGCAGCAAGAGCCGCGGGGTGTGGGAGGCGAATTTCGGAGCGTATGCGACCCTTGGACGGTCGCATCCGAGCCCCCCAGGGATGGGTTCACGGGCGTCTCCGAAAGGCGCCTCCCACACCCCGTGGCTCGTAAACAAAACACTGATCCATTATTGATTGCTACAACGAAGCAGAAAACACATGAAATTTGAGTTGAAGACAACAGATGGTCTGGCCCGGCGTGGCACCTTGACGTTTCCGCGTGGTGAGGTGCAGACGCCCGCGTTTATGCCCGTGGGTACTTATGGCACCGTCAAAGGCCTCACGCCCGAACAGATCAAAGGCACCGGCGCCGAGATAATTCTCGGCAACACCTTCCACCTGATGCTGCGCCCCGGCACCGACATCATCAAACAACACGGCGACCTCCACGACTTCATGGGCTGGGACAAACCCATCCTCACCGACTCCGGCGGTTTCCAGGTGTTCAGCCTCGGCGACATGCGCAAGATCAGCGAAGAAGGCGTCAACTTCCGTTCTCCTGTCGACGGCGCCAAAGTGTTCCTGGGTCCCGAATCAGCGATTAAAGTGCAGCAGGACCTGGGCGCCGACATCATCATGATCTTTGACGAATGCACCCCATACCCCGCCACTGAAAAAGAAGCCCAGGACTCCATGCAGCTTTCCCTGCGCTGGGCCGTGCGCTGCAAAGAAGCCCATGGCGACCACCGCGCCGCCCTGTTTGGCATCATTCAGGGCGGCATGTACTCCCATCTGCGCCAGGAATCACTCGACGGCCTGGTAGCGCTGGATTTTCCGGGATACGCCATAGGCGGTCTGTCGGTCGGCGAAACCAAAGAAGAGATGATCAGCGTGCTCGACTACGTTGGTCACCGCATGCCTGCGCACAAACCCCGCTATCTGATGGGTGTCGGGACGCCTACTGATATCGTCGACGCCGTTGCCCGTGGTATCGACATGTTCGACTGTGTCATGCCCACCCGCAACGCTCGCAACGCCTATCTGTTTACCAGCCAGGGCCTGCTCAAATTGCGCAATGCCCGCTTCAGGGACGACACCCGGCCGCTGGATCCTGCCTGCAGCTGTTACACTTGCCGGCACTTCAGTCGCGCCTACCTTCACCACCTGGACAAGTGCAAGGAGATGCTGGGCGCGCAATTGAATACGATCCACAACCTGCACTACTACCAGGACCTGATGCAGGGTTTGCGTCAGGCTCTGGAACAGGGTAAATTTACCGCCTTTACGGAAACGTTTTACCAGAATCAGCGCGTGCTGGCATCGCAGCCCGACGCCTGACAGCTGACTATTTCGCCCCGACACCATAAAAACAACCATTGACCCGTCGGCCACACCGGGTAATTCCCGTCAGGCCCCATCGTTTGAGAGACTATTGTTATGGATTTTCTGATCAGCTCTGCCTATGCCCAGGATGCCGCGGCACCCGCGGGTGGCGCCATGTTCAACCTGTTGTTCATAGGCGGTATGTTCCTGTTGTTTTACCTGATTTTGTGGCGCCCGCAGGCCAAGCGTGCAAAAGAGCACCGTGAACTTGTTGGTGGTCTCAGTAAAGGCGATGAAGTGCTGACCAGCGGCGGTATTCTGGGTCGTATCACCAATGTGACAGACGACTATATTTCGATCGAGATTGCTGAAGGTGTTGAAATCAGCCTGCAGAAATCAGCTATTGCTGCCGCGCTTCCGAAAGGAACCATCAAGTCAATCTGACGGGCTTTACCAGACATGTTGAACAAGTTTCCCTTATGGAAAAACGTATTGGTGCTGCTGGTGATCTCGCTGGCAGTGCTGTTTGCGGTGCCCAATCTGTTCCCGGACGATCCGGCCATCCAGATTTCCCATGAAAACAATGTCATTACCGAGGTTGATCTGGGTATGGCAACGGATGCGCTGCGTGCCGCTGACATCGATTACTTTGATGAAGAAGTCACCGACATTGGCGCGTTAATCCGCTTTACTGATCTGGATCAGCAACTGCGCGGCAAAGCCGTCATCGAGCAGACTTTGCCGGATGGTTACATCATTGCCCTGAATCTGGCTGCCACTACCCCGCAATGGTTGCAGGGCATGGGTGCGACCAAGATGAACCTGGGTCTGGACCTACAGGGTGGTGTGCATTTCCTGATGGAAGTCGATATGGAAACGGCGCTGCGTCGGCGCATGGAAAATATTCTCAGCACCATCCGGCAGGAACTGCGTTCCGAACGCATCCGTTCGCGCTCGCTGGAGCTGGTCGGCGAAAGCGAGATCGAACTGCGTTTTACTGATGAAGAGGCACGTACGCAGGCGCGCAGCATCATCAGGGACGGGTTCAGTGATCTGCAGGTACAGGCCGGCGAGTCGGGCGATGAATATGTGCTGCTGTTGACGATGTTGCCGGCAAGCATTCAGCAGATGCAGGCGGACACCATTGCCGCTAACCAGACTACCATTCGTAACCGGGTCGACTCGCTTGGCGTTTCTGAACCCATCGTGCAGCAACAGGGTCCTGACCGCATTGTGGTGGAACTGCCCGGTGTGCAGGATACTGCACAGGCGAAACGCATTCTGCAGCGCATTGCGACCCTGCAGTTCCATCTTGAAGCCAATGTCGGCGCGCCGTCTACCAGCTACGCGGTTTACGACTACCAGGGGCAGTCGATCCGCGTTGATAATGATGTGATTCTGCAAGGCGATCGCGTCAGCAATGTGCGCTCGGCGCTGGACCAGTATGGTCAGCCCCAGGTCGTCATCAATCTGGACGCGCAGGGTGGCGAGCAATTCAATCGTGTCACCCGCGAGAACATCGGTCGGCCCATGGATATCCTGCTGATCGAGACGCGTACGCGGACCATCGTCGAACAAGACGCTGACGGCAATACGGTGGAACGACAGGAGACCTATGAGGAGCGCCGACTGATCAGCCACGCGGTCATCCGCGCAGCGCTGGGTCGCGAGTTTGTCATTACCGGCCTCAGCGGCCAGGAAGCCAATGACCTGTCCCTGCTGATTCGGTCCGGTGCCCTGGCGGCGCCCATGTACTTTATTGAAGAACGCACAGTTGGACCGAGCCTGGGCGCAGAGAATATTGCACAGGGCGCCGGCGCGGTGCTGCTGGGCTACCTGCTGGTGATGTCTTTCATGCTGTATTACTACCGCCTGTTTGGTCTGGCCGCTAATCTGGCCCTGATGATCAACATCGTGCTGCTGGTGGCCATCATGTCCATAATCGGAGCGACGCTAACGCTGCCAGGCATCTTTGGTATCGTGTTGACGATAGGTATGGCGGTAGACGCCAACGTGCTGATATTTACCCGGATACGGGAAGAGATGGTGGCAGGGCTGTCGCCACAGAACTCGATTTCTTCGGGCTTTGATCGGGCGTTTTCTACCATTGTTGATGCCAACCTGACCACCTTCCTGGTGGCAATGGTGCTGTTCACTGTGGGCACCGGGCCGGTCAAGGGGTTTGCTGTCACACTGATGGTGGGCATCATGACGTCCATGTTCTCCGCGATCATGGTGACACGTTTTATCGTCAACACAATTTATGGTGGCCGGACGATCAAGAAACTGTCGATTGGACCATTCATCAAGGCGGCCTGAGGCTGTTGAACCTGTATTTGCAAGGGCAGAGTAAACATGGCATTGATTAAAGGCGACATAGATTTCATGAGCCCGCGCAAGCGGCGCCTGACCGGGATCATATCCGCAGTGATGCTGGTGGTGGCAATACTGTCACTGGCCATCAATCGTTTCGAATTTGGCCTGGATTTCACCAGTGGCACGCTGATCGAAGTGGGTTATACCGAGTCAGTAAATCCTGAGGATGTTCGTCAGCAACTGATTGGGGCGGGTTACGAGGAAGCCGTGGTGGTGAGATTCGGCTCCGATCGCGACATTCTGGTGCGCCTGCCGGTGGAGGAAGGTGAAGACGAGGCCATGAACAACGAAGTTGCCTCGTTAGGGGATGAAGTGCTGACATTGCTGCAGGCGGAGAGCGACACGCCGCTTGAGATGCGGCGCTCGGAATTTGTCGGGCCCAAAGTTGGCGCCGAACTCGCAGAACGCGGCGGTCTGGCTTTGCTGGTGGCTCTGGGCATAGTCATGCTGTACGTGGCGGTGCGGTTTCAATACAAGTTTGGTATCGCCTCGGTAGCAGCGCTGGCACACGACATCATTGTGGTGCTGGGGGTTATCTCGCTGTTCCGCCTGACCTTCGACCTGACGGTGCTGGCTGCCCTGCTGGCGGTGATCGGTTACTCGCTCAATGACACCATTGTGGTGTTCGACCGGGCACGTGAGAATTTCCGCATCATGCGCTCCACAGATCCGGAGTACATTCTGAACACCACGTTGAATCAGGTGATTTCCCGTACCTTCGTAACGTCATTGACCACGTTGATGGCATTGGCTGCCATGTTGGTGATGGGTGGTGAAGCGATCCGCGGGTTTGCCGTGTCACTGATTGTGGGTGTCACCGTGGGTACCTACACCTCCTTGCACATCAGCTGTAATTTCCTGATGTATATGGGCATTACCAAGGAAGATCTGGCGGTACCGGTCAAGGAAGGCGAAGAAGTCGAGTCCATGCCCTGAAGCGCAAACGCCGGGCATCTGCTGACCGGCGTTTGCTGCAGGGCAGTTTCATGTTATTGCCAACAATACCCGCACTTCCTGCAATTGCGCCTGCATCGCCGGGCGACTGGCGATCTCACGCTGTTCGTCCAGCATGTCGCGCAAAATCTCAGTGGTGGTCAACGGGTTCGCCAGCACAGCGCGGAATACAACAATAGGGTCACGTTTGTAGTGCACCGGGTTTAAGCGGGTGCGAGAGACAAATGAGCGGCCCAGGCCACGCTGGGTTTTCTGTACACTCTTGGTTAACAGACTGATCAGTTGATTGGCTTCAAGCCGAACGTCATCGTTCGCCAACAACAATGCCTGCTGGATATCAGCAGGCAGGTAACGATAGGTCAGAATGTTAAGTTCCGGTTCGGTGACCAGTTCGAAATCATCTGCGGCCTTGATCATGTCGGCAAATGCCCGGGCCTTCTCGATCCCCTGATCAATCAGCAGCTCATAGCCCTGGCGACCAATGATCTGCAAGCCCGAGTGCACCAGAATGGCCATGCCGGGTCGGGAGCCTTCCACGGTGTGGCTGCCCAGATCCTTGGAGCCTTTGCGGATGATGTACTCGGCGTGGTGTTCGACACTGCTCAGGGTTTCCGGGTTGCGGAATACACAAATGCCAGCACCCATCGGCACATACAGCTGTTTGTGAGCATCCAGTGTCACTGAGTCCGCGCGCTCGATACCTTTCAACAATGAGCGGTATTTGTCAGAGAACAGTGTCGGACCACCCCAGGCGGAATCGACGTGAAAGTGAATGTTACGCTCGGCCGCAATGTCAGCCATGGCATCCAAGGGATCGACATTGCCGGTTTCCGACGTGCCGACGATACCCACTATCGCCATTACCTTGATGTTCTGTTTGGCCAGTTCGTCGCATTTGCGTGCCAGCAGATCCGTCCGGATCTTGTTGTTGGCATCGGTTTCGATACCGATCAATGAACGGCGCCCGATGCCGAGAATGTCGGCAGCTTTGCCCAGCGAGTAATGCCCTCGCTCTGACACCAGCACAGCCAGACCCTGGTAGCCATAATGCTGCATACCCGCCATCAAACCGTCCTGACCCAGGCCGGCGAAGTCACCGCGTGGGGCCAGCACATTATTGCGCGCTGCCCACAGCGCGGTGAGGTTGGCTATAGTGCCGCCTGAGCAGAAACTGCCCAGCGCGTGTCCGCGATCATGCATCCAGCGCTGATAAAAAGCGTCGGGTTGTTGATAAATCAGATGATGCACCATGCCGATGACCTGGCGCTCCATCGGGGTAAATGCCTTGGAGGTTTCCACCTTCACCAGATTCTGGTTCAGTGCCATCATGATGCGCGACAGTGGCAACATGAAATAGGGCAGGGCCGAGGTCATGTGGCCAACAAAGCTGGGCGCAGAGATATGCACGGACTGGGCGACAAGTTTATCCAGTACAAACTGGATCTGGTCGGAGACAAACGTCGGCTGCTCCGGAATATGCGGGTCGGCGAAATCACGTTCGATATCAGCCAGATCACGTTCGGCAGCAACAATATGTTCCTGCAGAAACCCGGCCAGGTTCTGGGAGATGGACTGATCGATTTGTCCGAGCGTTGAATCCGGTGCTTCCGGTACCGTGAATATACGGTACAGGGACTCCAGGCTGGCTTTGGCCAGTTTCTTGCTGGCCAGGTTATCGCTGGTCAGGCTCTCGTTGATCAGACTTTTGCTGTTACTGACAGACATCAAGGGCGCTCATCCAGACACGGGGTGCGCAGTATAGTGTATATGCGGCGGCTATGGAAATGGCAGCAGGCACTGACTGTGCGTTGGTGTGCAGGCGTTACTTCCCGGGCTGTGCCTTTATGATTATGGCTGTGTGACCACTGCTGGCATCCGCACAATAGCTGCCTGCGCCGCTATAACCAGCCCGGAATTCGTCGTTCAGGTCCGTCAGCAGTTTAAAGCGGAATTCGCCATTTGAGAGCGGCCCGGGTCGCCCGAGCAAAATTGCAGCCGCGTGAAAATCAAAGAATGTGTTGACCAGGGGAAACAGGCATTTGAAAAGGCTTTCCTTGGCTGAGAACACCAATGTCAGATAGTGTAGTGGCGAGTCAAACAGCAGTTGTTGCTCAGCGTGGCACTCCTGACGGGTCAGAATCTGTTGTTTGATATTTTCCGCGCGATCGGGCTCGATCCATTTCTCCGTATCCACGCCTACAGCGCGGACCTGGTCGCGCCGCGCGACTACCGCAGAGGCGTAACCATGAGAATGTGTGATTGAACCAACAACGCCGCCTGGCCACAAAGGCTCGCGATTTGCTCCGATCCCAACCCTGGCATCCCGTTGTATTGTTTCCGTGCCTGTTGCAAAGGGGCTGTTTGCCAGCAGCGCCAGGGCTTCGCGGGCACAATAGCGGCCGGCGATGAATTCCGCTTTGCGTTTGGGCACGGCACGACTCAGCTCTGTGGGTAGTGTCAGGCTCAATAGGTCTGGTAATGCGGCGTGGAAAGCATTTTCGTCGAAGTGACAACATACCTGTCGGCATTCTTCGTCGATCGGAAGCGGCGTGGGGATCCGACGAATCATGACGGCTGCTTTCTACGCCGAACCAGAAGAGGTACTGAGCGACAATATGTTGGCAGGGTGCGCTGGTGTGACACAGGTCTATTTCTCGTTGCGCGAACTGTAATTTTTGAACAAAACGGTTGCGCTGCACAATAACATGTCAGTAGAATCAACTCCCTAATAATGTAACAAATTCTTGAGTTTATTTCGCTGCATAAGTTCTGCTGTGATGACTCCACAGGATCGTTTCGAGTGATATTATGAGTCTGGGGCAAGATCCGGCAGATCAGGATGGACCATCATCAGTCGGTGATACCCTTCTTCGTTACCTCACTCGGTTTCCACAGCCTCGGTGGAAAAATCCTTTTAAATTTAAGCTGTTAAGCGTTTTTGGTGGCAGCGGCCCGTCAGTGCGGGGGTTGCTCGGTGTCGCTGTGCTCAGCGCGGCATTTGGCACGGCTGTGGTTTACTTTCTGAACGCTGAATCCAAGCTGGTGGGTGAGGAGCAGTATTCAGTGTTCGCGGCTGTTGCCTTCCTGGTCATGCTGGTGTGTTACCGTTTTTGTCAGCGCTTCCTGATTGCACAGTCCAGCAGATCCATTGAGGCGGCCATGCATCAATGGCGGCAGCGGATTGCAGCCAAAGTTACCAGGCTTTCGTTGAGGAATATTGAAGATTTCTCCGAGGAAGCTGTAACAGATGGTCTGATAAAAAATTACGGGCCGCTTTCCCAGGCGATTATCACGATAACAGCAGGCGTCGAGTGCCTCAGTTTGCTGGTCTTCATGTATGTCTACGTAATATTCCTGTCACCTCTTGCTGCTTTACTGACTGGCGTCGTGGGTGTACTGACGGTGCTGGGGTATCTGTCGGTTTCCGCGCGGCTGGCTGATACCCTGCGGGACTCTGCCGTCTCTAACGCCGGTCTCGACAGGTCCATGGAAGCAGGTATCAAAGGTGCAAAGGAGCTCAGGCTTAACACAGGCAAACGCGAAGCCTTCCTGCAGGATACCGGGGAATCGTCTGCGCAGCTGTATGAGAAACGCTCTGCCAGCGCAGCATTGTTTGCGGAAGTGCTGGCGTCCGGCACTACGGCATCCTACCTGATGGCCGGTGCAGTCATTTTTCTTCTGCCCATCCTCAATCCTCAGGAAAAAGACGAGATTGGCCGCATCGTCGTAGCCGTGCTTTTCCTGATCGGCCCGATCGGCGGGGTGATTGGCAGCATCCAGCAATTCAATATCGCCCGCTTCTCGGTGTTAGGCATCATGAAGTTCGAAGAGGAAGTGGATGCCTGTCTGGAAAAAAACGAAGATGCTGAAGACAAAGACGGGGCCAAAGATCTGGCAGATTTCGACATCATCCAGCTTGACCATGTTCAGTATAGCCATCGTTCTGCGCAGGCTGCCGATGCGGAGCACGCTTTCAGCGTGCGGGACCTGAATTTTTCGATCAGACAAGGCTCAATTACCTTTATCACTGGGGGCAACGGCTCGGGCAAAACCACCATACTGCGATTGCTGGCAGGGCTGTATCCACGCGAAAGAGGCGATATAAAGGTCGATGATACGCTGATCAACCGTTTTCCCACGCAGAACTATCGCGACCTTTTTGCCAGCGTCTTCGCCGATTTCCATCTCTTTGCCAAGCCGTATGCACTGGACGCGGATGGGCTGGCGAGGCTGGATAGCTGGTTAACCCGATTGCAGGTGCGGGACAAGTTCCCGGCGGATCTGAGCGCGGGATACGACGCGAATGCCCTGTCGACCGGTCAGAAGAAACGTCTGGCGCTGGCACTGGCGCTGGCGGAAGACCGGCCTGTGCTCATTCTGGACGAATGGGCGGCGGACCAGGATCCGCAGACACGCAAATTCTTCTATCGAACCTTGCTGCCGGAATTCAGGGCGTCCGGGAAAACGCTGGTAGTTGTTACGCATGACGATCGTTATTTCGATTGCGCTGATCATCATTACCATGTGGAAGAGGGCAGGATCACGCTCGCTTCCGGCAGCCAGGATGAGGGAGACATTAAACAGTGAAAAATTATTTGAATGCCGTGTTCAGGCGTTTTCGGTACGGGTTCATATTTACCGTCCTCATACTGGTATTCCTGCTGATCATACTGTGGGACAAGATCGTGTACAAAGTCCCCGACGGGCATGAGGCCGTGGTCTGGCACAGTTTCCGGTTTCCCTGGGCGCCCAACTATCACGCCGAGCTGGCCGGCGAGGGGTTGGTGTTCATCTGGCCCTGGGACAAGTTTTATCTTTACGACGTGCGTCTGAAAACACACAACGAGACCTATCAGGTCGTGTCACAGGAAGGTCTGCATTTCGACATTGAGATGACCTTCAGGTGGCGGGTGGTGGGGGAAAATCTCGTTGAGTTGAACCATGAGGTGGGGCTGGACTACCTTCAATCCATGTTGATCCCCGAAATCGGCTCGGTGCTCAGGCATGTTGTCGCGGACTACCGAGCCGAAGCTTTATACACCTTTGAACGCAATGCCGTGCAGGCGCGGATTTATGAGGAGGTCACCGGGGGTTCTTTGCCCAATCATATTGGCGCCCGGGCTAATCAGGAGCCGGGCATCACTATCGTCCTGCAGGATACGCTGATGACCAGAATAGAGTTACCGGAAACGTTGCAGACAGCCATCGAGAGCAAGCTGGCCGAATCCGAAATGGTGGCGCAATACCAGTTCAGAGTGGAGCGGGAGCGCCTCGAAAGTGAGCGTAAGCAGATAGAAGCCGAAGGCATCCGCAATTTCCAGGAAACCGTTGCCCCGGCGATTACCGACAGCTACCTGCAATGGCGCGGCATCGAGGCCACGCTGCAACTGGCCGAGTCCGACAACGCCAAGGTTGTGGTGATCGGCAACAGTGCCAATGGTCTGCCCTTGATTCTGGATACCGCCGAAGGCGTGCGCAGGCCGGATGCTGCCAGTATTTCGGCCAGCTTGACTGAACCGGACACTGCGGATGAGCCGGACAGTGCGAGCGATCCGGGTGGTACGAGACAGCCCGGTAGTGAGGTTGTACAGCAGTGAGATCAGCGAGCAGTGTAGCGGAAATTGGGTAAATGCAAGTCCGTCGCGTTGAGGAAAACTTAAATTTGGTATCTGGTAGATTTCTGTGGCAAACAAGATCGACAGTGAAGTGCAGGGATGCGAGCGCGAAAGAGTCAGCGTTCCCGAAAACCAGCTGGTGGCCCTGCTGCGCGCGCGCCGTTCTGAGTCGCGGACAGGCATCACCACGCTCGACAAACGCGGCGAAGCCAGTGCGCTGACTTACTCGGAATTCTATGACCGGGCGGAACAGCTTTGTGCCGGTTTGCAGAGTACCGGCCTGCGGCCCGGCGACCGGCTGGTACTGCAGCTCTCCGATGCGCTTGATGTCATGCTTGGATTCTGGGGCTGCATCCTCGCCGGTGTCGTACCGGTCCCGCTGAACACGGCGCCCTTCTATGATCGCCCCAACAGCCAGACTGACCGTCTGCTCTCGGCTGTGGCCCGTTTTCGCATCCGCGCGGTGCTCACCTCGCCGGATTTACACACGCCCGTCAAAGCGCTGCTCGACACGCTGGATACTGACGGTGCCACTAAAAACAATATCAGTGTCATCAACATCTCGGACTGCCGTCGAGTCAGCGCTGCGCCCGACATCCACACCCCTGCGCCCGATGATCCTGCTGCCATGTTTCTGACATCAGGCAGCACCGGCGCGGCAAAGGGCGTGGTGCAGACCCATGCCGCCATGCTGGCGATGGCGGATGCGACCATTCAGATGAATGGCTTTACGGCCGACGACATCACCCTCAACTGGATGTCACTGGATCATGCCGGCTCGCTGGTATTTCTGGGTGTGATGCCAATGGCACTGGGCGCGACTCAGGTTCACGTACCGATCGACTACGTGCTGAAAGAACCCACCCGCTGGCTTGATCTGATCGAAAACTGGCGTGCATCGATAACCTGGGCGCCCAATTTTGTTTTCTCATTGCTGTTGGACCGCCAGCAGCAACTGCAGTCTCGTCATTGGGATCTGTCCTGCATGCGTTTCATGGTCAACGCCGGTGAGGCAGTGGTCAGTGCCACTGCGCGCCGCTTTCTTGCTTTGTTGCAGCCCTTCGGCTTGCCGGAAGATGCGCTAAGACCTGCATTCGGTATGGTGGAGACCTGCTCCGGCATCACCTGGTCAACTGGCTTCAGGCTTCAGGACACCTCCGATTCGGACTCCTTTGTATCGCTGGGACCGGTCATTCCTGGTGCGGCAATGAAGATCGTTGATGAATCAGGCAAAACCGTGGATGAAGGTGTCGAAGGCAGGCTGTTGATGAAAGGCGCTTCGGTCTTTAAAGGTTATGACGGCGAAGACGCGCTGAATGCCAGCATGCTGGTCGGGGACTGGCTGATGACCGGTGATCTGGCGTATATCGATGCCGGTGAGCTTTATGTCACCGGGCGCGAAAAGGACATGGTGATTATTAACGGCAATAATCACTATTGCCATGAGATTGAAGGCGCTGTTGCCAAATTCCCCGGCGTCGCCGGTGACTGTGTTGCGGCAGTGGGTGTCCGTGCGCCGGGCGACAACACGGAAAGCCTGGTTATTTTTTATTCGCCGGCGCCTGGCGCCGACAACAGCGGTGATGAGCAGGCTCTGAAAAAGGCTGTACGATCAGAGGTGGCCCGTCTGACCGGCATCGCGCCAGGCGCTATTATCGCGTTACGCCCAGAGGAATTTCCACGCACTGAAATCGGCAAGATCAAGCGCAGTGTGCTGAAGCTTCGTTACCAGAAAAGCGAATTCCAGTCTTCTGCAGTGATAAGTTCACGTCGCACCGATCAACTGGAGCTTGACGATAACGG
Source organism: Pseudohongiella sp. (assembly GCF_040877505.1). Taxonomy (NCBI): domain Bacteria; kingdom Pseudomonadati; phylum Pseudomonadota; class Gammaproteobacteria; order Pseudomonadales; family Pseudohongiellaceae; genus Pseudohongiella; species Pseudohongiella sp. Next base: position 158,881 of record NZ_JBBDNQ010000038.1, read on the forward strand.
ACCCTTCCGGGAGCTGCTTGTTGGTATTACCGGCATCTGGAAGCGGGCACTGGGCCTCGAGTCCGTGGGGCTCGACGAAAGCTTCTTTGAACTCGGCGGTTCGTCGCTGCTGGCGATTCAGGTGCAGCATGAACTTGAATTGCTGCTGGGACGCGAGGTGTCGATGGTGGAGCTGTTCGATACACCCACGATTCGCACCATGGCAATGCATTTTTCTGGCCGGGCGGCCGCAGCAGCGGAAGCCGCGCAAGCGGCACCGGCTGCTCATCCGGCGACCGGCAGTGATGGTGACAATCAGTCGGGTGATATTGCCGTGATTGGTATCGCCTGTCGCTTCCCGGGTGCGCATGGTCCCGAGGCTTTCTGGCGTGTGCTTGAGGAAGGCGTCGAAACACTGACCTTCTTTTCGCCAGCGGAAGCGATTGCCGCGGGCGTGCCAGCATCGCAGGCGCATGATCCGGCGCAGGTCAACGTGGCGCCCGTGCTGGACGACGTTGAAGGTTGCGATCTTGACTTCTGGCGGTACGCAAAGCGGGAAGCCGAATTGATGGATCCCCAGCAGCGGGTATTTCTGGAGACCGCCTGGGAGGCGTTTGAAGATGCCGGTTATGTGCCGGGATCAGCGCTGGGCAAGGTTGGTGTCTATGCATCCGCGGCGACCAATACCTATCTGCAGAACAATGTGTATGCCAACAGGGCCTGGGTCGAGGAGAACGGGGGCAGCGTGCTGACCGTCAACTCGGTGCCGGGCTTTAATGTGATGGTGGCAAATGACAAAGATTATCTGCCAACACGGGTGTCCTACAAACTGGATCTGACCGGTCCCAGCATGGGCATCCAGACGGCCTGCTCCAGCACGCTGGTCGCCGTGCACGAGGCAGCGCGTGCTCTGCGCGCAGGCGAATGTGACATGGCCGTTGCCGGTGGTTGTGCGCTGATGCTGCCGCAACATGCCGGTCACTACTACGAAGAGGGTATGATCAACTCTCCTGATGGTCACTGTCGTGCCTATGACCGTGATGCCAAGGGCACGATATTTGGCAGCGGATCGGGCGCAGTCCTGTTGAAACGTCTCGATCGTGCACAGGCGGACGGTGATGCCATTTATGCCGTCATCAAGGGCAGCGCCGTGGCCAATGACGGTGGCCAGAAAATGGGCTTTACCGCGCCCAGCATGCTGGGTGAATACCGGGCTATCTCAAAGGCCATCGAAAACGCCGGTATCGACGCCGACAGCATTGGTTTTGTTGAGGGGCACGGCACCGGGACACCGATCGGTGATCCCATTGAAGTGCAGGCGTTGACCAAAGCGTTCCGGCACAGTTCACAGCGCAGCGGGTTCTGCGCACTTGGGTCGGTCAAGACCAACATCGGTCATATGGGCATCGCGTCCGGCATCGCCGGATTCATCAAGACCGTACTGGCACTGCATCACAAGACCCTGCCGGCGACACTACATTTCCGGGAAGCCAACCCCGCCATCGGCTTCGATAGCACACCATTTTATGTCAGTAATCGCACCTGCGAGTGGCCGGCGGGCAAGACGCCGCGCCGTGCCGGCATCAATTCGCTGGGCATTGGCGGTACCAATGTGCACGTCATTCTGGAAGAGGCGCCGCAGCCGACGCCGGTTGACGCAAGGACTGGCGTATTTGTGTTGTCGGTTTCTGCCGGTAACGAGGCAGCGCTCAGCGATAAAGTCGCTGCACTTGCCGACTTTGTCACGCGACATCCCGACACGCCGCTTGCCGATATTGCCTTCACTCACCAACGCGGACGGCTGGCCATGGCGTGCCGACGCGCTTTTGTAGCCGCCGACCGCGATGAATTGTTATCCCGGTTGTCTTGGCAGGGCGAACCATCGCTGTCCCCTGGCGCGGCAGGCACAGGACCCGGTATCGTGTTCATGTTCACCGGGCAGGGCAGTCAGTACGCGGGTATGGGTCGGGAACTGTATGCAACCCATCAGGCATTTCGTGATGCCTTTGATGCCTGTGCCAGCCTCTTCACCCCGCATCGCGAGCACGCCGTCCGTGACCTGGTACTCGCCGCAGCGGACGACAAGGCCGTACAGGCGATACTTGATCAGACGCAATACACGCAGCCTGCACTGTTCTGTATTCAGGTAGCGTTAGTACAGCTGTATCGAAAACTCGGCGTGCGCCCCGACTGTATTGTCGGCCACAGCATTGGCGAGGTGGCAGGTGTGTGGGCCGCCGGCGGCCTCAGTCTCAGCGATGCAGCCGTGCTGGTGGAAGCGCGCAGCCGCCTGATGCAGACAGTGACCAAAAAAGGCGGCATGGCCTCGGTGAAAGCCGGTGTCGACACGGTGCGGGCACTGCTGCGTGAGGCAGGCACGGAATGTGAGATTGCCGGCTGCAATTCGCCATTTGATACCACCATTACGGGGGATGCCGAGGTCGTTGGCCACGCCTGCGATTACCTGCGTCAGAAGAAAGTCAGTGTGGTGCCACTGAACGTATCCCACGCCTTCCACTCGCAGCATATGGAAGCTGTGCAGCAGGAATTCGCCTCGGCTTTGGCGGGCCTTGAGTTCAAAAAAACGCTCATTCCGGTATTTTGTAATCTGGATGCGACGGCTCTTGAACATGACAAACGCGGCGCGGATTACTGGGTTGCTCAGCTGCGCGCGCCCGTGCAGTTCGTGCAGGGGCTGCAACAGGCAAAGGCCGTTGGTGGTGGCTGTTTTGTTGAAATAGGGCCGGCGGCGATTCTCTGTGGCCTGGGAAGGGCGTTGGACAGCGACAGTGGTCTTGATCAGGCGCAGTCTCTTGGTCAGGCGCAGCCGGGTCACTGGCTACCGAGTTTACGTAAAGGCCAGCCCGACGCAAGGGTGTTCGCCGGTGCGCTGGCAGAATTGTTCACGCTTGGCCACGAAATCGATTGGTCCGGAACAGCGGCGTTTGACGGACGCAGAGCTCATCTGCCGACTTACCCATGGCAGCGCCAGCGCTGCTGGATAGACCCCGACCCGGGTCAGATGAATTCGCCGTCAGCGGATCCGCTGCTGGCCAGGCCACTGGTTTTGCCGCGGCTCGGGCAGCAGCTGTATACACTCAATTACTCGCCCGAGGCCATTCCGGTGCTTGCCCAGCATCGCGTATTCGGCGTTGTGGTGCCGCCAGCGGCGCTGTATACATCGCAACTGCTGCGAACGGCCGCTGACGTTACCGGCAGCGGTTGCGTGGCACTGAGTGACATCAATTTTATCGCGCCAATGCACCTGCCCGGCGACAGGTCTGGCAATGACGGCAGGACGGTCCAGATTCTGTACGACGCCAGCGGCGCAGTGACCAGTATTGAACTCAGCAGTCAACCAGCGAATCTGCGATTGTCAGGTAGCTTTGCCGGGGGCAACACCCGGGCGAACAACCACGGCGTGCAGGTGCATGTGACGGCGGAGCTGTTGCCGGATGCGCCGGGCAGCGAAGTGGCAGTCGATATGGTGGCGCTGCGCCGCCGTTGCAGTGAGCCGCTTAATCCGCAGATCATTGAAACTCACATGGCGGCCATGCAGGTGGAGCTGGGCGAATCCTTCCTTTGTTTCCGGCACATTCATCGCGGCGATAACGAAGCGCTGGCATTGCTCGACGTACCGGCAACGCCAGCGTCGCGTATTGCGCAGGGGATTGCTGCCGGGCTGATCGATTGCCACTGGCAAACGATGCTGGCGGCATTGCCTGAGTTGCCGTCAGAAACGATCGTGCCCGCCCGCATCGATACGCTGGTCAGCTTCACGGACAGTCTGCCCGATCAGGTGTGGGCGCATGCCGAGATACATCGGCAGTCGCCGTCTCTGGTGATCGCCACAGTCCGGTTGCTGTCGGCTGATGGCAGGGTTCTTGTCGAGAGCCGTGGTATTGAGTTCCGCGTGGTGGCGGCAGAATCATTCCGGCATGCGAGCGCGGTGCGAAATTCGGACTCGCAACCTGCTCTGTTTACCCGGCACTGGGAAGATATTCGTGCGGCCGTATCGGGTAGCCACCCAGCGGATGATCTGGCTGGTGTGTGGCTGGCAGGCGATGCTGACGATGTGAAGGCACTTGCTGCGCAGTTGCACAATGCCGGTGTCAAAACGATGTTGTTTGCTGGCGCAACTGTCGCGCCCGAATCCGATCGCCGCTGGCCGCTGATCTATGTGGATCGCATCACACGCGCCGACCACAGTGCTGATGCCAGTGCCAGGCTCAATCAGTTCATGGCATCGCTCCAATCGGTATCCAGTGTTTTCAGCCAGCTCGTCATCGTCACTGCGATTGCAGAGCCATCAGCGACAGAGCGTTCTGCAGCGCTGACCATTGCGCAACGTTCAGCACTGGCGATGCAGGCGGTGGCGGCCGCGCATGAGTTGCAGGACTGGCCGATAGCCGCAGTGGAAATGGATCAGCATGACAGCAGTGTGCAAACGTTACTGGCGTTGCTGTCAACAGCCATGGATACCGGGTGCCGACTGCGAATAAAGGCCGGCGATGTGCAGTCTTTGAAGGCAGATCTGCTGACGCCCGGTTCGTCTGAGATCAGTTTTTCACCCGACAAGCTGCAGGTGATCACCGGCGGACTGGGTGGCCTTGGGCTGCTCACTGCCCAATGGATGATCCGGCGGGGTGCCCGCCACTTTGTGCTGGTCGGGCGTTCCGGCCCCTCTGAGGAGGCGGAAACAGCGCTGGCAACGTTGCGTGCGCAAGGTGCAAAGATTGATATTCATCGCTGCGATGTCAGCCAGCGCGGTCAGGTCATCGCGCTGGCAGAAAAAGCTGCACAACTGGCGCCGGTGGAAACAGTCATTCATGCCGCCGGGGCGCGTCGCGACGGGCTCATCGGCTCGCTGCAGAGCGATGATTTCTCCGCCCTGGCGCGGGCGAAAGCCGTGGCGGCAGACAATCTGCATCAGGCGTTTGCGTCCCTGAAGCCCCGCCACACGATTTATTATTCTTCGACTGCGGCCTGGCTGGGTGGCGCAGGCCAGAGCAACTATTGCGCAGCCAACGCGGCGCTCGATAGTCTGGCCAGTCAATACACCAGCGGTGCTGATTGTCACACCATCAGTGTTGCCTGGGGCCCCTGGCGTCAGGTCGGCATGACGGCAACGCTGAATGAGAGCCATCTGGCGCGAATAGAGAGCACCGGTTACGGATTCCTCGACGCTGACACCGGCTTTGATGTGCTGGGTCGTTACCTGGTTGCCCCGTCGGCAAGTGAGATCTGCATCATGGTCGCGGATACCAACAGCCTGTCGGCGCTGCCCGGCGCCGCAGGGTTTTTCCCGGTCTCAGCGCGCGGCACTGTGGCCAAGGTTGCCGTTGTGACACCCGTTGCACACGCTGCCCCGGCACGACATCCAGCGCTTACCGGCGAGCTGTTGGCGTTGAATCCTAAAGCTGCTGACGAGCGCCTGCAGGATTATCTGGCGCAGCTGGTCGCTGATATGACAAATCCGGGTAGCAAGGAGCACATCGACGTCAGCACGGGGTTCCTGGATATGGGAATCGATTCGCTGGCTGCACTGGAGTTGCGCAAAAAACTGGAGTCGGCACTGGGCCTGAAATTGAAATCCACGCTGATTCTGGACTATCCCAGCATCTCTGTGATGGCTCGGGAACTGGTGGCTCAGTTGCAGGCCTTGCATCCGTCATCAGCGCCAAAGAATCAGCAAGAGCATCGCGGCACCGGGAAACATGCTCTTGAGCCCGGCGCAAAGGCAAAACCGGACAGGTCGGAATTGCTCCGACAGCTCGCCAACGAAATCGATCTTCAGGAGTAGGCATGATCAGGACATTGGGCGTCGCAGGCGCCGGCGTAATGGGAAGAGGCGTGGCTCAGGCGGCTGCGCAAAAGGGCATGCGGGTGGTGCTGCTTGATATTGATGATGATGTTCTTGCCGCGGCCGACAATGAGATCCGCCAGGCCGTCCGTTTTGCGGCGATGCTGGACAAAAAATCTGCAGTGGAGTCTGCGGATGACGTTTGCCAGCGCATTGAATACACCACTGACATCGACAGACTCGCGCAGGCGGATTTTCTCGTCGAGAATGTCAGTGAGAAAGTGGCCATCAAGCAGGCACTGTATCCGCAACTGGACCGTGTCTGTAAAAGCGACTGCGTGATTGCGGTAAATACCTCGGCGATTTCGATTACCCGGGTTGGCAGTTGGACCGAGCGCGCGGACAGAATTGTTGGCATGCACTTCATGAATCCGGTGCCAATGAAGCCGCTGGTGGAAGTTATTCGCGCCCACCATACCAGCGAAGCAACCCTCACCGTAGCAAAGGAGTTCCTGGCGCAACTCGGTAAGGAAGCAGTCGTTGTTAATGACATGCCCGGCTTTGTTTCCAATCGCATTCTGATGCTCACGGTGAACGAAGCTGTTTTTGTGGTGCAGGATCAGGTGTCGTCACCGCGTGATGTGGATCGCATCTTTAAGGGCTGTTTTGGCCATAAAATGGGCCCGTTGGAAACCGCCGATCTGATCGGGCTGGATACCATACTGTTTTCGCTGGACGTGCTCTATGAAAGTTACAACGACCCCAAATTCCGGCCCGCACCGTTGCTGCGCAAGATGGTGGACGCGGGTCTGCACGGGCGCAAGTCAGGCGAAGGATTTTTCAAATACCCCAATTTGCATCATGCCAACAAAAAACAAGCCCTTTGATATGGAAATGGTAAAACAGTGACCGAGACAAACTATAAACAGGATATCCGCAGTTTTCTGGAGAATTTCATCAGCGAGGAAGACTTTGCCGATGACGATGATATTTTTGAACTTGGGCTGGTGAGCTCTCTGATGGCCATGCAGCTGGTGCTGTTTGTGGAAAAGACTCTGGATATTCGCGTCGAAAGCGAGGACCTGAATCTGGATAACTTCCGCAGCATCGACCGTATGGATGCTTTCATGCAAAAAGTATCGGCCGCGGTCAATGGATAAACACGACTCCACGCAGCGCGCACAGCACCGACAGGAAGTGGCCCGGGTGCTGGCCGGTTTTACACCGGCAGACATTGCTGCCTGGGATCAGGCTGAGAACCTGCCAACCGATGTGCCTGCAGCGCTGGCACAGGCCGGTTTGCTGGGCAGTTTTATTGATACCGGGCATGGTGGCAGAGGCTGGGATGCCTTGTCATTTGGTTTGCTGTGTGCCGAATTCGGTCAGGCCAGTCTGTCGTTGCTCAGCATTGTCACCGTGCACAGCATGGTCATGGAAGCCATCCGGCTGTCGGGTACCGGACAACAACGAGCCGACTGGTTGCCCGTGCTGGCCCGGGGCGAAAAGCTGGGTGCTTTTGCACTGACCGAGCCCGATTATGGCAGCGAGGCGACAGGCATACAGACCACGCTGGTAGAGTGCGAGGGTGGTTATCGCGTGAGCGGCAGAAAGAAATGGATCTCGTATGCCGCCCGGGCAGATGTATTGTTGGTATTCGGCAAGCTGGAAGACGGCCGCGCAGTGGCGTGTCTTATGCCTGCCGACGCTGAAGGATTGAGTATCACCCCCATGAAAGGCTTGCTGGGTTTTCGGGCGGCAATGCTCGGCGAAATCAACATGCAGGACTGCTTTATACCGTCTGCCAACCTGATAGGAGGAATCGGCGCCGGCATTAATTATGTCGCTGCGGGCGCGCTCGACCTGGGCCGACTGGCAATTGCGTTTGGCAGCCTGGGCGCGATGGAAGCCTGTGTGACGGATTCCGTGATCTATGCCAACAAGCGACAGCAGTTTGGTCAGGCATTATCGAAACATCAACTTATCCAGCAGATGCTGGCAGACATGATGACAGCCTACAAAGCGGCCGAGCGGCTGTGCTGGCATGCGGCGGAATTGCGCAGCGCCGGCAGTCCGATGGCGACCATGGAGACCGCCACCGCCAAGTATTTTACCTCGACACATGCGGTCACGGTGGCAAACCAGGCGGTACAGATCCACGGCGCGGCCGGTTGCAGTGCCGGTGAAAGTCGTACCGAGCGTTTTTACCGCGATCTGAAGATTACCGAGATTATCGAGGGCAGCAATCAGATGCAGCAGGTCATGATCGCGCAGAATGGCATGGGCGAGTTTGTCCAGTCGGCCCGTCGTCGCCAACGCCTGCTGGCGGAGAATTGAGTATGGGCGTCGGGGTGAGCAAAAACCGGATCAAATGTGTGGTCTGGGATCTGGACAACACCTTGTGGGACGGGGTGCTGCTGGAGAGCACCGAGGTGCCCGGCTTGCGTCCGCACGTTCGCGACGTCATCGAAGCGCTGGATCAGCGCGGCATTCTGCAGTCAGTGGCTTCAAAGAATGAGCCCGAACCTGCCATGGCGGCATTGGCGGCGCACGGGCTGGATCAGTATTTCCTGTATCCCCAGATCAGCTGGAATGCAAAGTCGCAAGCCATCGGCACCATCGCCGAACGCCTGAACATTGGTATCGATACCTTTGCTTTTATAGATGATCAGGTTTTTGAACGCGATGAAGTGTTGTCGGTGCATCCGTCAGTCAGAGCGTTCAGCGAAGCCGGACTGGAAAAGCTGCCGGAGCTGGAAGACTTTATGCCCCTGCATCTGACGGCAGATGCGCGCAACCGGCGGCAGATGTATCAGAAGGAAGCGCTGCGCGCCCAGGCGCAGGAAGACTTCAAGGGGCCAGAGGATGCATTTTTGCGCACACTGGACCTCAAGTTGCGACTGAAGCCCGCCAGCGAGGAAGATCTGTATCGGGCAGAGGAACTGACCTTGCGTACAAACCAGCTCAATACCACGGGCGTGACGTATTCGGCAGAACAATTGCGCGAACTGATCGCATCGCCGCAGCATCAGGTTATTGTTGCCGAGCTGGAAGACAAATACGGTGCCTACGGCGCGATAGGTCTGTTGCTGATATCGCAACAGCCCGGGCTGTGGTGCATTGATCTGTTCCTGATGTCGTGTCGTGTCATGTCGCGAGGGGTCGGCGGCGTCATTCTGACCGCTTTGCGCACCACCTGCCGCAACCGGCAGCTAAGGCTGGCGGCGCAGTTCCGGGAAACCGATCGCAACCGCATGATGTTCATCACTTACCGCTTTGCCGGTTTCCGGGAAGAGGGCGAGCTGTTGATGAACGAGCTTAGCAGTATTCCGGCGTTACCCGACTACATGCATTTGAACATTGACGCCGCACTGGATTGGAGACTGCCGTGAGCAACTCTGCAAACAACGACAACAACGATGACGATATTATCGTCAAGGCACTGGCTGAAATCCGGCGCCTGAAAGCGGAGAATGCGGAGCTGCGTGCCGGTCATGCCGTCGCAGTATCCGGGCAGCCAGAGTCAGGCGTAGCACCGATCGCGGTCATCGGTTTTGCCTGCCGTACGCCCGGTGCCGGCGACAACCCGGAGGCGTTCTGGCACATCCTCAAAGAGGGACTGTGCACGATTACCGAAGTGCCGCCGTATCGCTGGTCGGTGGACCAGTATTACGACGCCAATCCCGATGCGCCTGGCAAGATGCGTTGTCGCTATGGCTCCTTTCTGGGTCGGGTAGAAGATTTTGATTGCCGGCTGTTTGGCATATCGCCGGTTGAAGCCAGCTATATGGATCCGCAGCAGCGCCTGTTGCTGGAGCTGTCGTGGGAAGCGCTGGAAGATGCCAACATGAACATGGAGGCGCTCAAGGGCTCCTCGACGGGTGTGTTTGTTGGACAGAGCGGGTTTGATTTTGCCGCTCAGCACATGACCGAGGAAAGCCTGTGTGAAATTACGCCCTACGTTGGTACAGGTTGCGCATCCAGCCCGGCAGCCGGCCGCATTTCCTATACCTTTGATTTCAAGGGTCCTTCCTACGTTGTAGACACCGCCTGCTCCTCGTCGCTGGTCGCTTTGCACAATGCCTGCCAGAGCCTGCGCCAGGGCGAATCCACGCTTGCCCTGGTGGGTGCTGCCAACCTGATTCTGGCACCGGGTATGAGCATCAACTTCGACAAGGTCGGCATGTTGTGTGAGGACGGTGTGGTTAAAACCTTCGACAAGGATGCACATGGTGTGGTGCGTGCTGAAGGCGGTGGCATGGTGGTGCTCAAACGGCTGGACGCCGCGCTGCGCGACGGCGACCGTGTTGATGGTGTCATTCTTGGTTCCGCGATCAGTCAGGATGGCGCCAGTTCGAGTCTGATGGCCCCCAGTGGCACATCGCAAAAGGCGGTCATGCAGGCCGCGCTCAAGACGGCGGCAATCAGCCCCGATCATATTGATGTTGTGGAGGCGCATGGTACGGCAACGGCGCTGGGTGACCCCACCGAGCTCACCGCGCTGCTCGACGTCTATTGCCGAACGCCGCGCAGTCAGCCGCTGATTGTTGGATCAGTTAAAACCAATTTCGGACACATGGAAGCGTCCGCCGGCATCGTTGGTTTTATCAAACTGTTGCTGGCGCTGCGCAATGACTATTTGCCAAGGCATCTGAATTATACCGAAGGCCATCCGGACATCGACTGGGCCAACGAGGCCATCGAAGTCTGCGCGCAGGGCAAGCCCTGGCCCAGATCACAACGGCGACGCGTTGCCGGGCTCAGCGGTTTCGGTTTCTCTGGCACCAACGCTCACGTTATTCTTGCCGAAGCGCCCGAGCCAGCGTCGGCAATTGCAGATGGGAACTCGCCGCTGTCTCTGGAACAGACACCGCAGCTACTGATGTTGAGTGCTGCCACGCCGGTGTCACTGCAACGCACGGCGGGAGCGCTGGCAGACTGGATGGAAAACAATCCAGACATTGCGCTGGCACGTGTTTGTCATACCTGGGCGACCCGGCGAAAGCGTCAGGTTAATCGCCTGGCCATGGTTGCCACCGACCGAGAGCAGGCAATTGCCAGGCTGCGGCGCTTTGGTGAAGCAGGAAAAGCCAAAGGCTGTGCCAGTGGCACCGTGCAGTCGCGCACTGGACGGCTGGCTGTGGCGATGGTCTGTGGCGGTCACGGAGCCCAGTATCACGGCATGTCAGCATCACTGTACCAGGCTGAGCCGGTGTTCCGGGCGGCTTTTGATCGTGCCAGCGCCATCGCCAGTCAGTACTGCGACAGCGACCTGGCTGCGCTACTGCACACACAGCCTACGCAGGCCAGCAGCAAACTGTTTGCCGGCAACCGGGTAGAAGGCGAACTGGGCAAAACCCTGCAGGCGCAACTGGCGATTTTTTGTGTGCAATATGGCCTGGCGCAGCAATGGCAGGCCTGGGGCGTGTCGCCAAAAGTGTTGCTTGGGCACAGCCTGGGTGAATATACAGCGGCCTGCCTGGCAGAGGTGTTTTCGCTGGAAGACGCCATCATGCTGATCGCCGAACGCGCCCGCCTGATGGACGCGCATACGCCGCCGGGAGCGATGCTCACAGCATTCCACGACGAAACGGCCGTGCAGGCTATCCTTGCCAATTATGCAGACGCCGGAATCGCTGCCGTGAATGGCCCCGGCATCATCCTGGTGGCCGGTGCAGAAGATAGTATTGCTGACATTGCGCAGCGTATCGACGCTGACGGCGGGCGCACAACCAGCGTGCCCATTGACCGGGCGTTTCATTCGCCGCTGGTCGATGACGTGCTGCCGAACTTCCGGCGTGTGCTTGAGCGCGTACATTTTTCGCCGCCGAAAATTCCGCTTATTTCGAATTTGACCGGTACCGTGGCTGACCAGGCCATCACCACCGTTGATTACTGGCTGCGACATTCCCGTGCGCCGGTCCAGTTCATGAAGGGTATGCAGACCCTGCATGCCGCCCGATACGATGCCTTTATCGATCTGAGCCCGGAGCCGGTGATGATGGGGCTGGATTTGTGTTTTCAGGAAATTCGTGCCGAACTCGGTTCCAAAGGCGTGTGGGTACCCAGTCTGAGAAATGGTGTTGATGATCAGGCGCGGATGCTTGAATCATTCGGTAAATTGTATTGTCTGGGTTTTAATTCCGCTCCCACCCCTTCGGTGCAAACTCTGGCGCAAACGCCCGTGCGGCTGCCGACTTATCGTTTCGATAGACAGCGCTGCTGGTCGGCTGCGGCGGAGCGGGGCCAGCAGACTTCTGCCGGCAGAGCCGTTGCCGCGAGCAAGTCAGCTGTAAGCGACAGCGTGGTCGCGGGTGACAATATGCAGTCCGCAATACCCGCATCAGCACAATCGTCCGGCGCCGATGATATACATCGCGTCATGCTGGAGCATATGGCCGTGGTAGATCAGTATCTGGCGTTGACCGAAGGAAACAGGTAACCAACACTATGACGAACGAACATTCAACATTTGACGCTATCGCTGCGATAATCGAATCGATCAGCGGTGTCAGCGTCAGCGACCTGAACCGGGACACGGATCTGCTGGATCTGGGCCTGGATTCGCTGATGTTCGTGCGCATCGGTCGGGTGCTGGAGAGCACGTATCGCGTCGATATTTCGATGAAACGGTTCTACGACGAACTCTCCGGCCTGGGCACACTCGCTGACTTTCTTGCGGCCAACGGCACCGCACAGGAAACCGGTACCGTGGTGGCGTCAGATGGACCGACTGTCAGCGTCCATCAATCTCAATCTCAACCGCAACCGCAAGCGGCCGGCTCTGTGCCGCACGTCGGTGACATTCCGGGAGGCAGTGCTCTTCCATCGCAGTTCCGGACAGCGGCGCCCACCTCCGCTGGCCTCACAACAGCTGTCGACGTCAATACGGTGATGTCCGCGCACATGGCATTGATGCGACGTTATCTGGACGGCGCCGCCGGTAAACAGACAACGAAGCCGCTGGCGCAGAGCCTACCGGCAGCAGTCCCGCAAAATTCCGGTGATGCCGCCACGACGCGACAAAAATTCAGCGGCATCGATACACAGAAAGAGAAACTTGACGCCCGGCAACGCAGTTTTATTGAACAATTGTCAGCGCGGCTGTCAGCGCGGTGCCCACGCAGCAAACAAATGGCGGAAGAGGGCAAGACGTATCTGGCTGACTGGAAATACTCGTTGCAGTTCAAGCAGGATCTGAAAGAGTTGCGCTTCCCCATCGTTTGCCAGACCGCCTCAGGTTCGCGTTTTGTCGATATTGATGGCAATGAGTATGTTGATATCGCCATGGGCATGGGGGTGCATTACTTCGGCCATTCGCCGCGCTTTGTTGACGACGCGGTTCGGGCCCAGCTTGACGAAAACCTGGCGCTGGGCCCGCAGTCGCGGCTGGCGCCCGATGTAGCACGCAGAATATGCAAGCTCACCGGGCACCAGCGCGCTGCGTTTTTTGTGACCGGGTCGGATGCGGTCATGCTCGCCATGCGCCTGGTGCGAGCCGCACGTGGTCGCAACAAGGTGGTGATGTTTGCCGGTGCCTATCATGGCATCTGCAGTGATGTACTGGCAGGCCAGGGGGAAAACGGGGCCGTGCCGATGTCGCCGGGTTTGCCTGCCAGTATCGTCGATGATCTGGTTGTGCTGGACTACGACGCCCCCGAGTCTCTGAACAAAATCAGGGGGCTCGCTGATCAACTCGCCGGCGTGCTGGTAGAGCCGGTGCAGAGCCGTAACCCGGCTTTGCAGCCGCAGCGTTTTCTGCGTCAGTTGCGCGCGCTATGCACGGAACTGAACATTCCGCTGATTTTCGACGAGATGGTTAACGGTTTCCGTCAGGCTGCCGGTGGCATGCAGGAATGGTTCGGTGTGAAGGCCGACATGTCGACATACGGCAAAATCATCGGTGGCGGTTATCCGCTCAGCGTCATCGCCGGTAATGCTGATCTGATGCAATGGATTGATGGTGGCATATGGCATTTTGGTGATGACAGTGCGCCGTTGACGGACTCAATCTCAACGGGCGGCACCCACAACAAGCATCCGGTAGCGCTGGCTGCGGCCGCGGCGGTGCTTGATCATATTGACGATAATCCGCAGCTGTTCGATGCGGCCAGAATGCGTATGCACAAGCTGGCAGATCGCATCAATGTCTGGTTTGAGCGTCATGCGGTGCCACTTCGTCTGACCTATTTTGGTACGCAGTTCAAGTTCGAAAGTTTTGCCACAGCGCTGGAACAGGAGCTGTTTTTTTACCTGTTGCTGGAAAAGGGTGTGTATACATGGGAATTGCATGTCGCCAACCTGTCGACCGAACACACACAAGATGATGCCGATCACCTGTTCGCCGCGATCGTGCATGCCGTGGAGTCGCTGCGTGCCGGTGGTTTCGGATTTCGTGCCGACAAGCTGCGGCGCCAGTATGTACCGATGTCCTCAGTGCAAAAGCGACTTTACGCCATTACCCAGCGTGAAGGTGCCGAGAAACCCTACCATCTGGCCGGCGCCTGGCGGCTTGATGGCGCAGTAGATGCAGATCGCCTGGAAGATTGCATTCATCAGGTCATCATTCGTCACGAATCGTTGCGTACCGCCTTTGTTGTTGTTGACGGTGAGTTTTATCAACGCATTGTCGCAGAGCCGCGCTTTTTTCTGGATCACATTGAGGCCGGTAACAACAACGTGGAAGAGCTGCTGGATAACTATATCCAGCCTTTTAATCTGTTGGAGCCACCCCTGCTGCGTGTTGCTCTGGTCCCGCAGCAAGACGGTTCGCAGCTGCTGTTGATGGATGTCCATCACATCGTGGCCGATGGTCTGTCGATGAACGTGGTGTTGCAGGAAATTCTGGCCCTGTACGATGGCGCCAAGCTTGATCCGGTACGCAGTCAGGCGCGTCATGTCCACGATGCCATAGAGCTCTATTTAACGAGTGAGCGGGCACAGAACTCGGCACGGTACTGGCAGGAGGCACTTGCCCCGCTGGTTACCGCGCAGGAAACCTTTGATCTGTCGCCGGATTTTAACAGGCCGCCAGTCACCAGTTTTGCTGGTAAACGTCTTGCGCTGAAGCTGGATGCGGACGCCACGTCGGCATTGCATCGCTTCTGCACGAGTGCCCGTATTTCCACCTTCGGTGCCCTGTTTGGTGTGTTTGTGGCCTGGACCTGGCGCTACGCAAGGCAACAGCACTTTGTTGTGGGTTTGCCCGGTTCAGGGCGACCTGATGCTGCCGCTGACAACGCAGTGGGCATGTTCGTAAACACCCTGGCGTTCCCGGCCAGCGTGGATGCGCAGAGCTCCGTTGCCACCTTTTTGCAACAAATCCGGGATCGCCTGTTTGAGGTTCAGGAGCACGGCGATTTTCCGTTCAGCTCGGTGCTGTCCGCGTTGAATATTGGTCACCGTGCGAACCGCAATCCGCTTTTTGATGTCATGTTTTCTTACGAGAATGCCGGTTCAAGGGTCATTAAAACCGGCACCTTTGAGGGCGAGACCCTGACCCAGTACGAAGGTGCCGGCATGTTCGATATCAGCTTTGATCTGATCGAGGCCGAAGGTTGCATACTGATCAACTGCGCGTACGCGGAAAGTCTGTTCAGTGACATCACCATGCGCCGGCGCCTGGACGAATACATGACGCTGCTGAAGCGGCTGGTTGCCGGCGACGTGACCACGGTGGCAGACTGGACTAACGCGTCCCCTGGTGTGACCGACGCGCAGACGCCGGTGCAATCCGGTGGAGCGGCGCCAGCCATCGCGGCAGCAGAAGAGACAGACACGGTTTGCACGTTGTGGGACAGGCAAGTGGTTGCTGGTGCACAGGATGTGGCACTGATAGACGGCGAACGCAGGCTGACGTTTGCCGACATGGATCAGCAGATCCAGGAAACCGCGTTCACGCTGTTTAACCTTTATGGCGTCAGGGCGGGCGACAGGGTCCTGGTGAGCCTGGAGTCATCAAGCGATCTGGTGATTGTCATGCTGTCCCTGTTTTCCATGGGCGCAGTCTATGTACCCGTGACACCTGACACGCCATTGCCGCGGCTGTCCCTGATGCAGCAGCAATGTGGCGCGCAGTATCTGATTCACGGCGTCGGGCATCACGGTGTTGCTGAGCTCAGGGCGGCGGAGGCAGTTGAGTGCATTGCCATGGACGCGATACAGGCAAGTGTCACCGCCGCAGCCCTTTATCAGACCCAGCATCAGACCCCGCATCAGACACTGCTACCCCCGCAGCCGGAAGATGTTGCCTATGTGATCTTCACGTCCGGCAGTACCGGCGTGCCCAAGGGTGTGGAAATATGTCATGCCGGCATCGGCAATTCGGTCGCCTGGCGGATTGCCAGCTACGGTCTGGGACGTGCAGATACGACGCTGCAAATGCCCAGTTCGGGTTTCGATGCCTCGGTGATCGATATTCTCAGCACGCTGCTTGGCGGCAGCCGTCTGGTGATGCTGGATACGGCGTCCAAGCGTTCCGTTGAGCGCATCGGGGAAAGCATTAAAAAACACAAGGTCACCTCGATTCTGCTGACGCCGACACTGTATCGTGTTCTCCTCGACCGTATTCCCGGGACAATGGCAACCCTGCGTTTTATTACGCTGGCGGGCGAAAAACTGCCCATGGATTTGCTGCAGTCGCATTTTGCGCAGGCATCAGGGGTAGCGCTGTGGAATGAGTACGGGCCTACCGAGTGCAGTGTTGTGGTCAGCGGAGCCCGGCTGGTACCGGAACAGAACCGGGTTACCATCGGTCGGCCGCTGCCCAATATCCAGGTGCATATACTTGATGAACACGAGCGCCCGACGCCAACCGGTGTCTGGGGGCGACTATGGGTCAGTGGCATCGGTCTCGCCAAAGGTTATGCCGGTGATGAAGAAAATACCAACAAAAAATTTCGCTGTCTGCCAGCACTGGATGGTATCCGGTGTTACGACACGGGAGACATTGTTCGTGTGCTGGAAGACGGCGCGCTGGAATTCAAAGGACGTGATGATGGTCAGGTCAAGGTCAACGGTTACCGCATTGAACTGGAAGACGTTGAAGCGGCGCTGCGCAGCCAGCTTGGCCTGAGTGAAGTCGCGGCCAGTATTGTCAACACCGGCAACAGTGCCAGTCTGCATGGCTGGATTGTGTCCGACGCCGAACCCACGGGCTGGCGCGACGCGCTGATGTCGGTGTTGCCGGTGTGGATGGTGCCCGGCACGTTGCACGTGGTCAGCGAACTGCCGCTATTGCCCAGCGGCAAGCTGGATCGCAACGCGTTGAACTCGCCCCCGGAAGACGCCCGCACACGCGTCGTATCGGGCGTCGCAACAACCGTTGCACAAGCCGGGCCTACAACTGCCTGCCTGGAGCAATTGCTGAGTCTTTGCCGGGAGATTCTGGGACGTGCGGATCTGATGGCTGGCGATAATTACTTCAACGCTGGCGGCGACTCTATTCAGGCGATCGTGCTGGCCTCGCGATTGCACGAAGCGGGTTATCTACTGGATGTTAACGATCTGTTCCGCAACCCGGTGCTGTCCGATCTTGCGCGCAAAATCCAGATCAAAGGCAGTGCGCGCGCATCTGTTTTGCCGACGGCCACCACGGTACTGCCAACGCCAATGCAGGCGTGGCTCTTCGATACCTGTCAGGGCGATGCCGATGCGTTCACGCAGGCGGCCTGGGTACGATTGCCCGCCGGGATAACATTGACGCAACTTGAAACCTTGTGTCGTCACTGGACCCGCCAGCATGGCGTCTTCCGGGAAACCCTGGCGTTGATTGCCGACCGTGAGGGACGTCAGAAAACCGCTACCGCTTACGATGCCCTGGTAGATTGCTCAGAAGTTGATGCCGGATCAGACCTTGATTCTGTTGCTGTGTCGGCGCGTGCTGGTATCAGCCTGCACAACGGTCCTTTGCTGAAGGTTGTGCTGCTGCGGACCGATGCAGAATCCAGAGCACTGGTGGTATTTCATCATTTTGTGGTTGATGCGGTGTCCTGGCAATTGTTGCAGACGCAGTGGGCTCAGCTCTGGGAGGATGTCGGGAACGGGCGAGCGTTGCGGACACTGCCGGAAGGCGCCACCATGTGTCAGTTCGCCAGTGCTCTGCATGGCGAAGATGCAAAGCACAAAGCGTTACTGGAGGCGCCGTTCTGGCAGTCAGTGTTGGCCGACGCAAGACCTGTTCTGCGCGTTGGCAATTCGGGTCAGGTTGCACAGCAACCGGTGTCGCAGCAACGCGTGCAGGTGGACGCGTGCCTGGATGCTGACGTGGCCGAGGTTCTGCTGGCGTCCGGACACCAATACTTTCGCAGCAGGGGCAGCGATCTGCTGCTCGCCGCGTTTACGGATGCCATCGCAAGTGTCTTCAATCTGGATGTTGTCACTGTGCTGATGGAGTCCAACGGCAGAGCACAGCGCTACGCCGACGCGGATTTCTCCACGACGCTGGGCTGGATGACGTCAACATATCCGCTGAGCATCGTGACGGCTGATACAAAGACAGGCAATGACTGGGCAGCCAGGGTTGAGCGTATCCGCGAGCAGACTCAGCGTGTGCCGGAACAGGGCGTTGGTTATGGTGTGCTCCGGCACGTTTTGCAACATGAAACCCTGCCGGCGTTTGCGCCGGAGTTTGCGTTTAATTATCTCGGACGTTTCAAACATCATCCCGACCAGCAATTTGCCATTCTTGACGAGAGCCCGGCAGGCGACTGCATGGGCGAGTTGGGTCTGCTGCCGCCGCTGGAGTTTGTCTGTTTCGCAGATGATGCCGGCCTGCATGTGTCGGTATCCGCGGATACTGCGCTGGTCGGGCAGGATGCCTTGGCCAGTGTTCTGGATACATTCCGGCAGCAGGCACTGGACCTGGTAGCCGCATGCCGCCAATTGACAGCCCCGGTGGCGCATGCACCAGTTGATTTTGTTGAAGCTGACTGGCATCTCGAAGACTATCTGGGTTTATTGCACGCCAATGCCATCGCGCGTGCTGATGTCGACAATCTGCTGCCGTTGACGGCGATGCAGCGTGGATTGATTTACCATGCCCGCAGCAAACCCGATGACCTGGCCTACCTGGAACAGGTGGACTTTAGCCTGCATGGCGTGGAGGCTGACAGGCTGGCGATTGCCTTCCAGGACCTGCTCACGGAATTTCCGCTGTTGCGCGCTGCCTTCCTGGTTGGCAGCAATGGCCGGACTGCACAATTGGTCAGGAGCCAGGTCACGCTGCCGGTGGTGTGTCACGACCTGAGCATGTTGCCGCCACAGGAACAGCAGCGCGTGATTGACGAGGCGCGGGCAGCAGACCAGGCCACGCAATTCGATATCACGCAGCCACCGCTGATGCGGGTGCAGCTGTTCACGCTGCAAAAACAAAAGCCGCCACGCAAACGAAAAAACCAGAGCAAGCAAAACTCGGCGCGCCCCGCGGATGGACGCGTGCATGTCATCTGGTCACACCACCATCTGATCATGGACGGTTGGTGTGTTGGCATCCTGTTCGACAGTTTGCTGTCCAGTTACGCAGCAGCGAATGCAGCTGCCACTGACATTGCTGTTCAGGGTGTGGCGTATGACAGGCTGAACCTGGACTATTTCCGCTGGCTGGCCAGTCGCGACAGGAGCGCGGCTACCGGGTACTGGTCAACCCTGTTGGCGGGTGTTGAGCGTCCGACCCGATTGCTGCCTTGGCCGCAGCCGGATGCCGGGCGTGACAGCAAAGCCGACACCAGCTATCAGCTGCAACATCACACGGTGCCGCTGTCTGCCGCATTGACGGCGAGCATGCAGCGCTGGGGCGCGTCCCACAGTGCCACCATCAGCAGTGTGATCAGGCTCACCTGGGCAGTTCTGCTGGCCAGGTTCAGCAACAGCGCGGATGTGGTTTACGGCACGGTGGTGTCGGGCAGACCGGCGGAAATCGCCGGTATTGATCGCGCCGTTGGACTGTTTATCAACACCGTACCCGTGCGCTTCCAACTGGATACCGGGATGACCGCAGATGATGCGCTGGTGCTGATTCAGCAGCAGGCCAACGCCGGTCGCAGCCACGAATACATGAGTCTGGCCGAGATCCAGGCGGCGGCGCCGGACTTGATCGCGCGCGAGTCCCTGTTTGATCATCTGGTGGTGCTGGAAAACTATCCGATGGACGCCGCATTGCGCGGCAGTGGCGCGTCTGACAACGATGTTAATGTCGGCATCTCGGACATTCGGGCTTTTGAGCGCACCGACCTGCCGTTGAATCTGGTCATTGTGCCGTCAGACGGTGGCCTTGAAGCCACGTTCATGTTTGATGGCGCGACCTATCCTGCCCGACAGATCGAACATCTGGCCGAACATTTTGTTCACCTTGCCCAGTTGCTGGTGCAGGCGCCGGATCAGGCGCTGACTGAACTGGACCTGTTAACAGTGTCGGAAAGCAGCTGGCTCTCCGATCAGTGGAACGCACGTCAGTCTGCCTATCCGCCTGACAAGACCCTGTTTGATCTGTACCAGGAAGCTGCCAGTGAACACGGTGACCGGGTTGCGCTGCATGATGAGCTGGGCAGTGTCAGTTATGCCGAGCTCAGTGCCAGCGTGCAGCACGTTGCTGTCGGACTGCTGCGCCATGAGGCATTCGCGCCCGGTCGTCGGGTAGCGTTATGGCTGCCGCGCAATCGCGAGATGATCGTGGGCATGCTGGCAGTATTGGCGGCCGGTGGCAGCTATGTTGCGCTGGATCCGGTTTACCCGGAAGAACGCCTGCGCTTCATCGTCGAAGACAGCGGTGCGGCGCTGGTACTGACCAGTGCCGATATGTCACCGCTGTCGTTTACAGTGGGCAGCGCCGATATCGCGAATATCGCATCTGCCACCGACGAGGCGGTCACGCTGCCCTCAGTGACACAGGATGACGCAGCGTACGTGATTTATACCTCGGGTTCCACGGGGCAGCCAAAAGGCTGTGAAATATCACATCGCAACGTTGTCCGGCTGCTTCGTAATGAGGATTTCGACTTTGACTTCGATCACCACGATGTGTGGGTGCTGGCACATTCGTTCTGCTTCGATTTCTCGGTCTGGGAAATGTACGGCGCCCTGGTAAATGGTGGTGCGCTGGTGATTCCTGCGGCGACCGATGTGCGCAATGTCGAGTCGTTTGTTGAGCTTGTGGCGCGCCACAAAGTCACCGTATTGAATCAGACGCCGGCCGCGTTCTATCAGTTCAGCAAAGCTGTGTTGAAGAAACCTGCCAACGACCTTGAGGCTTTGCGCCTGGTCGTATTCGGGGGTGACTCGCTTGCCTGCAACCGGCTGGAAAAATGGGTTGAGGCATTCCCCACCAGCCGCGTCAAACTGGTAAATATGTACGGCATCACGGAAACCACGGTGCATGTAAGCTATCGGGAACTCAGCGAGGCGGACATCGTTAGCGGCTCGCGGCTGAACCTGGTCGGCCGACCACTGCCGGAAACCCGCTTCTGGGTTGTGGATCGTTGTGGCCAGCTGCAACCGCCGGGCATCGCCGGTGAGATTGTTGTTGGTGGCAGCGGTGTCGGCATGGGCTATTTGAACCGCCCGGAACTCAACGCCAGCAAGTTTGCCCCGCTGGCAGCGGCCGGAAAAGAGCGCTGCTACTGGTCGGGAGACGTGGGTTATATCAGTCCCGAACTTGGCCTAGTGTACCTGGGTCGCAATGATCATCAGGTGCAGGTTCGCGGCTTCCGCGTTGAATGTGAGGAAATCGCGCGTTGTCTTGAGATGCACCAGAGCGTCGCCGAAGCCTTGGTGATACCGACCGAGAATACGCACGGCACTGAACTTGTTGCCTATCTGGTCGGTGACGAAACGGCAGCCCCGGCGCAGTGGCGACCATGGCTGTCAACCCGGTTGCCAGACTACATGATTCCGTCTTACACATTATGGCTGGACGCACTGCCGCTGACTGCCAACGGCAAGATCGACCGCGCGGCGCTACCGGATCCTTTCAGTGTGGTGGCAACATCTGAACCGGATGTGGCAAGTGATATTGAGGCCATGATCATCAGCGCCTGGCAACAAGTGCTTGAGCATCAACAGATCGGTGCGCTGACCAATTTTTTTGATGTCGGTGGCCACAGTCTGAAAGCATTGACACTGGTCGACGTTTTACAAACGCGCTTTGGTCTGAACATTGGTGTGGCGGACGTTTTCGAATTCCCCACACCTCGCCAGCTGGCTCTGCTCTGCCAGAGCCAGGGCCAGGGCCAGAGCCCGGCAGCAGCGACGTCATCCACTGATCAGCTGCTGGAGGAAATCAACGTCGATGATCTTGATCTGGATGCGCTCGAAGCGCTGCTTGCTGATGTGTCAGACGAGAGGCAGGGCAGATAAACGTGGACAACAATGCCGCACTCAAAACGCGCCTGGAACAGCTGTCACCTGAACAGCGCACGGCGCTGTTGCAACAGATTGCCCGGCGGCGGGAACAGCAGGGACATCCGCAGTCAGACGGGCAACGCCAGAGTCGACCAACTGCCAACTCGCGTTATCCGCTGAGTCTGGCGCAGCGGCGCCTGTGGCTGCTGTCTCAGCTTGGCAATGAGGCCGGTGCCGCCTACAACATAGCTTCCGCATTCTGTTTTGAAAGACACCTTGACCGGGAGCGCTTGCAACGTGCCTGGCGCAGATTGTTGAGCAATCACGAAGTACTGCGTTCAGCTTTTGTGCAGCAAGGCGACGACTTGTTCCAGATGCCACGCGAGGCTGACGGATGGACTCTGCAGCAGCATGCACTGGTCCCTGAGCAGGCTGTTGAACCACAACTTCAGCAGCTGGCCGGCGCGGCGTCAGCCAGCGCGTTTGATCTGCAACATGACTGGTTACTGCGAGTCATTTATTGCGAAGCGGCGGCGGGGCAGTCAGGTCTTGTTGTGGTCATCCATCACAGCGTCTGCGACGGTCTGTCGATCAGTCATATGGTGCGTGAACTGGCGCAACACTACGCGGCGGATGTGTCGACTGCAGACTCCGCGTCTGCCAATGGCGGTGCTGTGTCATCCGCGCCGCAGTACCGCGATTTTGTCGATCATGAATCCCGGGCAGATAACGGCAAAGCGATAACATACTGGAAAAATATCTTCGCCAGCGCGCCGGAAACGCTTGATGCGCTGTTGGATAAACCACGGCCGGTGAGCAGGGATTTTCGCGGCAGCGCTGCCACGACGATACTGGCTGCACCCGACGCTGCCGCATTCGAAAGCCTGTGTCATGCGCACAACGCGACGTTGACCATGGGCCTGGTGGCGCTGACGCAACTGCTGCTGGCACGCTTTGCCAATGTCGGCGAAGTCACCCTGGGTACGCCGGTGGCCGGTCGCCCAAGCGCACAGTTCGACAAGGTTGTTGGCCCGTTTGTTAATACTATTGCACTGCGTCAGACCGTGGATCGCAAACACACGTTCCCGGCGCTGCTGACGCAGGTACGTCGTCGCGTGCTCGAAGGTTTTCAGCACCAGGGTCTGGCATTCGATGAGCTGGTCACGGAACTTGGGTTCGCCAAGGACCCAAGCCGGTCGCCATTGTATGATGTCATGCTCGGGTTCACGACGGCAGACGAGCTGGCGCTGAGCTTCAGCGACGGTGCCGGTAATGATAATAGGGGGCGATCGCTGCGACTTCCGCAGGCCTACAGCAAGGTGGATCTGACCTTTCACGTCGAGAAAGACAGTGATGGCAGCCTGCGCCTTGATCTGGAGTATGCCACCAGTGTGATCCTGGATGCAACAGCACGACGCTTATGTGATGCCTGGCGCTTACTGGTGGTAGCGTTGCCGCAGCAGCCATCACGCCCGATGGCTGAATTTGCGCTGCAGAGCGAAGCAGATCAGCGCCTGTTGCTGGACCAGGTGAACGCAACGTCAAGACCGTATCCACAGCATTCAACCCTGATCAAAGAATTCGAAAAAATCGTGCAGTGCAGTCCCGACGCGATCGCAGTGCACGCCGGCGATGTGCAACTGAGTTATGTCGAACTGGATGTCCGGTCCGGACAACTGGCGCAAGTCCTGCTGAAACATCCGGCGTATCAGCCGGGTTGCCACATTGCGCTGATGCTGGAGAAGGATGAGCGCGCGCTGATCGTGATACTCGCCATTCTGAAAAGCGGTTGCACGTATGTGCCGCTGGCCGCCAATACACCGCTGGCGCGTGTTGGTGAGGTGCTTGCCGCCGGCAGCGTGCCGCTGTTGTTTGCGGAAGCAGAGCGCATGCCGGCACTGCAGACACTGGATGCGGCATTGCTTGATACTGATGTGTTGCTGGCCACCGGTGATGCTGCTCTGGACGCGGGCCCGGAGACCGCATCACCAGTCTCCGGCAAGGTGCTGCCGTTTGGTACCCGGGTCGATGATGGCCCGCAGCCGGCCTATCTGATGTTTACCTCAGGCTCAACCGGTAAACCCAAAGGCACAGTGATCGAACAGCGCGCTGTGCTCAGATTGGTGTGCAACACAGATTATCATCAGGTGCAGGCAAACGAACGCGTCCTGTTGACGGGATCGCTGGCTTTTGATGCAGCCACCTTCGAAATCTGGGGCGCGCTGCTGAACGGCGGCTGCGTTTGCATACCTGCCGGCACGACCCTGCTTGAAGTGCATGAGTTCGACGCGCTGGTGGATCACTACCGGATTGATACCGCATTTTTGACCACCGGTCTGTTCAATCAGCTGGTCGATAACAGTGTGGGCGCGTTTGATCGCTTGCAGACTGTGCTGACTGGCGGCGAGAAGATATCCGTTGACCACGTCAGAAAAATACTGGCGCAGCAACCTGATTTAAAACTCCTGCACGTCTACGGTCCAACTGAAAATACCACTTTTTCCACTTGGCATCGGATCACTGTGGATGACCTGGCGCTGGCAACGATCCCCATTGGCAGGCCGATTGCCAACAGTCGAATTTATCTGCTGGATCCTGATATGCGTCCGGTGCCCGTCGGTGTGCCGGGAGAAATAGTCTGTGGTGGCGATGGCATCGCACGGGGTTATCTGGCCTGGCAGGGAGCTGCCAGCGGTGGCGCATCCGCTGCTGTACAGGTTGATCCGTTCCTTGCTGACCCTTTCCAGCCTGACTCTTTCCAGCCTGGCAGCAACGGCAGACTGTACCGGACCGGCGACATTGCTAAATGGAACCACAACCGTGAACTGGTATTTCTGGGGCGCAACGACAGGCAGATAAAGATTCGCGGTTTCCGTGTTGAACTCGGCGAGGTTGAACACCACTTGCGCACCTTGCCTGGCGTCTCCGATGCTTTTGTCCAGGCGCGCGGCGCAGCGGGCAGCAGCGAACTGGTGGCCTGGCTGGTGGGGCCGGGTGCCACCCACCACACCGTCGCTGTGGTGCGAGAGGCTTTAAAAGGCAGCGTGCCGAATTACATGCTGCCGGCGAAAATCGTACACATTGAGCGGCTGCCGCTCAATGCCAGTGGTAAAGTTGACGCCAATGCGCTGCCCTTGCCGGAAGACACCGATGCCGGTGATACCCGTATTGGCGAGCTGCACGGAAAAGCGGAGCAGGACCTGGCGCAGCTTTACGCGGCCGTGTTGGGACTAAGCGGAAGTGCCGCATTGGCAATTGACCGGGAGGCGAATTTCTTTTCGCTGGGTGGCGATTCAATCCGGGCCATTCAATTGGTGTCGCAGGCCCGCGCCGGTGGTTATCACTTCACGCTGAAGGATATTTTTGCCTCCGAAACGCTGGCCGGTCTTGCCGCGACTGCTGCCGTGACGCCTGTTGCTGCGAGTGAAGAGGCGCTGCAATCCGGTCCGCTCAGCCCTACGCAGCATTGGTGGCTGGATCAATGTGGCCCGCCGGCTGACCATTTTAACCTGTCCAGCGTCTTCAGGGTCGCCGAAGCCATCGACATCGGTGCGCTGCGGTCGGCGCTAGACCAGTTGCTGGCGTTACACCCGGCGCTGCGCCTGAGCATCAATGCCGAGGCTCACCAGCAAAGCATCCGTGCTTCCGGCAACTACGTGCTGCTAACTGCCGGGGCAGGACAAACGCGGCAGCAGTGCTGGCAGCAACTGCAGCAGGCCATTGACCTGCAAGCGGGCATACTGCTGGCGGTTGGTGTGTCAGCAGAAGTCGATACCAGCTACGTCGCGGTGGTGGTGCATCATCTTGCGGCAGATGAAGTGTCCGGGCGTTTGTTTGCCCAGAATCTTGCACGCCTGTATCAACGCCAGCGGGCGGCGCAGCTTGCCGACATGGCCGACGACGCAGCCGTCGATGCAACCGTTGATGCAAGCAGCCCGATCCGCGAACCTGTCCCTGAGGCACTGGGCATCATCAATTGGTCCGCACAAGTACAGGCGGCTGTAGCAGATGGCGCCATGGATGGTGACCTTGATTATTGGCAGCAGGTTGTCGCTCGCGGCAAGCAAATTGTTGCTGATCAATCGCATCTGTTTGCTGATGAAAAGGCACCACGGGACACTGCGGTGCAAACGCTGCCGCAGCGCGAAACCCGGACCCTGCTGCGGCGCAGTGCTGCGCTGCTGCGGATGACACCGCAGGAAATGGTGCTGGCGGCGTTCATTCGCAGCTGGCAGGCCTCGCTGGGTCATGTCGGCTGCGTATTGTCGCTGGAAGGTCACGGGCGCGAAACATTTGCTGGTCTCGGCGATTGCAGTTCCACGCTGGGCTGGTTTACCTCGCTGTATCCCTTTGTCTTCGCTGGCGAAGACTTGCCACAGATTGATCTTTATCGCACCGTGAAGGACAGTATCAGGTGCCTGCCGAACAAAGGTTTCACCTATCTGCCACTGCGCTACTACAAGGGTGATGACATTCGTCAGACGCTGACCCTGCGTCCTCAGATCAGTTTCAACTATCTGGGCGAGAGTGTCGCCGATCAGGCCGAATGGCTGATGCCAACAAATGAGCCGGCCGGCGACGATCACGGCGACGCGGTTGTTGAACCGTTCAAGCTTGACGTGTTGGCACGCGTCATCGATGGCCGGTTGGAACTCACGCTGCGCGGGCAGAATCCGCGCCAGTCACTGGGTCTTGCGGAGCTCAGCGCCGCCTGGCTGGCCGAGCTCGGCACGCTGGCAAGCCGGTTGCAGGATCTGTCGAGCAGCGCTGCTGGTGACGGTAACGCACCTCAATGTCTGTTATCACTGTCCGACAGTCTGGTTGCGTTTGCCTCGCTCGCCGAGCTTGATGAAACGCTTGCCGCGCTGCAGTTGCCTGTGGCCGGCATCGAAGAAATATTGCCATTGACCGGCATGCAACAGGGCATGTGGCTGCATTGTGCGACCCACCCGACAGCATATCAGGATCAGGTTGCCCTGCGTCTGCAGCAGCCGGTTGATGAACAGCGGTTTGCCGCCGCGGTGCGCGCATTGGTTGCGGAAACCCAGGCGTTGAGAACCGGGTTTGCGCAGAAGGCGAATGGCGAGCTGCTGCAAATCGTATTTTATGAACGATCAGGTTATTATCAATATCTCGACGATGTTGTCGGCGCCGGTGTCGATAGCAATCAACGCGAGGAAACACTTGTCCGCTTGCGTGCATCGTTGCGCAGCAAGCCACGTGATCTGTTACATGACCCCCTGTTCAGTCTGACACTGGTGCGTCTTGACCAAAGCTGCTTTGAACTGATCATTGATTTCCACCACATGGCCATTGATGGCTGGACCAGTGCGTTATTGTTACAACGGCTGGAAGCGCTTTATTTTGCTGACGCCCGCGGCGGCGATGTTAACGCGGCCAGCGGCATGCGAACGTATTTCCAGTGGCTCGGCCAACAGTCGCCGGCTCGCGCGCGGGAGTACTGGCAGCAGTTGCTGGGTGACTACCAAAGCCGCAGCGATGTGCCTGCACACCTGCCGCGACTGCCGGCGACTGAACCGACTCCGTTGTTTGTTGAAACCCGTGCCGGGCAAGCATTGCATGCCCGGCTGTTGAGCTGGTGTGAACAGCACGGGCTGACACTTAACGCCGTTGTACAGACATTGTGGGGCGTCTATCTGGGACGACTGACCGGCAGTGATGATCTGGTATTTGGTGCGACCGTATCCGGACGTGATATTGAGCTCGCCGGGGTCGGCACCATTGCAGGTATGCTGATCAATACTTTGCCTGTGCGCATCCAGACAACAAATGCAGCAACGTTTGCTGAGCAGGTACGCGAAACCGCGCAGCAGTTTGCCGACAGCATGAGCTTCGGCCATCTCACGCTGGCGGAAATTCAGACACTGACGCCCGCGCGCGCCGGTCTGGTGACGCACGCGCTGGTATTTGAGAACTACCCTGCACCTGATGCAGGCGCCGCGCGCTGGCAATGGCAGGCGCAGGAAATATTCGATCCGATGCACTTCGAGTTTGGTTTGATTGTGGCGCCGCTGGCAAACGATCTCAGCTTCCGCTTTGTCGCGGATGGCAGCGTGTATCTGCAGGAGCGGCTGGAGACCATGGGCACGGATCTGTGCGCCATGCTCTCGGCCTTGCTGGACGGCCAGCAGTCGCTCAAGGCGCTGGCTCAGGATAATTCAGCCGGTTGGACGGTGTCTGCCAATTTCACGGCGGACAGCCTGGTTGGCCTGCTGCAGTATAATGAACATATCAGTGGCCGGTCGGCCGCTGTCACGCTGTTACCCTACGACCAGAGCGTGCAGGAGTTGATTAATCCCGACTCTCGACTCAGGCGCCTGCGGCCGCAGCAGCATGTTGTTCTCTGGCGCCCTGTGACAGACGAAGCCGGTCAGGTTGTGGCGACCGCTGCCAGCGGTCAACTGGCAGAGCTGGCTGCGGCGCTGGCCGCCTATTCGCAAGCCTGTCCCGGCAGCCGACTGCTCGTGGTCATGTGTCCATGGTTCGGCTGTGAGGAGCGAGACAGCGACCAGGCCCTGTACCGGGAGTTCACAGAAGCGGCGACAGCGGCACTGGCAGGCAGTCACAATGCTGAGGTGGTGAGTCTGGAGAATCTCGCCGACAGCTATGATCTGCAGCAGACCTGCTACCCGCCCGAACTTGTGTTTGGTGACATTCCTTATACCGAGGCGTTCTTCGCTGCGGTGGCAAACACACTCACGCGGCTGAGTGACCTGCAACGCAGGCGTCCCGTCAAAGTTTACATTGTTGATGCAGACGACACCCTGTGGGGCGGTATTGTCGGTGAAGAGGGTGCCGATGGCGTCCGTCTTGATGCGGTGCATATTCGCCTTCAGCAACAGCTGCTGACTGCCCGTGCCGCCGGTGCGCTGATTTGTCTGGCGACCAAGAACAACGAAGAGGATGTGCGTGCTGTGTTCGAGCAGCGCGAAATGCCCTTGCGCTGGGAGCACCTCACGCGGGTGTGTGCCAGCTGGCGACCGAAGTCGGACAGCGTACTGGCGCTGGCTGAAGATCTGTCTCTGGGCCTGGACAGTTTTGTGTTCATCGATGACAGTCCGCTGGAGTGTGAACAGGTACTCGCGGCCTGCCCGGGTGTGCTGGCCATACAGTTGCCACCCGCGCGCGAGCGCGAAGCGTTTCTGAATCATCTCTGGCTGCTGGATGCCCGCGCGGCCACGCAGGAAGATGCGGTGCGTGCCCAGATGTATGCTGAAGAACTGCAACGCGCCAACATAAGAAGGACAACGGAAACCTATGCCGACTTTCTGATGTCGCTGGATATCCGGGTCGACATGCACGCCATGAAGCCGGACGAGTTGCCACGGACGGTACAATTGTCTCAGCGTACCAATCAGTTCAATACTACTGGCATCCGTTACACCGAGGCCGAACTGGGCACACTGCTGCTGCAACCGGATAGCGATATCCGTTGCATCAGTGTAACCGACAAATACGGTGACTACGGTCTGGCCGGTAGTGTTTTTATTCACCGTGGCGTTGACGTCTGGACGCTAACCGGTTTTATGCTCAGCTGCCGAGTGCTGGGGCGTGGTGTCGAGCACAGCATCCTGCGCCAGCTGGCACAGGAAGCTGCAGCCATTGGCGTTGGTGTGTTGAGCGTGGATTTTGTCAAGCTGCCGCGAAACGCACCGGCGCTGCAGTTTCTGCAAAGTATCTCCAGTGCGGCAACGGAAGTGCGACAGACGGGTTCTGACAGTCAGTTTCGTCTGTCTGTGTCAGACGCGGTGCATTGGCAGGCCGGCGTGGAAGACTCTACTGCAGCGCAGGATGAAAGCGGCACAGCAGATGTAACGGTGGCTGCAGACAGCGACAACGGGGTGTCCGCTGACGATCGGGTACAGCGTGTCACCGCGAACACCGGACAAGGGTCCGCCAAGCTCTCTTGTTATTATCAGCTACTTGCCAGTACGCTGAACTCCGGTGCTGGCATCCTGCACGCATTGCAGCAGCAAAACGTTATTCAGCAGACCGATAGCGTGGCGCGCAAACACGCAACGAAGACACCACCGGAGACGTCAACCGAGAGGGTGCTGGCTGAATTCTTCACCGAACTGCTGGGGCAGTCCGATATTTCGCGCGAAGACAGTTTCCATGATCTGGGCGGGCACAGTCTCAAGGCCATGATGCTGTTCTCCCGCATCGCCGCACGTTATGGCTTGACGCTTGATTTTCGCGACCTGCAGACCAATCCAACGCTTGCTGCACTGGCCGCGAGAATTGATGCCAACGCACTGAATGCCGATGTCAGACCGATGGCGGAACCGGTATTGCGGGCCCTGCCCGAAGCCGACAGCTACCCGGTGTCACCCGGCCAGTCCAGGCTGTGGATGCTGGAGCAACTCCGCGCTGCCGGACCGTCACCGTTGCACATGCATGCCACCTTGATTGTGGCTGGCAAGCTCAACCGCCGGGCGCTGGACGATGCAATACAGGCCTTGTTTGTGCGACATGAGTCGCTCCGCACCTGTTTCCGTGAAGACGCCCGGGGCAAAGTCAGGCAGGTTGTGGTGCCGGTCGAGGCGCTGGCCGGTGCGCTGCCTGCTGATGCGCAGGCGAAGCAGGGCCGGGCGTCTCAAGCCAGTCTCGTGCACTGGTTTGATGACGTGCTGGAAGATGACGCGTTGACTGCCATGGCGCAGGCGCACAGCAGACCGGCGTTTGATCTGAGCCAGGCGCCGCTGGTTCGTATTGCAGCTGGTGAACTGGCGTCCGGTGACAATGTGCTGTTTATCACCCTGCACCACATCATCAGTGACGGCTGGTCTATGGGGGTATTTTCGGCAGAACTTACCCGGCTTTACCAGGCGTTCAGTAACGGGCAGCGTCCGGCTGATATCAGCGACGCAACACAAACAGATAGCCTGCAGTTCCGCGATTTTGCCAGTTGGCAGCTCGACTGGCTGGCGTCAGAGACTGGCGCTGGTGCGATGCAGTTCTGGCGCGAGCACTTTGCCCGCCCGGTTGAAGCACTGCAACTGCCGGCTGCCGCGCCGCGCCCGGCGCTGATGCAAAGTGCCGGCGCCTCGGTTTACATCGACATCGAATCTGCCGTGTGGACCGGGTTCTCACGTCAATTATCCGGTCTCGGCATCAGTGACTTCAGCGGTCTGTTGGCGGCGTTGCAGCTGGTGCTGGCGCGGCTCAGCGGCCAGCAGGACTTCTGCATCGGAACGGCGGTGGCTGGCAGGCAGCATTGGCAGCTGGAGTCGGTGATCGGCTTTTTTGTTAATATTCTGCCGATCAGGAGCACGCTGACGTTTGATGAACGGGTGGACCAGTTCCTGTTGGCAGTGGCAGCAGAGGTGAATGAGTGCCTGTCGCACCAGGGCGTGCCATTCGATACGATTGTGGCAAACCTGGATCTGGCCCGGGATCCCGGCAGGTCGCCGCTGTTTGATGTGCTTCTGGTGTTACAGAATACCGAGGTGGAAGATCTCCGCTTCGGGACGCATACAGCCAGGGTGCATCCGGTAGCGTCCACCACCAGCCAGTACGATCTGACCATCAGCGCGTTTCCGGAGACGGACGGGCAACTTAGATTGCTGGCTGAATATAACAATGCCATTTACTCCCGCGCCAATATCGAATTGATTCTGCGCAGCCTGCAGCAAACCCTGAAGGCCCTGACCGGCAGTCACAGCGAAACGCTGGTGAACATTCCGTGGTTGCACGACAGTGACGCGGCCTGCGTTGCAGCATTCGAAGGCAAAAGCGTTGACAGCGAGGCATCTGACCGTGAGCAGGCGTTGTTGCCGGACCTGTTCACACAGGTTGCGGCTGCTGCCAGCGGCAGGATCAGTGATGGCAACAGTGACTGGTCCTATGCCGACCTGGCCGATGAAATGCAGCGCATCGCAACCCTGGTGCGCGCGACGCAGCCTGCAGTCAAGGCCGGTGAGACCGCCCTGCGTAAACAGCTTCACGTCGGTGTCATCGGTAAACGTAGCGTGCGCAGCATCGCTGCGCTGTTGGGGACGATGGCTGCCGGTGCCATCTACATACCACTGGACCTCAGCAATCCCTTAACACGGTTGCTGCTGATCATCGATGAAGGCGATGTAGATCTGTTGCTGAGCACCGACGATGAAGGGGCTGAACTGGCTGCCGAACTCGCTATCGAACGACAACAGCGGCACCACGCCTTGCGTCACGTTCATTACACGGACGCAGCAGACAATCCGGGGCAGGCGGGCTCCCGTGATGGTTGTGTCGACAGCAGTGCCATTGCATACATGATTTTTACCTCAGGCTCGACCGGCAAGCCCAAGGGCGTGCAGATTTCCCACGCTGCATTTTCGGCCATGATCAGGCAACAGATCCCCGCGTTTGACGTGCACAGCAATGATGTATGTGGGCAGTTCGCAGCGCTGTCCTTTGATGCGTCGCTTTCTGAAGTGTTTCTTGCCTTGGGCACAGGCGCATCGCTGGCAATAGCACCGGAGTCAGTGCGCAGCGACATCGATGCGTTCATGAACTGGTTGAACGACAGCGCGGTGTCCGTGATTACGTTGCCGCCGGTGTTCCTGCGTGCACTCGACAAGCGGCCGCTGGGCGCACTGCGTGTGTTGGTGACGGCAGGCGAGGCAGCTATCGGCGAGGATATGGCGCACTACGCGCAGTCCCTGCGTGTACTGAATGCCTATGGGCCGACGGAAACGTCTGTGTGCGCTTCAGTCTATCAGGTGAACGCACATGACAATTGGCCATTCGGGGTGCCCATTGGCAAACCATTGCCCGGGGTTCTGGTCACCGTTCGGGACGCTGCTGGCGCGCGCGTGCCGGTTGGCGCGATCGGTGAGTTGTACATTGGCGGGGACACTCTGAGTCAGGGTTATTATGGTGCGGCCGGGCTCACGGCACAGAAATTCACCACGCTTGCCACGGGTTCGGATTCGGAGTCTGATCGTTCGCAACGTCGATGGTACCGTTCCGGGGATCTGGTGCGCTGGCGCGACGATGGCATGCTGGAGTTTGTCGGACGTGTGGATGTCCAGCTCAAGATTCGTGGTTACCGAATCGAGCCGGGGGAGATTGAGCATGCGGCGCGGCAGGTGAACGGCGTTGACGATGCACTGGCGCTTTCACAC
>NZ_JBBDNQ010000038.1:192226-201916 GCF_040877505.1 Pseudohongiella sp.
TGAGCATGCGGCGCGGCAGGTGAACGGCGTTGACGATGCACTGGCGCTTTCACACTCACAATCAGGTTTGCTGTTGTATTGTGTGACGGCTGACGCGCAGGACTCTCATGATGCGCTCAGGTCTGCCATTGTTGTTGCGCTGGGCAAGACACTGCCTCGTCATATGTTGCCCAATGCGGTGGTGCTGCTGGCTGCTTTTCCGCTGTCCAGTGCCGGCAAAATTGACCGGGACGCACTGCTGGCGCGCGCCGTCACCACGGAAACGGCGTACGTTCCCCCGGCGACAGACGCTGAGCGGGTACTGGCGCAGATCTGGTGTCGCGTGTTGGGCGTGACGCGTGCCGGGCGCCATGACGACTTCTTTGCGCTCGGTGGTGATTCGATCAAGGCACTTGAAGTACTCAATGGCATCAGGGCGACCGGCTATACCTGTGAGCTGAAAGATTTTTTTGCGTTCCCGTTGTTGACAGACATGGCCAGTGCGCTGGCACCCTGGCGAGAGTCCGGTCTCTTCAGGGCGCCGCTGGCCGGGCACATGTCGTTGTTGCCGGTGCAACGCTGGTTCCTGCGTTCCAGAAGTGGTGATGCGGCAAGGCATTTTAATATCGTGGCCGAATTGAATGTCTCTGCCGATGTGTCGGCAAGTGTGCTCGCAGATGCCATGGCTGTGCTGATACAACACCATGACTCGTTGCGGTGCCGATTCTACCCGCAGAATGGCCAATGGTTGCAGGAAGTACAGCAGACTCTGAGCGTTGATGACGTTTTGAGTCACTACCGGCGTACTACCACAGCCGGAATGCAAGCCGATCAATGTGCTATTGAGGAACTGGCCTGCCGCCCGTTTGACCTGGCTACCGGGCCGCTGGTTCGCGGCATTCTGGTACAGGCGCCTGATGGCGTCAGCGAGACGCTGGTGCTGGCGTTGCATCACCTTGTCGCTGACTGGGTTTCACTGCGAACCCTGATTGCTGATCTGAATGCGCTGACGCAGGCGTTACTGGACGCAGATATTGATGTCGCGCGCCTGTCACCCCCGCACCTGTTGCAGGCGGTGACGGATGCACGCTGCGCGGAACTGCAGTCCGTGCCATTGACAGACGCCGATGCCTACCGCAAAGCCGTGGCCACGACAGCTTCGTTGGCGCCGGCATGTGGTGTTCACAATGAATTGCACACGCTGCACGTGCAGATTGCGGCTGATGATCTGACCGCATTGCGCGAGTTCCTGCGTCGCGAGTCTGCAGGGCAACAACCCGACTTCAGGCTGCAGGACCTGTTGTTGGCGACGACGCTGAGTGAACTTGGAGGGCTTTTGCCTGTTGATGAAATTCCGCTACTGGTGGAGAGTCATGGTCGTGATGGTGAACTGGATCTGTCACGCCAGGTCGCCTGGCTGACACGGGCACGATTGGTCAATATCGACCCGCAGGTGTTCACTGGCGCCGATGGGCTGTTGCAGGCTTATCGCGTCTTGCAGTCCGACGCGATCGGGCGACCGGATGTGTTCGCCTGTATGGCAGCGGACGCTGAACCTCAGACGGCATTGCCGGCGCTGGTAAGCTTTAATTATCTTGGCGAGTTCACCAACAGCCAGAGTCAGGACAACCTGTTCACTTTGACGGGCAGGGTTTTCGACAAGGCAATGGCGCCAACGTCACCAGTTGATGTGCCTTTGCATATGGAGTTTTATGTTGTCGATCAGGCGCTTGAAATACAAGTGGCATGGTCGCCAGCCGTGTTTAAGTCCGATATTATGAGGACTTGTTGGGAAAGAGTGCGGCGTCGGTTCGCGCGCTTGTGATCATTAATAAATCATCCTTACGGGAAGAACTGCTTATGAAAACTCGTTCGTTTATTGCTGGCTTCAGGCCGGGATTGCTTGCCGTCAACGGCCAATCTCTTTCTTTATCTCTGGTATTAATGTGGGCAGGTGTGACGGGTAGCAGCGTCCACGCCGACACGGTAGATGGCAGGGAAATTCCAGAATTTTCCAATGGCAGTATTGTTCTGCCCGAGCTGGCCTTCGGCGGAGACCTCTACAGCGTAAAGCTGACAATGGTCCCCGGCTCTGTGTCCGACGTTCTGCAGGTATCAGACTCACGTTTGCTGGGACCTGCGGGACCAGTGGACAGTTTCCATGATCATGCAGCGCGATTCTCTGGCAGCACATTGAGCGTGCCTGTTTTTGCATTGGACGGCCAGTACTATGCAGCGGAAATGGATGCGTCATTTTCCATTACCGGATCGGCGCCGCAGTTTCAGTTAAAAAATCTGTGGCCGGTGACGCCCGGCAGGTTATCCGTCCCGGTGTCGGGGCTGGATTATGCATCCGGTACAAAGACTGGTGTGACGGATTCCCAGGGCAGGTTCTACGCCGTTGAAGGCAGCCCCGTGACATTCAGTATTGGCGCACTTGGACTGGGTGAGCAGATTTCCGCGACCGCAGCAACAGGCAGCGCCTACGCGTCACTGTTTTCTCAGGGTGAAAGTGACCCGGCGTATTCGCGCTCATTGCAGGTATTGGGCCTGTTGGACGCTGACAACAACAGCGTCAATGGTATCCAGCTTACAAGCGCAATGAAGCAGGCGCTTGCGGATCGTCTGGCGGCAACAAATCTTGCCTCGGGAAGCTTCAGCAGTCAGTACTCGGCGCTTGCGACAGCGGCCAAAGGCGTCAACGCTGATGCCGTGAGCTACACGGCGGATGCAGCTGAAATCAATTTCCAGAAACTGGAAATCCAGAGCTACATGCTGGCGCGGTTACAGGAAAAATCTATACCGGGTGTCGCGTTGTCGATTGAACTGCCTGACGGTCAAATCTGGCACACCGCTGCAGGTGTTGCTGATACGCAGACAGGTGAAGCGCTGACGCCGGAGCACAAATTCAGAATCGGCAGTGCCACCAAATCCTTCACCGGCATGCTGATCATGCAACTGGTCGATGAGGGGAAACTGACTCTGGACCAGAAGCTGTCCGAATTCTTCCCTGGTAAATTCCCCAGCGGGGACGTGACCACTATTAAAATGCTGCTGAACCACACGGCGGGCATTTTCAGTTTTACCAATGAATTCCCGGACTTTGAACGGGCATTTGGCATCACCATGGATGTTGAGCCGAGTATGACCGATCTGTGGTTTGTGCGATATATCGGTCTGCCGGGTTTTGTTTATGCTCCCGGTGAACTGATCGATATCGGGGCCTCCGTCAATTCGGCCTTTGCCCGAAACAATGCCACGCCAGATCGCCCCTATCTGGTGAACGAACCTGGCCAGGAGTGGAATTACTCAAACACACACTACGTGTTGTTGCAGGAAATCGCGGAAATGGTGACACAGAATAGCTGGGAGCATGAAATTCGCACCCGGTTTGTTGAGCCTTTGGGCCTGACAAATACGGTTGTGCCGTCGCCGGGTGAGCTCAAACTCGAAGGTACACATGCGCGAGGTTATGTTAACTGGGCCGATAATCAGGGGCCATTCGTTGCAGATCTGTTCGGTTTTCCGCATACCGATCTGGAGAGAACTGACACGGATCCCGCCTACACGATGGGTTCAGGTGCGATGATTTCAACAGCGGCCGATCTGGTCAAATGGGCCAATGCGGTGATGGAGGGGGAATTGATGAGTCCTGCCACTCAGGCCCTGATGCGCGAGCCGTTTGAGGTGAAAAGTGCCTTCGGTGAAGACATTAATATGCTGCAGGGGGTCGTACAGGATCTGGGGCT
Source organism: Pseudohongiella sp. (assembly GCF_040877505.1). Classification (NCBI taxonomy): domain Bacteria; kingdom Pseudomonadati; phylum Pseudomonadota; class Gammaproteobacteria; order Pseudomonadales; family Pseudohongiellaceae; genus Pseudohongiella; species Pseudohongiella sp. Next base: position 195,955 of record NZ_JBBDNQ010000038.1, read on the forward strand.
TCAGGTCTTCGGTCACAGAGGCCAGATAGTTGGCTACGATGCGTCCTGGCAATACCATTACCGAAATCCCAATGACGTCATCGGCACCGGTACAGCGATGGCCGTGCTGTTGAACCGAACTCTGCTGACGGAATCCAACCCCGACGGCAGTATTCACATTTCCGATGTCAATGAAGTCATGCTGGAAGGCATTCTCGACATTCTCTACGGCACAGAGTAACGCATGCAAAGTCGATTTTTCCAGGCGCGGGATGGCTTACGGTTACATTACCTGAGCCATCCCTGTGCGCAAGCCAACAGCGCCAGTTATTGCATATTGCTGCATGGGTTCACCAACGACGCTCATGTCTGGGATGGGCTGGCGGCAGCGTTGCAGGCGCAGCATCATGTGGTCGCGCTGGATCTGCGCGGGCATGGGGATTCGGATTGGGACCCTGCGCGGAAGTATTCACACTGGCAGCTCGCCGAAGATCTGCAGGATTTTCTGGCTGGTTTCGGCGATGCCGACTTGCATATCGTCGGGCATTCACTGGGCGCCCGGGTAGCGATACTGGCACTTGAATCAATGCGTTGTCCGATAGCGTCACTGACGATTGTTGATGCCGGGCCGGAGGTCAGTCCGGAGGCGGGAGAGCGTCTGGTCAAAGATGTCATGCAGTTGCCTGAACACTATGCCGACGCTCAGGCCTACCTTGATGGCCTGGCCAGGATTTACGTGATGGCAGACACCCAGGAACTCGCACGTGTCGCCCGTTTCGGCCTGCGTATTGACCGGGGCAGGCTCAGGGCCAAGACCGATCCGGCCTTCACGCCCGGCATCTGGCATAAAAGCCCGGAATTTCGCCGCATGGACAAAAAAAACGGAGAGCTGAGCGTGCGTTTGTGGAAGGCGCTCGGTGCGCTGGAGCTGCCCGTTCACATTGTTCGTGGTCAGGCTTCATCGATACTTGAACAGTCTCTGGCCTTGAAGATGGTAACGGTGCTGGGTGACCGTGGTTTGCTCTCGGTTGTACCCAGGGCAGGGCATGCTGTGATGCTGGATAATCCGGTTAAAAGTGCTGCTTTGATAACACAATTCATTCAGGATAATGGAAGCGAAAGAGGTGTTACACGAATAGAGAAAGAACTTGAATCCAGAGTTTAAATTGAGCATACTTGATTGGCGCTCGGTGCAAAAAGGAATATTTGCTGGATTACCATTCTGGCCTGCGCCATTTACGATCAATGCGCCCGCAAAATTACGTGCGGCCGCCCAATTTGCAGTTAACCAGCGGCTTTTTTCATAAGGAGTGTAACGTGGCTACTAAGACCGAAACCGAAATTGACACCCAGATCGAAGACAAGGCGGAGCGGCTTGAGAAAGCGTCCGCCATTATCTCCAATAAGTGCAAGTGGAGTGCCGCCGCCGGCTTCATTCCCGTCCCTTACGTTGATCTTGCCGGTCTTGCGGCCGTTCAGGTAAAAATGGTCAGTGAACTGACACATCTTTACGGTAGAACTGTGAAGCAGGATGCCATCAAGACTACGGTTGCGACCCTGCTGGGGACATTGGCAACAGGCGGTCTCGCCGCGCCGGTTGCCTTCACAACACTGAAGATCATTCCCGGACTGGGATCCGTTGCCGGTGGCGTGAGCCTGGGTGCGCTGGGGGCAGCCGCGACCTATGCAGTAGGTAAAGTGTTTGTTAATCACTTTGAAGGTGGCGGTACGCTGTCGAACTTTGACGTCGATAAAGTTAAAGACGATCTGAAGAACGAGTTTAGTGCCAAGACTGCCAAGGCCTGATCTGATCTTGTCCTTGCAGCTTGCGCGAAGCGCGCCGGATTTTCTGAAAGCTGTCTAAGCGATCTAAGATATCCTGAGGTATCTGCTATCCGGTAACTACTCTGCACAGCGTGCAGAGTAGTTACCGGTTCATTTATTACGCTTGCATGGAGTGTGAATAATGATGTTTGACCCGCTTTTACTCATAGTCTATGTCTGCGTGAGCGCCCTTGTCGGTTTTCTGGGGCGAAAGCGCTCCATCGGCTTTTCCGGCATATTTACTTTCTCACTTCTTATTTCCCCTGTCCTCATGGCGTTGGTACTGATGGTAACAGCGCCCGCCAGGGTGAAGGAAAGCACCTGAGAGGGCTTTTTTTGCTGCCCCGCTCCCCGGGTTCCTTGCCGTTTTTCCCTTATCTGAGTTTCCTTGTCTGAGAATGTTCCGAGAGGCCGTACACTTGATGAAAAAATCCCTTAAAGTCGTATTCGTGCCGTTGCTGGTGTGCTTCGCACAAGGAGTGAATGCACAAAATGCTCATTTTCAGGATATTCCGGTTCCCGACGGTTTTCCGCAGCCGGAGGGCATGGTTCTGGGCGGCCTCCATCTGGACGCTGGTGTTACGGCTGGACTGATGACCACGAATAATGTCTATCGGGATGCCAGTCATTTGAGCTCCGAAGCAACCCAGTTGGCAGTGTCATCCACATTGACGTCGGCCGGTGAGCGCCATTTGCTGATCGGCACTCTGGAGCACTACGACCAGGATTTTCGCGACGATGCGTATCAGGACATGGACCTTGATGCGACCACAGCAACTGTTTTCGGTCGTTTTGTTACCTCGGAAATAACAAATCTGCGCTTACTGCTGATCAATGAAGAGGATATTTTAGGTAAAACACAATCGGATCAGCTCAACAGTTTTACCAGCGGTCATGAGCAGATCCAGCGTGTTGAGGCGATCTTTGAAGTCGATAATTCGCGCTTGTTTGCTAACGTAATGGCACGCAACGACCAGGTTGATTCCGAGAGCTCATCGGGAGTCCAGAATAATACTTTGAACCGATCGGAGCGGGACTATGTTCTGCTTGCTGGCCGGTATTTCAGCTGGGGTCGGGGGTTCGTGTTCGGTGGCACACAGGAAGTCAGGTATGAGTCCAGCTCCAGTCCGGTTCTGGCGGAACGTAACTCTGACGAAAACCGTTATGGCATCGGTGCTGAATATCAATTTGGCAAGTTTTCCGGCGATCTGGATATATTCCGCTTCACACAACGCTTCAGGAGTGCCGCAATACCGGATATCGAAAATGCCTGGGTGGGAAGTGGCCGATTAAACTACGCGCTGAATGACGCTGTTGCGCTGGTGTTTTCCGCCGACCGGCGATTTCACGAAACCAATATCCCGAATTCAGGTGGTATCTTCGAGGAAAACGTGTTTCTGGGCGGCGCATGGTCGCTGGCTTCAAATCTGTATTTGAGGATGGGGCCCAGCTACAACAGAACCGAGCTCCAGAATACACCGATAGTGATTGACCGATTTGAACTGGACGTTGAGCTTGCCTGGCAGATCAATTCCAATTTCGAAATGCTGGCCATGTCCAACATTTTTGCGCAGAACGCTGAAAACCCTGCTTTCTCAAGTTTCGACACGCAGCAGGCTCACACGGTCCTGAGCATCAGATATTCGCTTTGATTTCTCTCAGGGATCCTGCGTGCGCCTGCCGGGCGCACAGCTCTTGTTTCCTGGTCTCCTGAACGCTGGCCGGAGTTGACAGGGTGCCTTGGCGCGGGCAAGATCGTGGAATCACGTTCCTGGTGGCGCGCTGGCATGCATCAATGGTCGGCCACTGGTCTGATCAACAGTTGTCCGATTCTGCACTTTGACGACAGTTCTGAGAGTTTTGTGGATTATGCTGACGATAAAAACAAGCCTGCATCGATATGCACTCGGGTGTTTTTTAGGTCTGTTGGGTTTGCTGACGCTGTCGGTGAGCTCTGCTCAGGCTCAGTCTGAGGCACTGCCCAGGCCCGCTGCACTGGAGCCGGCGATTCGCTTTTGGACGCGCGTATATACAGAAGTGGATACTGACAGCGGGTTTTTGCACGATGCCCGCAACCTGGCGGTGGTGTATCGCCGGGTAGACTACAACCGCCGCGAAATCGAACAGTTCCGCAGCCGGATTGTTGAAGATCTGCAGGTTCTTGCCAGCGGCAAACGCAGTGGCCTGACCCTCACTCAGCAACAGACTCTGGATGCCTGGCCTGATGATGTCACCAACGCCCAGTTGGCGGAAGCCGCCAATAATGTGCGTTTTCAGCTGGGGCAATCAGACCGCTTTGTTGAAGGCCTGATTCGTTCCGGTGCCTACCGCGAGCATATAACCCGCGTCGCGTCCGAGCGCGGCTTGCCGGTGGAACTCGGCGCGCTGCCGCATGTCGAGTCGTCCTTTCATCCCGGTGCCTACTCTCACGCTAATGCGGCCGGTATGTGGCAGTTCATTCGAGCCACCGGGCAGCGTTTCATGCGTATCGACAATGTTGTGGATGAGCGCATGGACCCCTATGTGGCGACCAACGCCGCCATGAGCCTGCTGGAGTACAACTACAATCTGCTGGGACAGTGGCCGCTGGCATTGACTGCCTACAATCACGGTGCCGGCGGTCTGGCACGTGCCGTACGCGAAGTGGGCAGTGATCAGATTGAAGATATCATTGCCAATTACAACGGGCGTGCCTTCGGTTTTGCCTCGCGCAACTTTTACCCGCAGTTTCTGGCGGTGCTGGATGTCGAGCGCCGTGCCCAGGCACTGTTCGGGCTGCTGCATCTGGACTCAGCGCCACAATATGATGAATTCGAACTGGACGCCTATATAGAGGCAGACACACTTGCCACAGCGCTTGGCGTAACTCTGGACCAGTTGCGCTTCGACAACCCGGCGCTGCGCCCGGTGGTATGGCAGGGTGGCAAACGCATTCCGCGCGGCTACACTGTCAAGATTCAGCGCAACTCGATTGATGCGCCACTGGCCACCCTGATGGGGCGTATTTCGGCGGAGCAGATGTTTGCCTACCAGACACCGGACGTGAACTACGTGGTGCAACGTGGTGATAGTCTTTCAGCCATCGCCGGTCGTTTTGATACCTCGGTCAGTCAGCTGGTGTCACTGAACCAGCTGAACAACCAGCACCGAATCCAGATCGGGCAAACCCTGTTGCTGCCGCATGATACCAATACGGCCACACAGACCCTGGCTTCAGGGCCGACTGAACGGTCGCAGCCGGAGCTGATCGCAGCTGTAGCGGCAGCGGGCGACACCTACAGCGTGCGCTCGGGAGATACAATATCGCGCATAGCGACACGCCTGGGGATCAGTGAAAACGGCATACTGCGCGCGAACGGGATTACGGACCCGCACCGTATCTATGCCGGTCAGGAGCTTCGGATACCCTCGGGGGATGAGCCAACGGTGGTGTCAGTTGCCTACAACGCGGCTGTGGATCAAAACGTGATCGATGAACCGGTGGTGCTGGCGCAAACCGAGGCTATGACAGGTCGCACCCTGATGGGGCCGCCGCAGTATGATGCGCGGATTCATGGAGACCGCCTGGCAGTTCAGGCGATGTCGGAGGCAGCGGCAGATGAAGTAGCGGTGGAGCCGGACCTGAGTGTCAGCGCCAGTAATGAAATGGCCGTTCGAGCGTTATCGGCGGATCCGTCAGATTATTCGGTGGCTGATAATGCGTCAGTGGAAGTCCAGGCTTCCGAGACCCTGGGCCATTTTGCGGACTGGCTGGATGTGCCGACTCAGACCTTGCGTGACCTGAACCAGCTGAGTTTCGGTCAGACGTTGATCATCGGTGAGCGGCTGCGCATGGATTTCAGCAATGTGAATCAGGATGAATTTGAGCTGCGTCGTCGACAGTTCCATGTGGCACAGCAGGAGAATTTCTTCCGCAACTATAGAATTCAGGATCTGGCGCGGCATGAGCTGGCGGCGAATGAGAATATCGCGAGCATCGCGCGGCAGCGATATTCGGTGCCGCTGTGGTTGTTGCGGCAGTACAATCCGGAGCTGGATTTCAGCCGGGTGCGCGTTGGCCAGGAAATCGTGTTCCCGGTCGTCGCCCGCGCCGATGATGTCTGAACAGCTATCAGCTATCAGCTATCAGCTATCAGCTATCAGCTATCAGCTATCAGCT
>NZ_JBBDNQ010000039.1:0-1917 GCF_040877505.1 Pseudohongiella sp.
GACTTTGCTCAACACTGCGCCGGAAGTGAGCCTTGCTGAGCTGGTCGACCCAGACTTTGGTGGTCACAAATACCTCGTCGCGACTGACCGGGCTCTCGGCGATGGCCTTGCCGACAGCCGCCTCGTTGTCATACATCTGCGCGGTATCGATGGTCCGGTAACCGAGTTCAAGCGCTGTGCTGACTGCCTGATAAGCGACTTCTTCCTTTAACCGGTAAGTCCCCAGGCCCGGGTTGGTCAGGGTTACGTCAGACATAAGCAGTTCTCCAGTGTTTACCATTACAAAACGGTTGGGGTGGTTCGCGTGCGTTAAAGGGGTAGGGTTCACCAGCGCGTGATCAGGCGCTTTCAACCTCTGTCACTTTCAGTGTATCGACTTTAGAATAGTGGGTATGAAAAAACTCACGTTATTAACAGTGATGCTCGGCCTGCTCGGTTGCAATACCGCTAGCGAGCCCGAAGTGGCCACGGGTCCAGCGGCATCCGGCCAGGGTTTAACCGAAGTGACACTGGACGTCAAACCCGGAACCGGTCGCTGGTACACCGAGGCTCAGGTTGAGCGGGGCCGGAAGACCTTCGGGCAGTATTGTGCGGCCTGTCATGGTGCTAATGCCGAAGCGACCCCCAACTGGCGAACGCTCGATGCCAATGGCAATTATCCGCCGCCACCGCTCAATGGCAGCGCCCACGCCTGGCATCACCCGCTGGCGGTGTTGTCGATGGTCATCGAGGAAGGCGGCGAACCGATGGGCGGTGTTATGCCCGCCTGGGGCGATACGCTAGGCGATGCCGATATTGTTGAGGTCATTGCCAGCTTTCAGAGTTACTGGCCGGAGGAGATCTACGACCTCTGGCTGGAACGCGAACGCGCCAGTCGGGGGTTATCCGCAGATTAAAGATCGCACGTCAGGCAAAGTGGCCCCGAAACAAAACGTTCGGGGCCGGTTGTGACTTACTGGCGGTTCAGCCAGTCCCGCATTTCACTGATTTCCCGGTTTTGTTCGCGCACCACGGCCTGAGCCATGTTTCGCAGCAGGGTGTCATCACTGTATTCCAGCACGACTTCCGCCATTTCGACGGCTGCCTGGTGATGCGGAATCATGCCGGTGACATAGCGGGTGTTGATGTCTGTATCGCGCCCGCCGTGCATGCCACCCATCATCGTCTTCATGGCGGCCTGATAGGCCTGAATGATCTCGGCCGCTCGGGCGTCTGGCTGGGGCTCCGGGTTGTCTCTCAGCCAGGTTTCCATAAAGGCCATCTCATCGGTTTGCGCCGTGATGATCTCATTGGCCAGGGCCGCCAGTTCCGCATCGGCCTGCCCGGATTCGAGCAGTATCGTCGACATGTCCACCGCGCCCTGGTGGTGAGGAATCATGCCGACCACAAAATCGTAGTCGACATCACCGCTGGGCGGGTTGCTGTGCATGCCCTGCATCATGCGGGCATTGGCGGCAGTAAAGGGGTTGCTGTTCATGGCGTCCATACCGGACATGTTCGAACCATGCATGGCACTGTGTTCGCCGTCCGCCATGGTCGAGTGCATGGGCATGGAGCAAGCCGAGAGTACCAGTGTACTCAGTGCCAACGCTGTAGCCGTCTTCAGAGCGCTGAAGCGGCTTGTGTAGGGTGCAATGTGTAAGTTGATTGACTGATTTGTCATGGTTGTTTCCCGTTAATAGGGTTCATGCCTCTATCCTCAAACGATCCCATTGGCCGGGCAAGCCACAATACACAAAGATTACCTGGCGGTTTTATAACCACAGCGAGCCATATTGTTATTGGGATGCCTCGGCTTTATCTGGATTGTGTAAAGAGGTAAAGTTCAGGTTCGTTCCAAGAGGGATCGACAGGTGTGGAAGCCTGCGCAGTGAATAAAACAGATAACGAACAAGGAAACGTTATGACGAGCCAGTC
>NZ_JBBDNQ010000040.1:0-109891 GCF_040877505.1 Pseudohongiella sp.
GAGGCAATACGTGCGCCAAAGGCACAAGTATTGCCTCCGTCCCCATTCTTTTTGCCAAGGGCAAAAGTATTGCCTCCGTCCCCATTCTTTTCCTTATCGAGGTGTAATGCGCAATATCCGATCCGGCCGCTCACGATGCTCCGGCGTCATCTGCCGTCCGTCATGATTGCTAGTCCCTACGTAAAGCGCCCCATCCGGTCCTGTTGCCAGCGCGCGCAGGCGGCCATAGACACTGTTGCCCTCACCATCATTGAACCAGCGCTCCATGCTTGTGGGTCTGGTCGGGTCAGCCGCATCTTCAAAACGAATACGCATCAGATTCTGCCTGTCCTGGGGCTGGAACCCCAATACAGATACAAAAAGGTCGTTCTTTAATTCCGGCATCAGGTCGCCGGTATAGAACATCACGTCTCCAGGCGGAGAGGAAGGCACAAAGGTCAGGATGGGATCAACATAATCCGGTGAGCCGATGGCACCCACCATGATCGGCCAGCCGTGGTGACGACCGCCTTCCAGCACGATGATGCGGTCGTGGGCCATCAACTGGTCTTCGCCCGTCGGGCCGTGATCACCGGCAAACAGATTGCCTGTGCCTGGCTGCCAGCTCAGGCCATGCGGATTGCGCATGCCGTGTGCCCAGATCGGATTGCCCGGCCAGGGGTTATCTGCCGGTACGTCGCCTTCCGGCGTGATGCGCAACACGGCGCCAGCCAGATCTTCCAGATCATCGGAACGCTGCCGCTCAAAGGCATCACCGGTCGCCACATACAGCATGCCGTCATCACCAAACTGCAGTGTGCCGCCGCTGTGGCTGCCGCCGCGTTCCTGCGCTGCCAGTTCATCGTACAGGATCGTTTCCGCACCCGCGCGACCACTGTCTTCGGTGTAATAACTGATGCGATTGTAGGGGCCATCGTCAGTCATGTAGGTGTACATGACATACACTCTCGGATCTGAAGGGTAGTCGGGATGGAAAGCCAGACCGGTCAGACCGCTTTCACCCTGGAAGAATATGCGGTCTTCAATGGACAGCCATGGCTGCGGATCCATCACCCCATCGGCGGAGATGATGCGCACGCGGCCGGGCCGTTCGGTGACAAACATTCTGCCATCAGGCGCGAACTTGATGCTCCACACAACCTGAAGGTCAGTGGCAAATTCCTCTACCTGATAAGCGTCTGGCGATTCAATCCAGGTGATCTCCGGCATGGGTGGCAGCTCGCCACGAATGATTTCGTCCTGTGCCGACACTGCCATGGACGTTGTGGTCAGCAGGGCGCTGAGCATTGTCGTGGCAATTGTCTTATTTATCTTGAAGTTCCAGCGTTTCATAGTGACGTCCCAGTACGTGAAGTTTCAGCGTTTCAGTATAGGGCTGGTGATTTCATGCGTCACGTCACTCTGCCGCACGTTCACTGCCATGTATCTCGTTGATGATTCAGTTGTTGTTAAGTCGGGTCATGCATCATTGATCGTTGCCGGGTTGGCGGATTTTACCAACAGGTGGTCATTGCCGGGAATTTACGGTGGCTTTGGCGATGGTGATTTTCACCACTTAAAAATAAATGGATTATAAAACAATATGATAGAGCTTGTTTTTGGTCTGGCACGAAATCTGCATTCGCCTTGTCATGACACGTGCAGGTGCAGGTGGAACATTTAACAATAACAGGAGTAATAAACCGCATGATCAGATTTATCGGATTGGGTTTGGCGGCAGCACTAATGACGGGCTGTCTGTTTGTTGTGGATTCGCGTGAGAGTATCGGTGATCAGCAGTGGAGTGAGGGGGAGCTGGACCGGGTGGAAATGGGCAGCACCAGTGCGGAGTGGATTCGCAGCAATTTTGGCAGCCCGGATCGTGTCAGCACTTATGAGAATGGCCGGGAGGTTTGGCGTTATCGCAATACCTCGGAGTCGGAGTCGGAGATAGGCCTGTTTCTGATATTCAAGATTGATATCGAGCGTGAGTCGGCGGAGACGCTGGCGCTGGAGATAAGCGATGGGGTGGTGACGGATTATTGGGTTGAGAAGCGTTAAGGAAGGAACTCACCTTTAGTGTCGGGGGGCTGCACTTGCCCCGGCACTTTTTTTATTTTGTATGACCGGGAGAGCGGCCCGGGTAGCGGGTAGCAGATTCAGCCCGACCGCCTCCTTTCACGGATCACCCGGCGGGGGGGAACTCGACCTCGCGGCTGTGCCGCTCGGGACTCGAACAGTCCCGCCCGCTGATCGGGTGATCCGCAAAAGGAGAAGCGCGGTCTGATTGGGCTGGATGCTGCTACCCGCTCCCCGGGCCTTGTGCCAGCCTGCAAGATTGGTGTGGTTGCGGTGCTGGTGTAATGCCCTGATCCGGTGCAGTATGCGCTGGACAAATTTTCGTGCCTTCTTTAATCTGATCGGATGTCTCCCGGGCAATCCCGCGAGGGAGGGGAGTGATCACGATGAAGAGGAAAGGAGGCATCAATCGCACCGGCCCGGGATTGTGGTATGCCGGGTTTCTTATCATCCTGATTTTCACGCAGATGTCAGCCGCTGACCAATCCAGCCCTGACGCATCGATGGGTGACCGTCCTCTGGTCATTTCCGGCTCCACCTGGATCACAGATACGCCGACCCGGATCGCTGCCGCCGCAAACCTTTTTGAGTCCTCAACAGGTCCGTTCATCCGCGTCGAGCAGGGCGATTCGGGGAAGCAGTCATTGGAACGGCTGATGGCTGGTGATGCCGACTTTGCGCTGATGGCGTCGGTTCCCCTGGCGATGGCGCTGGTGCGTTTACACCATGAAGTGGCACCTGCTGAACGTTGGCCGGTGATACTGGCCTCCGTTGGTCTGTCCAGCCGTACCCATCATGTGATCGCTGATGGCAGCCGTGGCATAGAGCAGCCCGACGATCTGGCCGGTCATGCACTGGGGCTGTTGCCTGACAGTTCGGCGCATTTTGGCTGGGATTATTTTGCTGCACTTCATGGCATTGACGCCGATGTCGTGCAACTGGTGGAGGTCCGGCCCGATGAACTCGCCGCAGGACTCGCGGCCGGGCGCTTAGGTGCGGCCGTGGCCTGGACGCCGTTCAGTGAACAGATCATGGCACAACTCGGCCCCAACGCCCGTAGCTTCCCACTGCAGGGATTGGACACAGTGAGTTGGCTGCTGGTCACCCGGCGCGACGTGCTTGCGGCACATCCGGAGGCAGTGGATCGTATATTGCGAGGTTATGCCGCCGCGATCGATCTGTTGCAAACCGAACCGGGTCGTGCCGCTGAACTGCTCGGTCTGGCGCCCGACTGGCAGCAGAATCAGGGCGTGGCCTGGAAGCTGACACTGGACTGGCCGGTGATTGCCAACATGGAAAGCAAGCTGCAATGGAGCGCGCAGCGGCTGGGAGTGGCGCCCGTGCATTTGGGGCCCGGACGTTACATTGCGCGTGAACCGCTGGAGAATTTCCGGCCACGAGCGGTCGCATTGCCGCTCTGGGTCCCGGTGGGGCAGACTGAACAATGACATTGCGACAGTTGGCCAACACCATTCTTGCCGCTGCGCTGGTTGTCGCAACCGGCGTTACGTTAACCGGCTTCGTGATCTGGCAACAAACCAGGAACAGCCTGAACGACGTCGAAACCCTGTCGGAAGCACGAGAGGGCGCATTGCGGATTGATGCGGCCATCCGCTATCTCAGCCAGATCCGTCTGGAGCCCGATATCCTGCGCGGACTGGCGTTGCAATCCCGGCGCCTGACCGCATTGCTGGAAAAAGAAACGCACCCGCAAACGCCCATTACGCGCCTGCACCTTGATGAGATTGAAATGCTGGCGAACAGTGTGCTGGCCGAACTGGAGACCGGCACTGCTGCCGCGTTGGACCTGGCGCCCCTGACCGAGCAGATGCGCATTCATGAAACCGGCGCACTGGATGCGCTCAGCCTCATTATTGCTGACCGCAACCGCGACATTGTGGCGAGACTTCAGCAATCACTGGTGCTGTTGATGCTGATCGCGCTGGTGGTCGCTGCACTTGGGTTTGTTGCCTTCTGGGTATTCTTTCGCCGCATCCTGCATCCACTGCAGCATTTTGCGGACGGCGTCCGGCGTTTTGGTGACGGCGATGACTCGCTGCGTATCGCCATCAACGGCAATGATGAACTCAGCGACGTCGCTGGTTTGTTCAACAAGGCCATGGAACAGCGCGCAGCCTATCAGCAGCAGTTGCGGGAACGGATCAAGGAACAACACTGTCTGTACGCAATTCTGCAAGTGACCACAGACGATAAACGGCCGGTAACCGAGGTCTGCCGGGAGACTGCGCAACTGATTCCGACCGGTATGCAGTATGAGGATGCGGCAATGGCGCGCATTCATCTTGCTGATCAGGTGTTCGCAAGCAGCAACTGGACTGACGCCAGCGCACGAATCATCAGCCCGATTCGGGTCGCAGACAAAGAGGCCGGTCAGGTCGAGGTCGCATATGCGCGCCGCCTGCCCGACCAACCCGGTGGTGAAGGGCCATTTCTGGCGGAAGAGCGGACATTGCTTGATTCGATTGCGATGCATCTTGCGCGCATGCTCCAGGACCGGCAGGTCCGAGAGAACCTGGCGCGCAATCAACGCCTGCAGGCCGTGGGCGAACTCACAGGGGGTATCGCGCATGATTTTAATAATCTGCTGACCGTTATCCAGGGCAACGCCGAGCTGCTTGAAGAGCAGTATCGCGAACGCGATACCGACACGGCCGAGCTGGCAGGCATGATAAACACCGCAGCGCATCGCGCGGCCGAGCTGACCCGGCGACTGCTGGCATTTTCACGCCGCCAGGCCCTGGAGCCACGTTCGACCGACGTCAATCAGCTGATCAGGGAAATGCGGCAGTTGCTTGAGCGGACCTTGCGCGAACATATGGAACTTAAGTTCACCTTCAGTAGCGAGCTCTGGCCGGCGCTGATCGATCCTGCCCAGCTTGAGACCGCGCTGCTCAACCTGATTGTCAACGCGCGCGACGCGATGCCCGATGGCGGACAGCTGACCATTGAGACCGGCAACGTGCAGCTCGATGCCGACTACGCCATGTCGCGCTCGGAGGTGACACCGGGGGACTACGTGATGGTGGCGGTCAGTGATACCGGCGCAGGCATGGCATCGACTGTTCTGGAACATATATTCGAGCCATTTTTTACCACCAAGGATAAGGAGCGCGGCACGGGTCTGGGGCTGTCCATGGTCTACGGTTTTGTCAAACAGTCCGAGGGCCACGTCACTGTTTATTCCGAGCCCGGCGAAGGCACCACGGTGCGGCTGTACCTGCCGCGCGCTGCGGGGGTGGCAGAACCCAGGGAAAAACCGGGGTCCGAGCAGGTGCCTGGCGGTGACGCTCATGTGCTGCTGGTGGAGGACGACGCGCTGGTACGCAGCTACACCCGCGATCAGCTTACTGCGCTTGGATACCAGGTGCGGACAGCGCGCAATGGAATCGAGGCGAAGGCAACTCTTGAAGGTGATCTGCCCATCGATCTGCTGTTGACCGATGTCATCATGCCCGGTGGTATCAGCGGCCACGATCTGGCAAAACTTGCCGTCGTGCTCCGGCCTGGCCTGAAGGTGCTGTACATGTCCGGTTACACTGAAAACGCCATCGTCCATCACGGACGCCTGGACCCGGGCGTGAGTCTGCTCAGCAAACCGTTCCGGCGAGCGGATCTGGCGAAAAAAGTGCGGGAGGTTCTGGACGGCACAATGCCTGACAACCTCGCACGGAGATAGCACCTGCTACTGACCGACAAACCTTGCGCTGGAAAGGTGGCGAGGGCAACAATTATTCTGTTGCTGGTGAGGCGTCACGCCTTTGAGTCATCTCGCAGGGACTGCTCCAGATTTTTGGTATCGGTGATGTCTACCATGGTGATCACCACGCCATCGATAATGTCATCGATGCGATGGTAGGGCATGATGCTCACGGTGAACCAGCGATCATCACTGGTCTGCACCTGTTTTTCCGACACCTGCAAGGTGCGCAGGGTCTCCCTGGCATCCTCATCCATCGCCGGATACTCCAGGATGGAAGACAGCTCGCTTAGCGGGCGGCCAATGTCATTTTCGCGCAGGCTGACTATTTTTGCTGCTCGGTCAGTATACCGTCTGACATGCAGCTGTTTGTCCAGGAACAGTATCGCAATCTCGATGCTGTTGAGTACATTTTTCATATCACTCTGAGCCAGCGCCAGGTCGTCCAGCTTGGACAGCAGCTCGCTGTTGATGGTTTGCAGCTCCTCGTTCATCGACTGCATTTCTTCCTTGGAAGTGGTCAATTCTTCGTTGGCCGACTGCAGTTCCTCATTGGCTGATTGCAATTCCTCGTTGGCCGATTGCAACTGTTCCCGGGTGGATCGGGCTTCTTCGCGCAGCGCCAGGATCTCATCGTGACATTGTTCCAGTTCAGTCTCATATGCAGTTGTCGGCGTGACCTTGTCCTTATTCTCGCTGGCCGGGAGAAGCGCGCGGTCACGGAAAACCACCATTGTCATGCCGTCCAGGGTAGACGGTGTATGCAATGCCTGCACGGTGACATCTACCGGCTGCGGGCCGTTCGGGGTTTCCACCTGCAGCGAACGCAGTTGTACAGGTTCTTGACTGGTCACGGCCAGTTTCAGCGCGCCTGCGATAGCTGACCGCAAGCCGCCACGTGCCATGGCATGAAAATTCCAGTTTGCCTTGCCGGCAGCAGGCTCCAGATATTTGCCCGTGCGTCCGCTGATGTAAACGATGTCCCCGTCACTGTTAAGCACAACCGCGGGGGGAGCGTATACCTGCAGCAAGACATGGTCAGCGGCTGCCTGCAAGTTGTCATTCGGTGGATCGAAATATTTTCTGGTTGGCACGGAGCTCTCCTTTGACGGTATTACCAGCGGGGGCACGGAATTAAGCAGCAACTCGGGGCCGCGAGCAGAATTCCTGCCATATCGCCGGTAAAGACGCTGCCTTGAGTCGATAGTAGCAAACAGATCCCCTGACCGCCCGATGGTCTCGGAACTGCCCAGCATCAACACGCCGCCATCTCGCAGGCAGTAGTGGAACAAGGGTATGAGTTTTCGTTGAAGTTGTTGATCAAAATAGATCAGCAGATTTCGGCAGATGATCAGGTCAAGCCGGGTGAACGGTGGATCCAGGATGACATCGTGCTGGGCGAACAACACCATATTGCGGAGATTTTCATGAATCCGGTAGCCGTTCTTGGTCGGGGTGAAAAAACGTGCCAGCCGCTTCGCAGACAGATGGTCTTTGATCGTCGCCGGAAAATCGCCGCGCCGCGCCGCGGCGATGGCATCCGGATTGAGGTCGGATGCAAAGATCTGCAGATTTAAGCCATGGAGCTGGGGAAAATCGTCCATCACTTCATGAAACGCCATGGCCAGAGAATAGGGTTCCTCTCCTGTCGAACAGCCAACGCACCAGGCGCGCAGTTCTTGTTCGTTTGAACGTGCAGTTAGCAGGGTTGGCAAAGCCGATTTGAGCAGAATTTCCCAGGCCTGTTTGTCCCGGAAAAATTCGGTTACGCCGATCAGCACCTCTTTAAAAAGCAGGTCGACTTCCGATGAATTTTGTTCCAGAAACGTCACATAGTCAGCCATTGAGGACAGTCGGTGTACCGCCATACGCCGTCCGATTCGACGATACAGAGTGCTGGGTTTGTAGAGTGAGAAATCATGCCGGGTCTGTTGTTGCAGCAGTGTCGCGATACGTCGCAGTGGTGCCGGCGCTGGCGCCTGCAGCGACTTGTCAGAGGACAATGCCGGTTCGTGGCCGACATAGGACAAGAGACGCGCCGGCAGTTCGTCCGCTTTTGCAATGATATCGGCACAGCCTGCATCAATAGCGCTGCGTGGCATGGCATCAAATTGCGCCGAATCGAGGTCCTGCACCAGTGTCAATCCGCCCACCGCCTTGACGGCCTGCATACCCGCGGTGCCGTCGGATCCCATGCCGGACAGCAGTACGGCAATGGCGCGATCGCCCCGGGCACTGGCCAGCGAGGAAAACAGAACATTGATTGGCAGCCGCATGCCACGGCGCTCGGGGGGCAGCGACAGCTGCAGTCGCTCGTCGACCACGCGCAGTTCCGTGTCTGGTGGAATGACATACACCGTATCAGGTTCAATAGGCATGCGCTGCCCGGCTTCGTGTACCGGCATCGACGTGATGCGCTGCAGCAATGCGGCAAGCAGGGTTTCATGGGTGGGATCGAGATGCTGTACCACGATATAGGCCATACCGCTGCCAGGTGGCACGGCAGAGAGGAAACTCTCCAGCGCTGCCAGACCACCCGCCGAGGCACCAATGCCAACAATGCGAGTGACTGCTGCCGACGCCTTATTGTGGTCGCTGGGACTGGAAGACATCATGCACCACCGGCTCTCGACTCAGGATACCCAAAACAGCAAACTATCAACTGGCGCCATCGAGTGCCCGGACAAGGTCAGTTTGACGGTTTCGTTTTCCCGCGTGCCTGCTTCTAACTCACAGCTGACGGACTGCTCTCCGGTTTTTATTTGCTGCAGCATGTCACGCCAGGACGTTTGATTTTCCGCCTTCAACAATGCCTGCAACGCCTGCCCCATGAGTTCATCATGCGGGATGCGCAGCAGACTGGCTGCCGCAGGGTTGGCCTCCATAATGCGGCCGTCCAGGGTCGTCACCAGACATGCATTCGGCATTTTGTCGAACACGGTTTTGTAAAGCGCCAGCTCGCGGCTTAAGTTGTGCTCGCTGTTTTCCAGCTCTTCGCGCTGCAGGTCAAGCTCGACCTGATGGACCTGCAATTCCTGCAGCAGTCTTAGCGCGTCACTGCTGCGAGCGGGATCACTTGCCATCTCAAACAGCAGAGACAGTGCCTCCCTGTCCAGTGGTATGCCACCGGCCAGCGGCGCTGACCCTTTCCTGAGTGCGGTCTCGGCAGTGTGCCGCAGAATCATCGCCCGTTTATCAGATGCTTTGGTATAGCGCGACATGAACAGTCTCCGGCGTTGTAGGGCAAGAACCTCTGCTACCTTTTACGCGGCACAGGAATGATTCAGCAAGCGGTCAGTTTCCTTCTTCACAACAGCATAACATTCGCAACTCTGGCACTCCAGCGCCGCCCGATCCAGCACGTCAATCTTGCCGCGACTGTAGGCAATGACACCCAGCTTTTGCAGCTTTCCCGCAGCGTCGGTAACGCCTTCGCGTCGCACCCCCAGCATGTTGGCAATCATTTCGTGCGTCATCATCAGGCGATTTCCGGGCACCCGGTCAAGGGCCATCAGCAGCCGACGGCTTAACTGCTGCTCAATCGTATGATGCCGATTGCACGCTGCGATCTGCGCCATCTGGGTAATCAGCGCCTGAGTGTAATACAGCAGCAGCCTCATAAGCCTGCCATGGAGATTGAATTCGGTCATCAGTATGCGGCGCGGCAGGGTAAAACCTCCCCCTGCGCATAGCGTCACTGCCCTGCTCGTCGATCTGCCTGACCCCATGAACAGGGAGACTCCCAGCACACCTTCACTGCCAACGGCAGAGATTTCCGCGGTGGCACCGTCGGGCATGACTGACGTCAGTGAGATGACGGCATCGGTGGGGAACAGGACAGTCTGAATCTCTTTGCCCGACTCATAAATGACATCACCCTGGCGCAGATGGACAAATTTCAGGTGAGGCTGCAGGCGCGCCATACTGTCCGCCGGTAGGGCGGCGAGCAGGTGATTGGCGTGCATCCACTGAGTGCCAAGCGGCATTGGAGTTGCCATACGGGTGTCCTTTTCCCGTGAATGAAACACCACGGTACAGCCCTGTCAGTGCACCGCACTGTGCGCTGGCGCGCTTTCAGGATTCAGCAGGGACTTGCAGCAACCTTTAACTGCCCTTACTCCGGGGTATTTGAAGCTTCATCGGAGGCCTTCAACATGGCACGAATGCGCTCAATATGGACCTGAGAGTCTTTAGCCCGCCGCGAGAAGATCGAGGGCGCACGCGTGTTCTGGTTTTTGCTCATGGTCACCATCAAATTCTGGCGCTCTTCAAACATACGCAGTGCCACCCACAGCGTTTCCTCTATCTTGACGGTTTGCTGGGCCAGCAACACCAACGCGGTGAACGCATGACCCGTGTGACAACGATAGCGTTGAATGTCTCCCTCGGCCATTTGCCACAGCACCCCGCCGCAGTCCGGACAATTGTAGGGTGCCTGCTCGCCGAGCGCTTCAACGGCAGGTAAATCACTTACTACCCGCTGCGCAATGCCGGCCTCGATCATCAGGTCGTCAGGGGCTGGCTTGTTCTCCGGCAACTCTCTGCTGACAAGTTCAGACAAGAGGGCACCCATTTGCGTTATCGGCAAACAATGATCAGCGCCCACATTGTTAATGACCGATTGTGGCATATCCGGGTACGAGGCATCCGCCGGGTCCTGCGCAATACACACGCCTCCACAGCGCTTGATCGCCACCATGCCACTGGTGCCGTCATCCAGGTAGCCGGTCAGAATGATGCCTATCACCCGGTTGCCATAGGCCACTGCAGCAGACCGAAACAGGGGATCTATGGCGGGCCGTGACCGGTTCTCGCGGGCACCTTTGGTGACCAGAATGTTGGTTTTCACCACCAGCATATGATGATCGGGAGGTGCCAGGTAGATATAACCGCTTTTAAACACCAGTTCATCGGTCGCATGTATGCAGGTCAGGTTGCTGCTGTTGTTCAGCACTCTGAGCAACGCCTCCCCGGTGTTGTCTGCACTCATATGGTTGACGATAAAAACCGGCGCCGGAAAATCCGCTGGAAGTTGCGCAACCAGTTTTTTTAATGCGTCCATGCCCCCGGCAGAGGCACCGATAACCACGAGCATTGGATTTCTGATTTCATTCATTGTGCTTCTTCCTTGCAACGTCGCTGATCATTGCTTCTCCCTGAAATCAAACGGACACTGCCAGTTGGGTTCGACCTCCCGGCCACTGTACTGCCTGGCTTCACTCTCGTCGCCGTACTCCGCCAGGTTGGGGTTCAGCGACCCTTGCAACTCGATGTCGCGAGACCGGGTAGCCGTTTGCATCTTTTCAAAACGTCCGTCTGCCTTCAGTTTATTGAACTGACGGTGGGAATTGAACACCAGTACAGGATGGGTAAACTGCCTGGCCAGTCGCGACGCATGCGGGTGCAGACCGATCAGAAAAAATGGATGCCCGGCCAGACTCAGGCTGAATTGCGGGCTATTGGTATCATTGCTGACATCCTCTGCAGGCAGATAACCCGCACGCACATCCAGTGTGTGCAAACGCCACAACTGCGTCCACAATGATGATTCAAAGTGGCGTTCAGTCATATCGATGGGGCCTGCGAAAATGGCGACATAAGAATGTACTGCGTCATCGTCGTCAGCAATAGACTCTATCCTGGTAACAAACCGCGACAGACCGTCAAAAATCACCTGATCATTACTGGGATCACCCAGGACACCAAACTCGTGTGTTTCAATCGCGTCGCGGGTCAACGCGAATCTGGCGCCGACACAAGGATAGGTATCACTGCCGATAAACTGCAAAAAACTGTCGCCCAGATCCGGATTCGGTATGGGGTTGGTGTCAGGCGCGCGGTGAGCTTGCTGTCCCATTACATTCTTCTCTTGACTGATTGCATGTTGAGAAGAAAGGGTAACGATTGGAGCCGGGGATGTATGTGCGGCTACACACGATGCCCGTTTTGGCTGTGTTCAGTCGAGCACGAGATTCATGATCGGAGAGCGGCCCGGCCAGCGGGTAGCAGATTCAGCCCGACCGCTTCCTTTCACGGGTCACCCGGCGGGGGCCTATGGTTTAAACAATGGGCGACCTCGCGGCTACGCCGCTCGGGACTCAGACAGTCCCGCCCGCTGATCGGGTGACCCGCAAAAGGAAAAGCGCGGCCTGATTGGGCTGAATGCTGCTACCCGCTACCCGGGCCTTGTGCCAGACTGCGACTGCAATTCTCGGAAATCTTGCACGAGGCTCGGGTGGTGGATATCAAGCTCATGCCCAATCAGGCCGCGTTTCTCCTTTAGGCATTCACCCGAAAAAGCGGTAGGACTGTCTGAGTCCGGAGCGGCGTAGCCGCGACGTCGAGTTCCGCACCGCCGGGTGAATGCCTAAAGGAGGCGGTCGGGCAGGAGTTTGATATCCACTGCCCGAGCCGTTACTGGTTAGTTCTCAAGCCGTCAGGCGACGTTGGCGATGTTGGTCACTGGAATCGCCTTCTGGCGCTCCGCCGCCTCCATATACGACTTGATTTCATTGAAGTTCAGATACCGGTAGATGTTATCCGACATGGTTTTTACATTGCCCATGTAAGACATGTACTCATCCATCGTCGGAATCTTGCCCAGCGCCGAAGCCACCGCCGCCAGCTCCGACGAAGCCAGATACACATTGGCCCCATCACCCAGACGGTTCGGGAAGTTTCGCGTTGACGTCGAGATTACCGTTGACTTCGGTGCCACCCGTGCCTGGTTGCCCATGCACAACGAACAGCCCGGCATCTCGGTGCGCGCACCGGCCACACCAAACACGCTGTAAATGCCTTCCTCGGTCAACTGATGCTGATCCATCTTGGTCGGTGGGGAAATCCACAGGCGTGTTGGCAAAGAGCCCTTGACCTGCTTGAGCACTTCACTGGCCGCGCGGAAGTGACCGATATTGGTCATGCATGAACCGATGAACACTTCATCGATTTTCGTGCCCTGAACGTCAGACAGTGTTTTCACATCATCCGGATCGTTGGGGCAGGCCAGCAGTGGCTCCTTGATCTCGTTCAGGTCGATTTCGATGATCTTGTGGTACTCGGCATCCGCATCCGGCTCCATCAGCTTAGGCTCTTCCAGCCAGGCTTCCATGGCACGGGCGCGGCGTTCCAGGGTACGGGCATCGCCGTAACCTTCGCTGATCATCCAGCGCAGCAGGGCGACGTTGGAGCGGAAGTATTCCTTGATCGGCTCCTCGCCCAGACGGATGGTACAACCGGCTGCAGAGCGCTCGGCGGAGGCGTCTGACAACTCAAATGCCTGCTCTACTTTCAGATCCGGCAGGCCTTCGATTTCCAGAATACGGCCGGAGAAAATGTTCTTTTTGCCTTTCTTGGCTACGGTCAGGTCGCCTGACTGCAGCGCTGCGTAAGGGATGGCGTTAACCAGGTCACGCAGGGTGATGCCGGGCTGCATTTCGCCTTTGAAGCGCACCAGCACCGATTCCGGCATGTCCAGCGGCATCACGCCGGTGGCAGCGGCGAAGGCCACCAGACCGGAACCGGCCGGGAAGGAAATGCCCAGCGGGAAACGGGTATGGGAGTCGCCACCGGTGCCGACGGTGTCAGGCAGCAGCATGCGGTTCAGCCAGCTGTGGATGATACCGTCGCCCGGACGCAGGGCGACGCCGCCGCGGGTCTGGATAAAGTCGGGCAGGGTGTGCTGGGTGTCTATATCAACCGGCTTGGGATACGCCGCGGTGTGACAGAAAGACTGCATCACCAGGTCGGCGGAGAAACCCAGACAGGCCAGATCTTTTAGTTCGTCACGGGTCATCGGCCCCGTGGTGTCCTGGGAGCCGACGGTGGTCATCTTGGGTTCGCAGTAACTGCCCGGTCGTACGCCTTTGACGCCGCATGCTTTGCCGACCATCTTCTGGGCCAGCGTGAAACCCTTGTCGCTGTCAGCGACCTGGAAGGGAATGCGGAACACGGTGGAGTGGGGCAGGCCCAGTGAGGCGCGTGCCTTGTCGGTGAGGCCACGGCCGATGATCAGCGGGATACGGCCACCAGCGCGTACTTCATCCAGCAACACATCGGTCTTTAATTCGAAGTCACAAACGACCTCGTCAGTGCCGTGAGCCAGCACTTTGCCTTCGTAGGGGTAGATGTCGATGACATCACCGGTGTTCATGTTTTCAACATCACATTCGATGGGCAGGGCGCCGGCATCTTCCATGGTGTTAAAGAAAATCGGTGCAATTTTGCTGCCGATGCAGATGCCACGGTCCCGTTTGTTGGGGATATGGGGGATGTCGTCACCGATGTTCCACAGTACCGAGTTGGTGGCGGATTTCCGAGATGAGCCGGTGCCCATAACATCGCCGACCAGGGCGACCGGATGGCCTTTTTTCTTTAATTCGGCAATCTGCTCGGCGGCGTTGGTCACGCCCTCGCGCGGCATCTTGTACATGGCCAGTGCGTGCAACGGGATGTCCGGTCGTGACCAGGCATCAGGCGCCGGCGACAGATCGTCAGTATTGGTTTCACCGGGCACTTTGTACACGGTTGCAGTCAGTTTCTTCGGCACTTCCGGTTTGTTCAGGAACCACTCCGCGTCAGCCCAGGACTGCATCAGCTCCTTGGCGTTGCTGTTACCGGCCTTCACTTTCTCTTCCACATCATGAAAGGCATCAAACATCAGCAGCGTGTGCTTGAGTTCTTCAGCTGCGGCGGCGCCCAGCTCCTGGTCATCGAGCAGGTCCACCAGGGTGGTGATGTTGTAACCACCGAGCATGGTGCCCAGCAGTTTGACGGCATGTTTTTGGTCGATCAGGGGGCAGATGACCTCGCCTTTGGCAACGGCGGACAGAAAACCGGCTTTGACATAAGCGGCTTCATCAACGCCTGCCGGGACGCGGTTGGTGATCAGGTCCAGAACGAACTCGTCCTCACCGGCTGGCGGGTTCTTGAGCAACTCGACCAGTTCGGCAACCTGTGCTGCGTCCAGTGGTTTGGGCACAATGCCCATTTCAGCGCGTTCGGCCACGTGTTTGCGATATGCTTCTAACACTGTTATCCCCTTCAGGTTCGGTTATGGTCCGGTAATTGATAATCCGGTAATGATGATAGATTCGGTAAGCGGTCAAAAATGGGTGCCAATATTAGTGTAAAATGGCAAAAATTTCCAGTGATACGTCCGGTCATGCCCGTTACGGTCAGAGAGAACCTATGAATACAGCACCGGTAAAAACGCCGTGCATCGGCATTTGCTCAACCACCTCGGTGGGGGACCCCATCTGTCGTGGCTGCAAACGCTTTGCCTTTGAAGTGATTGACTGGAACGCGTATACCGAGGCAGAAAAGCGTGCGGTGCTGCAGCGCATCGAGGCGCTGGTGCAGCCCATCGTGGAGGCGCGCTTCATCATTCGCTCCAGCCAGGCCCTGGCGGCCGGTCTCAAGCGTCAGGCCGTGCCCTGCAACCCGGACATGTCACCGGCAAGCTGGCTGCACAGCCTGCTGAAAAAACGGCATCGTCAGATAGAGGATCTGTCAGGCTTCGGCGTAGAGATACGTGAGGAGTGGCGGCACCTGGAATTGGCCGAGCTGGCTGAAGACATGGATGTACAGTTATTGCGTTTGTGTGAGGCGCACCAGATCCGGTACTTCCCGGAATTGTCTTCGTCCTGATGCAACACAAGGCTGTGCGCAGGTGCTGCTCAGCCGTTTGCCACTTTCGCCGCCGCCGGGTGAGCGAAGGGTTTCAGTTCGTAGCCCTCAGGGCTGAATTCCAGCACCCAGGCTTTCTGATCCCAGCTGCCCAGCACGATGCGCACGGCTTCGTCGCTGCCCCTGATCGACTCGTGCAGGCGGATGGTGTGGATACCGGGTCGGTGAGTGTGCCCGTGGACCAGGATATTGACCTCAAGTGACTCCATCAGGTCGGTGACTTCCTGATGGGTGACATCCATGATGTCCGAGGCTTTCTGGCTGTTGGCTTCCTGGCTTTTCTGGCGCATCTGCTGCGCTATCATGTGCCGCTCCAGCAAAGGCCGGTCCAGGAACGCCTGCTGCCAGGCCGGATCACGCATCTGTTTGCGGTAGGCCATGTAGGCGGTATCCCGGGTACACAGACTGTCACCATGCACCAGCGCCACGCGCTGACCGTAACAGTCGATGACGGTTGGCTCGGCCAGTAAAGTGGCGCCACATCGTGAGGCATAGTCCTCGCCGATCAGGAAATCACGATTACCGTGCATCAGATAGACCCGGGTGCCGGCCTGGCTCAATGCCAGCAGGGCCGCAGCGACGGCATCGGCGATATCGCTCTGATCGTCATCGCCCACCCAGGCCTCAAACAGGTCGCCCAGAATGTACAGCGCATCAGCACCCGCGGCCTGCCTGTGGAGCAGGGCCAGCAGGCTTTCCAGAATGACCGGGGTATCCGTGTCCAGATGCAGATCCGAAATAAACAGGGTTTTGTTCTTGTTATCGCTCATAGTCGGCCTGGGTCCGTTTGTGATGCGCGTATTTATTTCTGGTCGGGCGTGTCGTCGGGGTAAGTCACCGTGGTTGACGTGATGACGACCTCGTCCAATGGTACATCCTGATGGCCACCAACATAACCGGTCTTGCATTGTTTTATGCGATTAACCACATCCATGCCATCCGTTACTTTACCGAATACGGCGTAGCCCCAGCCCTGTGAGGTTTTATTCTTGTGGTTAAGAAAACCGTTGTCGCCTACGTTAATGAAGAACTGTGACGTGGCCGAATGCGGATCAGAGGTGCGCGCCATTGCCAGGGTGCCAATATCGTTGGTCAGCCCGTTGTCAGCTTCGTTCTCAATCGGCTCGCCATTGTCTTTTTGCTTCATGCCGGAGTCGAAGCCGCCGCCCTGAATCATGAAGTTGTCAATCACGCGATGGAAGATGGTACCGTCATAGAAGCCGCTGCGGGCATAGGCAAGGAAGTTGGCTGCGGACCGGGGGGCTTTGTCAAAATCCAGTTCGATCTGGATGTCGCCGTAGTTGGTAGTAAAAACAATCATGCTGCTCTGTGCTCTTTTGGTTGTGAGGGTTATGAGAAAGGCCACGAACCGTTATAATAATGGCTTTGAGCCTCCTGAGAAAGCAGAATTGCCATTATGACTGACGCCAGCAAAACCGATCGCGCTGAAAAACACAAAAACTCTGACGTGAGTGCCGACCCTAACGCTGCAGAGTCAGGGAGCAAGACCCCGTCGAATTTTATCCGTCATCTGGTAGAACAGGACCTGGCTGCAGGCAAACACGCGGGTCGTGTACAGACCCGCTTTCCGCCGGAGCCCAATGGTTTTCTGCACATTGGTCACGCCAAGTCGATTTGCCTGAATTTTGGTCTGGCCCGGTCCTATCTCGATGAGGGCTACCAGGGTGCCTGCAATCTGCGCTTTGATGACACCAATCCGGAGAAAGAGAGCCAGGAGTATATTGACGCGATTCGCGAGGACATACGCTGGCTGGGTTTTACCTGGCAGGGTGATGTGCGTTACACATCGTCGTATTTTCAGCAACTGTACGAGTTTGCCCTCGAACTGATCCGCGCGGGCAAGGCCTATGTCTGCAGCCTGACGCCGGAACAGGCGCGCGAATATCGCGGTACCCTGACCGAGCCCGGTCGTGACAGTCCGTATCGCACGCGCAGCGTCGAAGAGAACCTGGATATGTTCGCGCGCATGCAGGCCGGCGAGTTTGCTGACGGCAGCCACAGCCTGCGGGCAAAAATTGACATGGCTTCGCCCAACATCAATATGCGCGATCCGGTCATTTATCGCATTCGCAGCATCAATCATCATCAGACCGGTGAGGCCTGGAAGGTTTACCCGATGTACGACTATGCCCACTGCATTTCTGATGCACTGGAGCATGTCACCCACTCGCTGTGCACGCTGGAGTTTGAAGATCACCGGCCGCTGTACGACTGGATACTGCAGAATCTGCCGCCCGAGACGCTGAATGCGGCCTGTATTGCGCTGGGTAATAAAACGCCGGACGTGCCTTACGTGCTGCCGCAGCAGACCGAGTTCGCACGCCTCAATATCAACTACACGGTGATGAGCAAACGCAAACTCAAGGAGCTGGTAGAGCTGGGGCTGGTCTCGGGCTGGGATGATCCCCGTATGCCAACCCTGTCGGGCCTGCGCCGACGCGGGTTTACGCCGCAATCGATCCGGCATTTTTGCGATATGATCGGTATGAGTCGCAGCGAGAGTATTGTTGATGTCGGTATGCTGGAGAGCAGTATCCGAGATGACCTGGATGCCAATGCACCGCGTGCCATGTGTGTGCTGCGTCCGCTGAAGGTGACGCTGAGCAATTATCCGGCGGACAAATACGAGCTGTTGCAGCTGCCGAAGCACCCTAAAAAAGATATCGGGCACCGTGAACTGCGGTTTACGGCCGAGCTGTTTATTGACCGCAGCGATTTTGAAGAGGTGCCACCGCCCGGGTTCAAGCGCCTGTCGCCGGGCTCGGAAGTGCGTTTGCGCGGCGCCTACGTGATCCGTTGCGATGAAGTGATCAAAGACGAAGCTGGCGAGGTTGTTGAGCTGCGTTGTAGCCATGATGATCAGACCCTGGGGCAGAATCCGGTTGGACGCAAGGTCAAAGGCGTGATTCACTGGGTGCCGGCAGCCACTGCGGTGCCAGCGGAGGTCCGAATTTATGACAGGCTGTTCCTGAATGCCAACCCCGATGACAAAGTGCTGGGGGATTTCAAAAACAGTCTGAATCCGGACTCACTGCAGGTACTGACGGGTTGTCTGGCTGAGCCTTCACTGGCCTCGGCAGCGGCCGAGGAAAGTTTCCAGTTTGAACGGGAAGGTTATTTCTGTGTTGATCGTGTTGACAGTGCACCAGGCAAGCTGGTGGTCAACCGTACGGTCAGCCTGCGCGACTCATGGGCGAAGATATCCGGATGATGAAAAACGATTTACATATCTACAATACGCTGACACGCAAAAAAGAACGTTTTGTGCCCATACAGCCGGGCAAGGTAAGCCTGTATGTCTGCGGCCTGACCACTTATGACTACAGTCACATCGGTCATGCCCGCATGCTGGTGGCGTTCGACCTGATTGTGCGTTACCTGCGCTACCTGGGTTATGAGGTGAACTATGTGCGCAACATCACCGATATTGATGACAAGATTCTGCGTCGGGCCAAAGAAAACGACGAGTATTTTGCCGACCTGACCGAACGCTTTATCGCTGCTACTCACGAAGACGAAGCGTCACTGTTCATCCTGCCCCCCGACCAGGAGCCACGGGCGACAGCGCATATCGCCGAGATCATTGCCATGATCGAGAAACTCATCGCGCTGGATTATGCCTATCGGGCCAGTAACGGTGATGTGTACTACGCGGTTCACCAGTTCAACGGTTATGGCAAGCTCTCCAACAAGAACCCGGAAGAATTGCTGGCCGGTGCCCGCATCGAGGTCGGCGAACTGAAACGTGACCCACGTGATTTTGCCTTGTGGAAAGCCGCCAAAGATGAAGAGGTGGGCTGGGATTCGCCCTGGGGTTACGGGCGTCCGGGCTGGCATATTGAGTGCTCGGCGATGTCGACCTGCTGCCTGGGGGATTCCTTTGACATTCATGGCGGCGGTTCTGATTTGATGTTCCCGCACCATGAGAATGAAATAGCGCAATCCGAGGCGGCCACCGGCAAGCACTTTGCCAATTACTGGATGCACAACGGCTCGGTGCGTGTCGACAATGAAAAAATGTCGAAATCGTTGGGCAATTTTTTCACGGTGCGTGAAGTGCTGGCCAGGTACCCGGCCGAGGTGATTCGTTATCTGCTGGTAGCGAGCCAGTACCGCAGTCCGATCAACTACTCGGATCAGGGTCTGGAGCAGGCTGCCGCATCCCTGGAACGTCTGTATCTGGCGATTCGAGGCGCCGGCGCGGAAGGCGCGCGTGACCTGACTAACAGTCAGTACGAAAAGGCCTTCCGCAAGGCCATGGATGATGACTTCAATACCGCCGAAGCGATCAGTGTGCTGTTTGAACTGGCGCGTGACCTGAACAAGGTGCGTGAACAGGATCCGGCGCAGGCGGCCGAGCTCGCCCGGCTGATGGTGAAGCTTGGCGGTGTGCTGGGGCTGTTACAGGGCTCGGCTGAAGCGTTTTTGCGCAGCAGCTCAACGCAGGTGGATGCTGAACTGATCGAGTCGCTTATAGTCCAACGGCGCCAGGCGCGGCAGGATAAAAACTGGGCGCTGGCGGACGAGATTCGCGATAAACTCAATGCCATGAAAGTGGTGGTGGAGGATGGCGTTGACGGCAGCAGCTGGCGCATTGAAAGGGAGTAGAAATACCAATCAATCGTTGACGGACATGCCTGCCATGAGTATTATGCCGACCTCGCGATGACGATGAACTGTTTTCGGGGCGAGTTTCGGGGTATAGCGCAGTCTGGTAGCGCGCCTGCTTTGGGTGCAGGATGTCGGGAGTTCGAATCTCTCTACCCCGACCAATTTCGCGGAAGCATGATTTGTCGGAACGATTGACAGTAGATTTATGGTGGTTGTAGCTCAGTTGGTAGAGCCCCGGACTGTGACTCCGGTTGTCGTGGGTTCGAGCCCCATCAGCCACCCCATATTCCCAGCGCAACCTGCGCCCGTAGCTCAATCGGATAGAGCACCGGCCTTCTAAGCCGGGGGTTGCAGGTTCGATTCCTGCCGGGCGCGCCAAACAAAAAAAGGTCACCTTCAGGTGGCCTTTTTTTGTTTGCGTGCCAGGTGGCAGAAGAGAACCTGCCGGTTCGACAAAACGGCAGGATAGCCGTTTTGGATGACCGAAGGTCACCCGCAGGGCGAGGGCCAGGCAAGTTTTTGCTCCTGCAAAACTTGCATTCCCACCATCCCTGGTGATCAGATGGCCCGAGTCATTCCTGCCGGGCGCATCGGCTTCATCAGACAGCGGCCCGGGCAGCGGATATCAGATCCAGCCCGACCGCCTCCTTTTGTCATTCACCGGAAAAAGCGGTAGGACTGTCTGAGTCCGGAGCGGCGTAGCCGCGACGTCGAGTTCCGCACCGCCCGGTGAATGACAAAAGGAGGCGGTCGGGCTGGATCTGCTACCCGCTCCCCGGGCCGTTCTCAAATTGCAGCACTAAGCAGGCCGCACCCAAACGAAGCGTTGATTCACGAACCCACCCGCGGAATCGTCTGCCGGTACTCCAGCGGGCAGGCGATCAGGTCATCCTGCCCCTTATCCAGCGGCCCCGCATACGGGATCAGGTCATAGGCACCACTGATGCGCGACCGACCATCCTTACGTTTGTCCTTGCTGCCGTCCCGCTTGCGCTTGTTGAACTGCAGCAACACGTAGTTTTCCGGCAGACACTGCATGATCTCATCACGGGTTTTGAAGGACAGTGACTTACCGTAGGTCAGCTCACAGATAATCAACGGACGGTAGCGCTGCAGGGTTTTCTGCAAACCCTGCAAAGCAGGCTTTTCAAAGCCCTCCACATCCAGCTTGATCAGATGCAGATAGTCCGGCGGATTCTGCGCAAAATAATCATCACCACGAATCACGTGGAGGTCGCCAAGCAAGGTGTTGCCTTTTTCGGTGGTGCTGACATCAAAGGAACCAATGCCCGCGTTGTCGCCCGTGGGTGCGTAGAACGCCTGGTGAGCGGTCTCATCACTCAACCCCACCGGTTCGACGGTGATGTTGCGGATCGCATTCAGACGAATCTGGTGCGCCAGGCGCTCCCGTACCGGGGCATAAGGCTCGAAGGCAACAACGGTCCTGGTCAATTGCGACATAAACAGCGAGTGCTGACCGACATTGGCGCCGACGTCAACAAAGACACCTTCCTGGCCAGCGATCGCATTCAGGGCGTCACGCATAAAATACAGCAATGGTTTTTCGAATGCGCCATAGAAATAAATGGCAAAATCGATGTTATTGCTCAGGTTGCCGTCATACTCAAGACCATAAAAATCGGTCCTGAATTCATAGGCGGGCGCGTAACCAGATTTTCGCATCTGTTTGTAGATGGCGCGCGACACGCCGTCGGGCAGGCGCTGTTGCTGATGCCACAGCAGCTTCAGAAGTCGTTTCATCGGGTAGTCCATGACCGATACGTCGAAGTCACCATTTAGGAATAGTTTTGCTCATGCTGTCAACACCACTATCAGGATTTCGTTGGTATACTGCCGCCTGAGAAAAGGAGACCGTCTATGTTAGCGTTTATTGGTGGCACCGGCCTGAATCAACTACCCGATTTTCATGTCGAGCGCATTGCCGAAGTACAAACGCCCTATCAGGCTGCGCCTGTTCGTATTGCCTGTGGCACTCTGCCCGGTGTGTCCGGCCAGTTGTGCTTTTTGCCACGGCATGGGGAAGGGCATACCGTGCCGCCCCATCGTATCAATTACCGCGCCAATATATTCGCGTTGCGCGAGTCGGGTGTCACGGCAATACTGGCAGTCAATGCAGTGGGCGGTATCCATCGTGAGATGGGCCCGGGTGTGATTGCGGTGCCGGATCAGATCATTGATTACACCAGTGGCAGGGCGCATACATTTTTTGACGGTGAACTGACGGATATCGATTCGCCCGACCGTTTCACTGCAAGTGTTACCCACATCGATTTTACCGAGCCCTACACGGCGATATTGCGCGAGCTGTTGCTGCAAAGCGCAAAGCAGTCGGGCGTGCCGGTCTGGTCGGGTGGTGTGTATGGCGCCACGCAGGGGCCGCGACTGGAGAGCGTGGCAGAGGTCAGGCGTCTGCAAAATGATGGCTGCGATATGGTGGGCATGACAGGTATGCCGGAGGCGGCTCTGGCACGTGAACTGGGACTGGACTATGCCAGTGTCTGCCTGTCGGTAAACTGGGCGGCAGGCTTGTCAGATGATGTCATTACCATGGCGGGTATACGCGAGGTGCTGGCCCAGGGCATGGGGCAGATTCACCGGTTACTGATTACAGCGGCAGGTCTGTTCCGGGAAAAGGGCTGACGGACTGTTGCATGGCCGACGCAGCAGGTGGTTCATAGGGGAATACCTGCACCAGAATGCCCAGGGCAGGGTGGTCAAGGTAATGGAATTCGTTGCTGCGCATGGCCCGGCTGTCATGCATGGGATACACGTCGGTCACGTAATAACGGATCTCCTGCTCATCCCTGCCTGCGGACACTGCGCCTGCGGGCACTGAGGCAGTCATATCACTCACGCGCTGCGCCGGGCTGCGCAAATGGGCGGGGTACGCGGGCAGCTGCAGGCTCTCCCGCTGCTCGGGGGGGCGAGTGCTGAAGCGCGCCAGCCACAGGTTGGTATCGAGCAGAACGCGATCGCGCGATTGATTGAAGCGTATGGTCAGCGTGCCTTCAAGCTCATGGTGCTGATCAAACCGGCGCCCGCCGGTGATCGATACCGGTGTGGCCCCGGCAGCGCGCATGACCGGCTGGCGCCATGCGTTGTGGTACAGCACCCGGTAAGCCGCTGATTGAGCCAGGGCGCGATTGGTCTGGCTGAAATCATGCTCGCTGGCAGGCAGGGCAACAAAAGCGTCGCGCAATGCATCGGGCAGGCGGTAGTCACTGCTGCGCAAGGCCGCGGGGCCGACTGCGCTGTCACTCTCAGTGGTTTCAGTGGTTTCAGTGGTTTCAGTGGTTTCAGCGGATTCAGTGTTGTCGGCAATGTCTGCAGCGACGGGTGCTTGCAGCACGCTCCAGTCTTCCAGCGTCAGATGGTCCAGTAAACTGTCCAGTCGGCGTGTGTCTTCAGGGTATGTCAGTGCCTGGTCATGCAGGGACCATTGTTCCTGCAGGACATCGCTGCTTTCGTGCGCGAAAATGGTGATTTCTATCTGGTACCAGCGGTTGCCGTCCTGAGCGTTGGCGGGTGAGGCGGTGCCCGTCAGTGCGGCTGCTATCAGCGTCAGGCAGGACACCGTCCGTGCCAGTAAGGGTTTGCCCGGAAAAATCTTCATTGGAGCCTTGTGCGCAGGTGAGCTACTATTCTTGCTCAGTGGCCCGGTTTAGTCAATCCGGATAATAATAAGGCAGGAAGCACTCGCATGACCCGTACCGCTCGATACATCAGCAAGGTCAATACGGCCTTTGGTGAGTTCTACAAGCTCTCGGCGGAACTGCAGATCCTGGTCTGCATTGTGTTATGGGTGTATGTCGCTATTTTGCTGCGGCTGGCGTTTCTTGACGGTGGCCTGCCATCTGACTATGAGATCTGGATAAGTCTGGTCATTTTTTTGGTCGGCCTGGTCAGTGGCCCGATAATCGCGAGTGTGACGGCCCTGGTCTGTGCTGTGCTGATGAGCCCGGGTGGCGTTTTTGTAGGTGTCGACACCGTTGATGTCGCATTCTGGATCAGGACCACCGGTTTGTTTGCCATGGGCTTGCTGGGCGGTCTGCTGCAGCGACTGATCAAATGGCTGAACGAAGAACTTTATGCCGCGCAGCACCAGGTCAGCGGCACGGATCTGCCCAACCTGACGGCCACCATCAAACATCTGGAAAAGGTGCTTAAATCCGGCAGTCTGACGGACAAAGACCTGGATGTATTGAATGTCCGTCTCAATAATCTTGACAATATTCGTCAGAGCGCAGGCCAGGATACGGTTAATCAGCTGGTCAGAACACTCGCTGAGCAACTGCAGACCCGACTGGGCGAGGGTGCTTACGTCAGCCAGTTGTCTGGCAATGAGCTGCTGGGTATTCAGGCAGGCGCAGGGCGCGATATATCGGACGTTCAGAAACTGGTTGCCGAGGTCCTGGCCAAGCCTATCAAGCTTGATGGTGAAGAGTACCGTTTGTCCACATCAACGGGTCTTCACCGTAAACGGGTTCAGGGCCAGGAGGTCAAACCCCAGACCTTGCTCGACAACGCAGCAAAAATGGCCATTGCTGCCGAAAAAAGCAATGAGGCATTCAAGGCAAGTCCGACCGTGGATGCCATCCACAGGCTGGGTGAGCGTTATACCAGCCTGCAGATTCAGTCGGCCATGGAGAATCATGAAATTTCGCTTTATTATGAGCCGCGATTGAACACGCGGACGGGGTATTTTTCAGCGCTGCAGGGTGTAGTGCGCTGGAAACATCCGCGACGTGGTGAATTGCTGCTGGACGATTTCAAGGCCATGCTGGAGGAAGAGGCCGCCATCCAGGGCTTTTGTGCCTGGATGCTGAAACTGGCGTTTGCTGACGCTGATGAATGGGCGAGGCATGCATACCAATTCCGGATAACAGTCGATGTCACCATCAACGATGTCATCAGCGCGCCCGTGATTGCCTACGCGCTGGCCGAATCCGCCAAACGCAAATACAAACCCGGCTGGCTGGCAATCGAGGTCAGCGAAAAGTCACTGCTAAGTGCCGATGGCAAAAGTGTGCAGTATCTGCAGCAGCTGCAGAGTCATCATGTGTCGGTCATTGTGTCGAATTTTGGTGAAGGCAACTCAACGGTACAGGACATGTTCATGATGCCGGTGGATGCCATCAAGTTTTCTACCAGACTGATTGATGCTGCCCTGGTGCACAGTGACCAGAGGCGCCAATTGGCATCCATGATCAAGCTGGTGCATTCGCGTGGTCTGGTGACGGTGGCCGATGGTGTCAAGAGCAGCGCGGGCCTGCGTATGTTGAGGACACTGGCGTGTGAGGAGTTGCAGGGGCCCTTGCTGAGCAAGGCATTGTCAAAAGAGTCCATCCCCTGGGCGCGTCTGCGTGTCTAACAGCAGTATGGCCAGTAGCCATTTAACAGCCTGTTAAGTCATTTTTTTAATGACCCGCAGGCGACAGCGACTCGCAATAGGCCTTGCTCCACGCCAGCAGTTTATCTTCATTGACCGCTTTCGAAATCAGATAGCCCTGGAACGCATTGCAGCCGAGCGCAGTGAGATAGGCCCTTGTTTTTTCGCTCTCCACACCTTCCGCCACTGAGCGGATCCCCAGACTTTTTGACAGGTCTATAATGGCCTTGATGACGGCGCGTGCTTCTTCAGAGGTATCGGCGACACCCACAAAATCCTTGTCGATTTTGAGTTCGGTAAACGGCAGTCGCACCAGGTGCAGCATGGATGAGTAACCGGTGCCAAAGTCATCTATCGACAGTTGAAAACCTTTGCTGCGAAAAGCGGCCAGAGGTTCGAGCAGCGCGTTCGGGTCCTGCATGACACAGGACTCACCAATCTCGAGAACAACGTTGGCCGGATCGACACCAACTTTACTGCATATTTCGTCCAGCTTATCCGGCATGTCCTGATCTTCCAGACAGCGAGCGCTGAGGTTGACAGCCATCGTCAGTTTGTCCGGGGCGAATTCCGGCCTCAGGCTGCAATTGGACAGCACCGGTGATTTTTGTATTTCGGCCAGCCAGCGCAAGCCGCGTTGAGCAATATTGCAGGTGAGAGTGCTCATCAAATGGCTGCTTTCCGCCAGCGGCACAAACACATCCGGGGTCACACTGCCTTTGCCCGGAATGTCCCAGCGCGCCAGCGCTTCAAAGCCGATCAGGTTGCCGGATGCGCAGTCGAGCTTGGGTTGATAATTCAGCGTCAGTAAATCGTTTTCGATGACATCAATCAGATCATTCTGGGTTGGCATCCAGTCTTTGTTGTCGAGTTGTTGCTGCCAGTTGTTGCGGGAAGGTGTCTTGCGTTTGTCAGCGCTCAGGTACAGTGTCAGCAACTGACGCATACGGGACACGGGCACCGGTTTCTGCAGAATGCCCAGTACCCCCAGGCCCAGCTCGGTTGCAGTTTTGGCGGCGGCATCCAGCGCTGCTTTGTCCAGGCCGCTGACAATCACCAGCTGTGCTTTGTTGTTGAGCTCTGCCAGTTTATCGATCAGTTGCAGTCCGTCCTGATCAGGCATGACCAGATCGACAATGATGATATCAGGTTCAAACAGGGCAAGCTGGGCAAAAAAAGCGATACTGCTGTCTGTGGTGAGAACCTCAAAGCCACAGGACTCTGCCATGATTTTCAGTGTCTGACTGACCGCGGGTTCATCATCAATGATCAACAATCTGTTCTGTTTCATCGCTTGCCTGAGGTGTGTGGTCCTCTCCGTTGCGAAGAGATCCGGTGGTACGAATCCGCCATGGTGCTGTGTCTGTATTCTTGCTCAGCGGCACAGATGAGTCAATGCTGCGGTTTGCAGGCCGGAATCGCGCGTTTTTCAGCGTGCCAAGACTCTGGTACTCTTTATGACGTCAACAGCTTAAGACATCAATAATAACTCTTATCGTAACAAGGGCGGATCGCTGATGGAATTCATGACACAGAGCCTGCAGGCTCTGGCTGGTTTTTTGTGGGGCCTGCCACTGATCATTCTGCTGGTGGGGGGCGGTGTCTATTTTGCGATTGTCAGCCGGTTGCAACCCTATCGCTATTTCCCTCACGCCATTGCCATTCTGAGCGGGCGTTATGATAACAAGGATGATCCCGGTGATCTGAGTCACATGCAGGCCTTGTCTGCCGCTCTGTCAGGCACGCTGGGCATGGGTAATATTGCGGGTGTGGCGCTGGCCATTGGCCTGGGCGGCCCCGGTGCGGTGTTCTGGATGTGGGTCACTGCGGTTGTGGGCATAGCAACCAAATTTTTTACCTGCACCCTGGCGGTCATGTATCGCGGCAAGGACAGCCGTGGCGATATTCAGGGCGGACCCATGTACATCATTCGCGAGGGACTGGGCAAGCGCTGGCACTGGCTGGCGACTCTGTTTGCTGCCGCTGCCCTGGTTGGCACCTTGCCGGTGGTACAGATCAATCAACTGACCCAGGTGATGCGGGAAGTGGTATTTGTCCCTGCAGGTCTGGCTGACAGCGCTGACCCATTCATGTTCAATCTGTTGTTCGGGTTGTTTGCAGCTGCACTGGTGGCGTCGGTCATTTTTGGTGGCGTCAGGCGTGTGGGTTACGTGGCCGTGCGAATGGTACCGTCGATGGTGGCGCTGTACATGCTGATGACAATCATGGTGCTGGCACTGCACCTGAGCGAATTGCCCGGCTACCTGTGGTTGATTGTGCGTGAGGCGGTTTCTCCGCAGGCGGTAGGCGGTGGCCTGGTGGGTGTCATGACCATCGGTGTGATGCGGGGTGCGTTTTCCAATGAAGCGGGCATTGGCACCGAAGTCATGGCGCACGGTGCTGCCAAAACGGAAGAACCGGTGCGCGAAGGTCTGGTCGCCATGATGGGGCCGGTCATTGACACACTGATTGTCTGCACCTGCACCGCGCTTGTCATTCTGGTCACCGGTGTGTGGCAGGATGGTCTGGTGGATGGCGTGACCATGACCGCGATGGCATTTTCCGAGGTGTTTCCGGGCAATATCGGGGCCTATCTTATCGCCTTTGTGGTGCTGATATTCGCCTCCAGCACCATGTTTACCTTCTGGTATTATGGCGCCAAGTGTCTTGGTTTTCTGATCGGGGCAGAACGTCAGGACAGTTACAAGTACTACTATATCCTGTTGGTACTGATCGGTGCCGTGATTCCGCTGGAAGCGGTGTTTGCCATCATTGATTCGGGATATGCGCTGATGGCAGTGCCAACGATGACCGCAACCTTCCTGCTATCGGGCAAAGTCACCGCAGCCGCGCGCGACTACTTTGACCGACTCAAGCGTGGGCCTGATAAGTTGATACCGGCTGATCGGGGAAAGACTACTGAGGCGTAAGTCGTAGCTGGTCAAGTGTCTTGTTGATAAAGTCGATACGGGCGACAGCCTTTTCCTGGCCATGGGTGAACCCCAGCTGCGTCGGACCGGTGAGCTTGTAGGTACGCGAATGTTTCTGCACCAGCTGCACAATGGACAGGGGATCGACGCAGGTATGTTGTCGAAACACGATGCGCCCGGTCTGGGCGCTGGCGTCGATTTTGCTGATGCCCATGGCTTCGGCGCGCAGTTTCAATTCCGTCACTGAAAACAGAATGCGGGCCGAATCAGGCAGCAAACCAAAACGGTCGATCATTTCAACCTGCAGGTCACGCAGCTCGTCATTGTCGCGCGCACCGGCGATGCGTTTGTACATGATAAGCCGGATATGAATGTCCGGCAGATAGTCTTCCGGTATCAGAGCGGGTACGCGCAAATTGATGTCACTGCCGCTCTGCAGCACCAGGTCAATATTGGGTGTGCGTCCTTCACGAATGGCCTTGACGGCTTCCTCCAGCATTTCGGTGTAAAGCGTGAAACCGATCTTCTGCATATGGCCGGTTTGTTCTTCACCGAGAATTTCACCCGCACCCCGGATTTCCAGATCATGGCTGGCCAGGGTGAAGCCAGCGCCCAGCGTGTTGGCGGCCGTGATTGCGTCCAGGCGTTTCAGTGCGTCAGGTGTCATGGCTTTGTGCGGTGGTGTCAGCAGGTAGGCGTAGGCCTGATGGTGAGAACGGCCGACACGCCCGCGCAGCTGGTGCAGTTGAGCCAGGCCGAGTTTGTCCGCCCGATCAATAATAATGGTGTTGGCGCTGGGTACATCAATGCCGGTCTCAATGATCGTGGAGCAGACCAGAATGTTGTAACGTTTGTGATAGAAGTCCGCCATGATGACTTCCAGTTCACGCTCGGGAAGCTGGCCGTGGGCCACACAGACCCGTGCTTCCGGCACCAGTTCACGTAGGTGTTCGGCGGTGCGCTCGATGGTTTTGACTTCGTTGTGCAGATAAAACAGCTGCCCGCCACGCAGCAGTTCGCGCAGAATTGCTTCTTTGACCAGGCTGTCCTGCTGTTCGCGGATAAAGGTTTTGACCGACAGGCGTTTGGCCGGAGGCGTGACAATCAGCGACAGGTCGCGCACGCCGGACATGGCCATATTGAGTGTGCGCGGGATCGGCGTTGCGGTCAGCGTGAGGATGTCGACTTCCGCGCGCA
The DNA here is from genome assembly GCF_040877505.1 of Pseudohongiella sp. Lineage (NCBI taxonomy): Bacteria > Pseudomonadati > Pseudomonadota > Gammaproteobacteria > Pseudomonadales > Pseudohongiellaceae > Pseudohongiella > Pseudohongiella sp. The sequence goes on from NZ_JBBDNQ010000040.1 coordinate 29,633, forward strand.
ACGCTTTGATGCGTTCCTTTTGCTGCACACCAAAGCGATGTTCCTCATCGATGATCAACAGCCCCAGATCTTTATATTTGATCGAGTTCTGCAGCAGCTTATGGGTGCCAATGACAATGTCGACTTTGCCGGTGCGGATCTTTTCCAGCGTGGCGTCCTGCTCCTTGCCTGAGCGAAAGCGCGAGATCAGGTCAATATTAACCGGCCAGTCAGCAAATCGGTCCCGGAAACTGTCATGGTGTTGCTGGGCGAGCAGGGTGGTTGGCACCAGCATGACCACCTGCTTGTGATTCTGTACCGCAATGAAGGCCGCCCGCATGGCCACTTCGGTCTTGCCGAAACCCACATCGCCGCATACCAGCCGGTCCATGCTGCGTGCCGACTGCATGTCCGCAATAACGCCATTGATGGCATCGAGCTGGTCAGGTGTCTCTTCAAACGGGAAGCTGGCGGCGAATTTGTCGTAGTCAATGTCGTCGCAGCGGAAGGGGAAGCCGCCCCGCGATTCGCGTTTGGCATAGATGTCCAGCAGCTCCACGGCGGCGTCACGGATTTTCTCGGCCGACTTGCGTTTGTTCTTTTGCCACTGGTCACTGCCCAGGTTATCCAGCGGCGCCAGCTCGGGGTCGGCGCCGCCGTAGCGACTGATCAGGTGCAGTGAAGCCACCGGTACATACAGTTTGGCCTGGTTGGCATATTCCAGGGTCAGAAATTCTGCGGTTTCATCTTCTATGGTCAGCGTCTGCAGGCCGCAGTAGCGGCCGACGCCGTGGTCAATATGTACCACGGCAGCACCCAGGTGCAGTTCGGTCAGGCTTTTGATGATGAAGTCGGTATTGTCCTGCGCGCGGCGCCGGCGGCGACGCTGGGCAATCTTGCGGCCCAGCAGTTGCGTCTCGGTGATCATCATCAGTTTTTCTGATGGTATGCACAGGCCTTTGTCCAGTGAGGCAATGCAGATGGCCAGCTTCTGTTCACCGCGGCTAAAGTCCTGCCAAGAATCTACCGGGCTCGGGCTCAGCCCGGCGCCGCGCAGCAGCTCGGTCAGCACTTCGCGCCGACCGGCGCTTTCGGCACAGAACAACACGCGATAGTCGGCGTGTTCGCCCAGGTAGCTGAGCAGCGCCTGTAAGGGTTCGGCGCGGGTGTTATCGGCGCTCAGGTTCGGGAACTCGCTGTTTGCTCCGGCGGCATCGCCGCTGTCCTGAATGATGACACTGCTGAACTGCCTGATATGCCGGAACACATCTTCGGGTGACAGGAACAGTGTGGCAGGCGCCAGAATGGGCCGCTGCCGGTCGTGGCGGCGGTCTTCGTAACGTGACTCGATGTCATGCCAGAAACGCAGCGCCGGTGGTTCCATCTGCCGACTGCGGACAATCAGGATGTCTGCTGGCAGGTACTCGAAGAGATGGCTCAGGTCGTCAAAGAACAGAGGCAGGTAGTATTCCACGCCGGCGCTCTGAATGCCCTCGCTGATGTCCTGGTAAAGCGTGCATTGTCGTGTATCGACGTCGAACAATTCCCGGAACCGGGCCCGAAAACCGCGTCGGCCAGTTTCGTCCAGCGGATATTCCTTGCCCGGTAACAGGCGGATGTCGCGTACTTTTTCCAGTGACAGCTGGGTTTCCGGGTCAAAAATGCGCAGCGATTCAATTTCATCATCAAACAGGTCGATGCGGTAGGGCAGTTTGCTGCCCATCGGGAAAATATCCATGATGGCGCCGCGCACGGTAAATTCCCCGTGTTCGTAGACCGAGTCGACGTATTGATAACCGGCGTTGATCAGGCGCTGGCGCAAGGTGTCGGTGTTGAGGGTTTCACCCGTGCTCAGCTGCAGGCTGTTGCCCTGCACATAGGCCGGTGGCGGCAAGCGGTGCATGGCGCTGTTGACCGGCACAATCAATATGCCGCGCCGCATGTCAGGCAAATGATACAGGGCGTTCAGACGCTCGGAGACGATGTCCTGATGCGGTGAAAAGGTGTCGTAGGGCAGGGTTTCCCAGTCGGGGAAGGTGTAGACGGGTAGCGGGTTTTCGCTACCGCCGCTGGCTGTTTCGTCACCGCCGCTGGCGCAAAAGAACTGCAGCTCACGGCGCAGTTGTTCGGCTTCCTCGCTGCTGTTGGTGATGACCAGGACCGGGCCCGGTGCCTGGCGCGCAGCGTGCACCAGCGCCAGGCTGAGCTGACTGTCTGGCAGGGTCTGCCATTGCACGGAATGCCTGGCGGCGGGCAGCGCAGGGCGTAAAATGTTGAATGCTGGCATGGCGTCGGGCTTGTTGGTGGCAGTGGGCGCGTATTCTGGCACAATCGCGGGTCAATCCCAACCGGCCTGTGCAGCATTGGCCGAGCGCAGCGCCTGCCGCTGCCAACCTGGCACGCAGGCATCGGGATTGCCTTCCTTTGGGCGGATAAAGTTGCACCGGCGCGTCAATAACAAGATAATGTGCGCCGTCTTCAGAACACAGGGAGCCATTGGCCACATCCATGTGACTTCCAGACGTTCTTTAATCCACTCGACGAGCAGACAGGTATCCCACGTGACACGACCCAGCCCGGACGACTATTTCAGTGATTGGAAGCAAAGAGAAGCCCTCGCTCAGGAAATGATTCCTGTGGTCGGGCGACTGTACAGTGAGCGCAACGTCGGTGTATTCATTTACGGCCGCGCCCTGCACAACAAGTCTGTTACCAGTATCATGAAGTCGCATCGTTTCGTGCGTCAGGTCGGTCGCAATGAAATGTCCGAGTTTGAGAGCCACCCGGTCCTGATGGCACTGGCCAAGCTGGATCTCTGGCATTGCCAGATTGACCTGGGCAAGCTCACCGTCAAATACATGGAGCTGCAGGAGAACGGCAAGGCGCCCGATGTCGATTCCTACGTGGCCGATGAACTGAAAAGTCTGGCGGGTGTGAAAACGCCGCCCAGCGAAAAATCGCAGGATATCGTGCTCTACGGATTTGGCCGTATCGGCCGCCTGATCGCCCGTCTGCTGGTAGAGCGCACCAGCACCGGTGAGGTCATGCGTCTGCGCGCTGTTGTGGTGCGGCCGGGTCAGGAAGGTGACCTGATCAAGCGTGCCAGCCTGTTTACGTCAGACTCCGTGCACGGTGCGTTCCAGGGCACCGTGCGCATCGATGAAGAAAACAACTGCCTGATCGCCAATGGCAATGTCATTCACATCATTTATGCCAACGGCCCCGATGCGATTGACTATACCCAGTACGGTATCCATGATGCGCTGATTATCGACAATACCGGCAAGTGGCGCGATGAGGCCGGCCTGTCGCTGCATCTGAAATCCAAGGGTGCCAGCAAGGTAATGCTGACCGCGCCCGGTAAAGGTAATCTGAAGAATATCGTTTACGGCATCAATCACGATCAGATCAGCCCGGACGACACCATTATTACGGCAGCGTCCTGCACAACCAATGCAATTGCACCGGTGCTGAAAGTACTGAACGACAAATTCGGCGTGGTCAGTGGTCACGTGGAAACCGTACACGCCTACACCAATGATCAGAACCTGATCGACAACTACCACACCGGCAATCGTCGTGGTCGCAGTGCCGCATTGAACATGGTGCTGACGGAGACTGGCGCCGCCAAGGCTGTTGTCAAGGCTGTGCCCGAGCTGGCCGGCAAGCTGACCGGTAACGCAGTCCGGGTGCCAATACCCAATGTGTCCATGGCCATCCTGATGCTGAACCTGGGTACGGAAACCAGCAAGGTGGAAATCAACGAATTTTTGCGTGTGCTGGCGCTGCATTCGCCACTGCAGGACCAGATCAGTTATACACAGGACCCGGACGCGGTTTCCAGCGACTTTGTGGGTTCGCGCGAGGCCGCCATTGTTGATTCAACGGCCACCATCGTTGAGGGTAACCGATGCGTGCTCTACCTGTGGTATGACAACGAGTTCGGTTACTGTAACCAGGTCGTGCGCATGGTTTATAAAATGGCCGGTGTCAGCTACCGCGTATACCCGAACGAAGCCTGACCTTTGATGCCCGGCACCCAGTCACCGGGTGCCGGATTTCTTGATCGGAGGTAAGAAAGTGCTGGTAAATCAGCGTGCTTACCTCTATAATTGTGCGCGTTTTGACGGCACCTGCCGATACCTGTGCCGATAATTGGCGGCCATCGCCAATCACTCAATATCGGTAGCGATATCTCTCAAAAAGCGGCGAGCAAACGCTGTGCATTACAAGCATGACAAACAACTGTTAATCCTGAAAATTATGACTAGGCCTGATGAATGATCAGAATTAAGCGCGGGTTGGACTTGCCTATCAAAGGCGCTCCGGAGCAGGTGATCGATGACGCCAAGCCGGTACAGACGGTGGCGCTTCTGGGGCATGACTACGTGGGTATGAAGCCCACCATGGAAGTAAAGGAAGGCGACAGGGTTAAACTGGGCCAGACTGTTTTTACCGACAAAAAAACACCCGGGGTGATCTACACCTCACCCGGCACCGGCGTTGTCAAGGCGATCAATCGTGGTGAGCGACGGGTATTCCTGTCGCTGGTCATCGAGCTGGATGACAATGACGCGGATGCCGTGACTTTCGCCAGCTACCCGGATGCAGAGATTGCGTCCCTGGCGCGCGACAAGGTTGTGGACAATCTGGTCCAGTCCGGACTGTGGACGGCGCTGCGTACCCGCCCGTTCAGCAAGGTACCTGACCCGCAAAGCAAGCCCTCGTCGATTTTCATTAACCTGATGGACAGTAATCCGCTGGCGCCCGATCCTGAAGTCATTGCGCGTGAATACTCGCAGGATTTTGTCCGGGGCGTGAATGTGCTGGCCCGGTTGACCGAGGGCAAGGTGTTTCTGTGCCGTCGTGAGGGCAGCTTTTCGGGGTTGGAGAACGAAAAATTTGCCGATAACGTGGTTATCGAGGCATTTGCCGGACCGCACCCCGCAGGTTTGAGCGGCACCCATATCCACTTCCTGGATCCGGTCAGTCTGAACAAGTGGGTCTGGACTATCGGCTTCCAGGACGTGATTGCCACCGGCAAACTGTTTGCCACGGGCAAGCTGTGGACTGAGCGTTGCTTTGCGCTCGCCGGCCCCCAGGTCAGGCAGCCGCGTTTGCTGCGGACCCGTCTGGGCGCCAGCCTGACCGAACTTCTTGACGGCGAACTGAATGACGGTGAGAACCGGGTAGTCAGTGGTTCCGTGCTGTCCGGCCGCAAGGCTGTAGCGCCGGAGGACTTCCTGGGCCGCCATCACCAGCAGGTGACGGTGCTGCGCGAGGGCCGCGAGCGTCCCCTGTTTGGTTACCTGTCGCCCGGTGCCAACCGGCATTCGAATCTGGGTATTTACCTGAGCAGTCTGTTCAAAGGCAAAAAGCTCGACATGACCACTACCACCAATGGCAGCGAGCGCGCCATGGTGCCAGTTGGCACGTATGAGACCATCATGCCGCTTGATATCCTGCCTACCCAGTTACTGCGCTCCCTGATTGTCGGCGATATAGAAACCGCCATGAACCTGGGCGCGCTGGAGCTGGACGAAGATGATCTGGGTCTGTGCACCTATGTGTGCCCGGGCAAATATGAATACGGTCCGATTCTGCGTGACAACCTCACTCGAATCGAAAAAGAGACTTAATGGAAATCTGACACATGGGTCTGCGCAAAATACTCGATGATTTAGCGCCGCAGTTTGAAAAAGGCGGCAAGTACGAAAAGATGTATCCACTGTACGAGGCAGTGGACACCATCTTTTACAGCCCGAGCAAGGTCACTGTGGCCGGTTCTCACGTGCGTGACGGTATCGACCTGAAACGCATCATGATCACGGTGTGGCTGTGTGCGTTCCCGGCCATGTTCTACGGCATGTACAATGTCGGCTATCAGGCCAACATGGCGATCGTCAACATGGGCCTGGAAGGGCTTGATGGCTGGCGTGGCGCGATTCTGGGCATGCTGGCGGGGAACGATCCGGGCAGCATCTGGGACAACTTCTGGTACGGTGCGGTGCACTATATTCCCATTTATGCCACGGTGTTTATCGTCGGCGGGTTCTGGGAAGTGCTGTTCGCCATCAAGCGTGGCCACGAAATCAACGAAGGTTTCTTTGTCACCTCCATCCTGTTCTCACTGATTGTGCCGGCATCGCTGCCATTGTGGCAGGCGGCGCTGGGTATCACCTTTGGTGTCATCGTGGGTAAGGAAGTGTTTGGCGGTACCGGCAAGAACTTCCTCAACCCGGCGTTGACCGGACGGGCTTTCCTGTTCTTTGCCTATGCCCCGCAAATTTCCGGTGACTCGGTGTGGACCGCTGTAGATGGTTTCTCCGGCGCGACAGCGCTGAGTCAGATTGCCACGGGCGGTCTGCCGGCACTGATGGCGGCAACCGGCGAACAACTGACCTGGATGGATGCATTTATTGGTCGCATGCAGGGCTCCATCGGCGAAGTGTCGACACTGGCGATTTTCATTGGCGCGGCGGTGCTGCTGATCACGCGGATTGCCTCCTGGCGTATCATGCTGGGTACCTTCCTGGGCATGGTGATCTTCTCTACGCTGCTCAATCTGATCGGTTCCGATACCAATCCGGCGTTCGCCACGCCCTGGTACTGGCACCTGGTCCTGGGCGGTTTCGCCTTTGGCATGGTGTTCATGGCCACCGACCCGGTGTCGGCGTCCATGACCAATACCGGCAAATGGGTATTCGGCATCCTGATTGGTTTTATGGTGGTGATGATCCGTGTGCTCAACCCGGCGTATCCGGAAGGTATGATGCTCGCAATTCTGTTCGCCAACCTGTCCGCACCGCTGATCGACTATTTTGTTGTGAAAGCCAACATCAAACGGAGGATTGCCCGCAATGTCGTCTAATGTGAACTCCGTAAAGAACACGCTCAAGGTCGCTCTCGGCCTGTGCGTGGTGTGTTCGATCGTCATCTCCAGCGCTGCTGTTATTCTCAAGCCCATGCAGACCGCCAACGAGATACTGGATCGCAACAAGAACATCCTGATTGCCGCCGGTCTGTTTGATCCGAACGTGAATACCAACGCAGACGTGGAGGCGATGTTTGCCGAATTCACGCCGCGCATGGTGGATCTGGATGAAGGCCGTTACCTGACAGAAGAAGAGATGCAGAGCCTGGGGCTGGATCCCCAGACCTACAATCAGCAGACGGCAAAGAACGACCCTGAGATCTCTGGAGCGCTGGGTGGAGAGGAGGACATTGCATCGATTCGACGGCGTGCCGATTATGCCACGGTCTACGTGATTCAGAATGACCAGGGTGAATACCAGAGCGTGGTTATCCCGGTCAGTGGTTATGGCCTGTGGGGCATCATGTACGGTTACCTGGCGCTGGAAAGTGACGGCAACACCATCCGTGGTATCGGGTTTTATGATCACCAGGAAACGCCGGGGCTGGGCGGTGAAATCAGTAACCCGCGCTGGCAGGCGCAATGGCCTGACAAAGAGATTTATGATGAAAACAATGAAGTGGCATTCCGTGTGGTAAAGGGCGGCGGCCAGGGTGTACATCAGGTTGATGCCCTGTCGGGTGCGACGCTGACCAGTCGGGGTGTTGAGAACATGATTGAATTCTGGCTCGGGGAACGTGGTTTTGCGCCTTTCCTGCGTAACGAAGTGCGGAGCTGAGGGGACTAGACGATGTCGATGAACAAAACAATTCTGATTAAACCGATTTTTGTGGAAAACCCGATTGCCCTGCAGATCCTGGGGGTGTGCTCGGCGCTGGCGGTGACCACAAGTTTGTCAGTCACGCTGGTGATGTGTGTGGCACTGACCAGCGTAGTTGCATTTTCCAACCTGTTTATTTCCATGATTCGCAACCACATGCCCAGCAGCATCCGGATCATCATCCAGATGACCATCATCGCCTCGCTGGTGATACTGGTGGATCAGGTGCTGCGGGCCTTCGTGTACGATATCAGCAGGCAGCTCAGTGTGTTTGTGGGCCTGATCATCACCAACTGCATCGTCATGGGCCGTGCCGAAGCCTTCGCCATGAAAAATCCGCCGATACCCAGTTTTATCGATGGTATCGGCAACGGGCTGGGTTACAGCGTAGTACTGATCGTAGTCGGTACCTTGCGCGAACTTTTCGGTTCGGGCACGCTGCTCGGCTACACCATACTGCCCAGCGTGGCCAATGGCGGCTGGTATCAGCCCAATGGCCTGATGCTGCTGGCGCCAAGTGCCTTCTTCATCATCGGTTTCTTCATCTGGATTCTGCGTAACAAGTACAGTGAGCAGGTCGAAAAGGATGAATTCGCCATGGCGCCGCATACGGCTGAAGGGGGAGCACACTGATGGAACATTATCTGAGTCTTTTTGTCACCGCCGTGTTTGTGGAAAACATGGCGCTTATGCTGTTCCTGGGCATGTGTACATTCCTGGCGGTATCCAAGAAGGTAGAGACTGCCATCGGTCTGGGCGTTGCTGTTGTGGTCGTGCAGACCATCACGGTGCCGGTCAATAACCTGATTTTCCATTACCTGCTCAAGGACGGCGCGCTGGCCTGGGCCGGCATGCCTGATGTAGACCTCAGCTTCCTCGGCTTTCTGTGCTACATCGGTGTCATCGCAGCCATGGTGCAGATCCTGGAAATGTTTCTGGACAAGTTTGTGCCCGCGCTCTACAACGCGCTGGGTGTGTTTTTGCCGCTGATTACGGTCAACTGCGCTATCCTGGGTGCCTCATTGTTCATGGTTGAACGTAGCTACACCTTCCCGGAAAGCGTGGTGTACGGTATTGGCGCCGGCTTTGGCTGGGCGCTTGCGATTGTGCTGCTGGCGGGTATTCGCGAAAAAATGAAATACAGCGATGTGCCGGCGGGTCTGCGTGGTCTGGGAATCACGTTTATCAGCACCGGCCTGATGTCACTGGGCTTCATGTCTTTCAGTGGTCTGACGCTTTAAAGCATTTTGTAACCCACGTTGAAGTGAAAAGGTTTCAGAAAAAATGGATATCACAACGATAGTAGCTGGCGTACTGATGTTTACCGTCGTGGTAATGTTGCTGGTCATGTTGATTCTTGCCGCGCGTGCCAAACTGGTCAGTTCCGGTGATGTAAAAATCGAGATTAACGGTGATCCGGACAAGTCAATTACCGTAGCGGCTGGTGGTAAGCTGCTCAACACCCTGGCCGATGCCGGCATATTTCTGTCATCTGCCTGTGGCGGTGGTGGTACCTGCGCGCAGTGCAAATGCCAGGTGCTTGACGGCGGCGGCTCCATGCTGCCAACCGAAGCCGGCCATTTCACCATGGGTGAAGCCAAGGACAACTGGCGCCTGTCCTGCCAGGTCGCGGTCAAGCAGGACATGAAGATTGAAGTTGATCCGGAGTTTTTTGGCGTCAAGCAGTGGGAATGTGAGGTTGAGTCCAATCATAATGTGGCGACCTTCATCAAAGAACTGGTATTAAAAATACCGGAAGGCGATAGCGTCGATTTCCGTGCCGGCGGTTATGTGCAGCTGGAGATTCCGCCGCATGAAGTGCATTACAAGAATTTTGATATTGACGAACGTTTTCGTGATGACTGGGAAAAATTCGGCCTGTTTGATCTGAAATCAAAGTGCAATGAAACCACCATCCGCGCCTACTCCATGGCCAACTATCCGGAAGAGAAGGGCATCATCAAATTCAATATCCGGGTCGCATCACCGCCACCACGCACCAATCACCCGCCCGGCATCATGTCGTCCTACATCTTCAACATGAAGCCCGGTGACAAGATCAAGGTGTTTGGTCCCTACGGTGAGTTCTTTGCCAAGGATACCGACAATGAAATGGTCTTTATTGGCGGTGGTGCCGGTATGGCGCCCATGCGTTCACACATCTTTGATCAATTGCTGCGACTGAACAGCAAGCGCAAGATTACCTTCTGGTACGGTGCCCGCAGCAAAAAAGAAATGTTTTATGTTGAAGATTTCGACAAGCTTGCTGCAGATCACGACAATTTTGAATGGCATGTTGCCTTGTCTGAGCCACAGCCGGAAGACAACTGGACCGGTTATACCGGGTTCATTCACAACGTGGTGCACGATCAGTATCTGAAAGATCATGAGGCGCCGGAAGATTGTGAATACTACATGTGCGGCCCGCCCATCATGAACGCTTCCTGTATCAAGATGCTGAAAGATCTTGGCGTGGAAGATGAGAACATCGCACTGGATGAGTTCTCCTGATTCCTAGCGTGTCACCCGGGTGGCACAGCAACGGGGTCCAGGATGTTTGCCGGGGGAGCAGAAGTGCTGTGTTGACAGCCCTGCTCCCTTGTTCGTTTTTAACGTGTGCATTGGCCGGAGCAGCCTGTTGAAATACCTTCGTCGTTACAGTTTTACCCTGGCTTTTCTGGCGCTGTTTCTCGCCTGGATGTGGTTGCGACGCGAAGCAACAGACCAGGTGTATCAGCTCAGTGGCAACACCATGGGCACCGGCTACACAGTGCTGGTGACAAGGTTTCCGGATGAAGTCCCGGACCATGAGCTGGCCGAAGGTATAGAACAGCGACTGCATCGCATTGACCGGGAGCTGATGTCGACCTACGCACCGGAGTCGGAGTTATCCCGGTTCAATCGAGCGCCTGTCGGGCAATGGATGGATATCTCCCCTGAACTTGCCGATGTGATGGCACAGGCGCAGACGATCAGCGACCTGACAGGTGGCTATTTTGATGTCACCGTAGGGCCGTTGGTTGATCGCTGGGGCTTTGGACCGCTGCAGGAAATGGCCGATTCATCCCGCATCCCGACAGATGCAGAGATCGAACAGTTGCGTGAGCGGGTGGGTTATCGCCACCTGGAAGTGAACCAGCAGCCGCCACAGTTGAGAAAACTGCACGATGTGCGTGTTGACCTCAGCGGCGTTGCCAAAGGCTATGGCACTGATGTCATCGCCGACTATCTGGAGTCAGTGGGACTGGACAGCTATTTTATCGAGATTGGCGGCGAACTGCGCGTCCGCGGCGTAAAGCCGGATGGCAGCAGCTGGGTACCGGCGATTGAGCGGCCTACCCAGGGCGCACCCGAGGTGCATGACATCATTGTCCATGACGGCCAATCGATCGCTGTTGCCGGATCAGGCGATTATCGCAATTATTTTGAACAGGATGGTGTAAGATTTTCTCATGAGATTGATCCGTTCACTGGGCGCCCGATTTCGCACGATCTGGCTGCCGTCTACGTGATTACGGATACCGCCGCCATGGCGGACGCATGGTCGACCGCGTTTATGGTGATGGGAGCTGAGCGCTCCGAAGCATTGGCGCAGCGCCTGGACCTGGCCGCTTATTTTATTACCAAGCGCAATGATGGCGAGGGTTTCGACAGCCGGTTTACCCCGCAGTTCGCCCGCTATCTGTCGAATGAAGACGATTGAGCAGACAGGTACACTGATAATCAAGCTGACTGTAATCTGGAGAAGTGAGTATGACAACGTTGATCGCAAGTTTTGTCATTATGCTGATGGTCGTGGCTGGCATGGCAATAGGCGTATTGTTTGGCCGCGAGCCCATAAAGGGATCCTGCGGCGGTCTGAACAACGCCGGTGTGGATGCAAGCTGTGAACTGTGTGGCGGCAACCCGGCCAAGTGCGACGAGGTTTCTAAGTAGTCGCCATAAAGAGTCAGAAGCAGTAGCAAGTGACAGGCACAAATAAAAGGAGCAGTAACACTGATGGCAAAGAATTCCTACGATATCATTGTGGTCGGCAGTGGACCGGCCGGCGAGTCAGCAGCAATCAACGCGGCAAAACACGGCAAACGGGTGGCGTTGATTTCTGACCGCGACAGGGTAGGAGGCAATTGCACGCACCTGGGCACCATTCCATCCAAAGCCCTGCGTCATTATGTCAAACAGATCATGCAGTTTCGCTCCAATCCGCTGCTGCGCGAGTTTGCCACTCTTAAAAAACCCAGCTTCCAGGAGATCATGTGCCACGCGGATCGGGTCATTGACGAGCAGGTGTATCTGCGCAGCAATTATTACGAAAAAAATGATGTCGACGTGATTCAGGGGCATGCCACGTTTCTGGATGCACATACCATCAAGCTGGGCCCCAAGGGGCCAACGCTGAAAGCGGATTATTTTATTGTCGCCACCGGTTCGCGACCGTACCGACCTGAAAGTGTTGATTTCACGCACCCGCGTCTGTTTGACAGCGACAAGATTCTCACGCTGGATCATTCCCCGAAAAAAGTCACGGTGATCGGGGCCGGTGTCATTGGTTGTGAATATGCATCGATTTTTGGTGGCATGGGCTGCAAGGTTGAGCTGATCAACCCCGCCGATTCGCTGCTGTCCTTCCTGGACTGGGAGATTTCCGACGCACTGAGTTATCACTTGCGCGATATTGGTGTGCGCTCTCGCCACAATGAAGAATATGCCTCCATCGACTACAACGACAAATACGTTGTCACCCACCTGGCATCGGGTAAAAAAATCAAAAGCGACATCATTCTGTGGGCCAACGGCCGGGCCGGTAACTCCGATGGCATGGGCCTGGAGAAGCTGGGCATCGAAATAAACGCGCGCGGTCAGGTGCAGGTCAACGAGCGCTATCAAACCGCGCAGGAGAACATTTACGCCGCCGGCGATATCATCGGCTGGCCCTCGCTGGCCAGTGCGTCTTACGACCAGGGCCGTGCTGCCTGCAACGCCATTGTTGACCCGGATGAGTTTGTTGCCATTGACCGGGTCGCCTCGGGTATCTATACCATTCCCGAGATCAGTACCCTGGGCAAGACCGAACAGGAACTGACCGCCGCTCAGGTGCCTTATGAAGTGGGTAAAGCCTTCTTCAACAACACCGCACGCGGCCAGATCACTGGCGAACAGGTAGGCATGCTGAAGCTGATTTTCCATTTTGAGACGCTGGAAATTCTTGGTATTCACTGTTTTGGTGACCAGGCCTCGGAGATTGTCCATATCGGCCAGGCCATCATGGAGCAGCAGGGTGCCGCCAATACCATGAAATATTTCCTCAATACCACCTTCAACTACCCGACCATGGCAGAAGCCTACCGCATCGCGGCGCTGGACGGCCTCAACCGGGTTTTCTGAACACGAACAGGATTTAGCGGGAGAAAGGACATGCCCACGCAAACCGTCAGCGTGCTGGGAGGTGGCAGTTTTGGCACGGTCATCGCCAATATCGTCGCCGGTAACGGCTACAAAGTGAACTTCTGGATGCGTAACCAGGACCGCGTCGACGAGGTCAATCGCACCCGGGAGAATCCGCATTACCTGCCAGGCTACACACTGGATGACAACGTGCATGCCACGGCGGATATCGAGCAGGCCGTCAGCGGCAGTCGGCTGGTGTTCGTCGCCGTCCCCAGTGCCTATTTTCGGGCTGTGGTGAAACAGATGTTGCCGGCCCTGACTGCGGATACCATCTTGATCAGCACCACCAAAGGTATTGAGGCAGGCAGCTTTCTGCTGATGAGCCAGGTCATGCGCGAAGAGGCGCCGGATGCCCGCATCGGTGTGCTCAGTGGCCCCAACCTGGCCGGTGAGATTGCCAATCGTAACCTGGCCGGTACGGTGATCGCCAGCGCTGACGAGATGGTCCGTGATCGCGTTCGCGACGTACTGAAGTCAGAGTATTTTCGGGTGTACACCAATGACGACATGTTTGGTGTCGAGCTGGGCGGGTCATTAAAAAACATCTACGCCATCATTGCCGGTCTCGCCTCAGCCATGGGCATGGGGCAGAACACCAACGGCATGCTGATCACACGCAGCCTGACGGAAATGGCGCGGTTTGGCCGGGAGATGGGGGCTGATCCGATGACATTTCTGGGACTGTCCGGCGTTGGTGATCTGATTGTCACCTGTTCATCTTCGCTGAGCCGCAATTTTCGTGTAGGCTTTGCCCTGGGGCAGGGCAAGTCCCTGCAGGAAGCAGTGGCCGAAACAGGGCAGGTTGCCGAAGGCGTCAACACCCTGAAGCTGGTCAAGGAAAAAGCCGATCAGCTGGGCATTTACATGCCATTGGCATCGGGACTGTATCAGATTGTTTATGAAGGCAAGCCGGTCAGCCAGGTAATTTCAGCACTGATGCTGGGCGAAGGCGCGCTGGATGTCGAGTACGAGGCACACCGAAGCAAAACGCTGAATTGACAGGTACCAAACGACAGGTACCGCACAACGTACAACGTAGGGTCAGTTTGGCGATAAAAAATCACAACAGGAGCCTGGGATATGACTGACGAATATGTGGAAAACCTGAAGAGATCTTCAGCGTGGATGCGGGTGTTGTTTATGGCCGGCTTTGTGCTGGCGCTTTATGTCGCCGGTGTCATTCTGCTGGTGCTGATGCTGGCGCAGATTCTGTTCAGTCTGATTACCGGTGCCGACAATGATAACCTGCGTCGTCTGGGTAGCAGCCTGACTGTTTATGTCTCGCAGATCCTTACGTTTCTGACCTACAACAGCCACGACAAACCTTTTCCGTTCGCGTCCTTTCCACTGGCCGCTGACGACGAGCTCGCAGATGTTGCCGCTGCTGACGCAGGTGTGTCCCGGTCCCAGCCCCAATCCCAGCAGCCCCAGACCCAGCCAAAGCCGCAATCCCGGTCGACACGGCGCAGTGCTGTGGCTGCAACGCCGGAGGCAGGCACAGAGACGGCAGCAGAGTCCGCCGCCAAAGTGATGGCTGAATCGGCGGCCAAACGGGCGAGCAAAGCCGGCAGCAAAACGCCCAGGGCCGTTGCGGGCAAGACGAGCACCGGGCAAGCGGCTGCAAAAAAGCCGACGGCTAAAAAGAGCGCTGCCAGTGCCGGCACCAAATCCGGTACCAAGACCGGCACCAACACCGGTACCAAGACTGGCAAAAGCACAGCCAAAAAAACCGGTACTACCGCACAAACCGGGACTGCCACTTCCTCCTCCGCCGGCGCCGCGACCGATGCAGTCCCGGAGATGGGCGTTACCGATGTGGTCAACAAGCAGGCCAAAGATGTTTGATCGTTATTTCCCGCCGTCATGGTTGAGCAGAGCAGTATCATTGCGCGTTTTCGGGTTTGTGCTGCTGGTGCTGGGCCCGGCCCCGGCGAGCCTGGCTGCTGATGTTGCCGGGTCATCCGACTATGCAGGTTTTGAACGCTTTCCCGGCGCCACCATTGTTGACTACCGACAACAGGCATCAACCGTGTATAACCTGCCGCTGGGTCGTATGCAGCGCGCTGCCGGTACCGTCGCGCCCAGTCAGGCTGAACGCTTTCAGGGACATTTGCGCCGAATCACCTACGAAATACCGGATGGTTATCCGGACGAAGAGGTCTACGGTTTTTATCGCGATCAATTGCTGAGTCAGAACCAGCGGGCCCTGTTCAGTTGCCAGGGCAGGGGCTGTGGCAGCAGTAATTTCTGGGCCAACGATGTGTTTGGCAATCGCATTCTTTACGGACCCGAAACCAGTCAGTTCTATCTGGCCAGTACCTACCAGGGTGTCCGTGACGGTGAAGACGTTAATGGTTATGCGGCATTGTATGTGGTGACGCGCGGCAACCGGCGCATGTATGCACACATTGATTTTCTGGAATTACCGGCACAACTGGCTGCCGAGCAACGCGAAGGTCTGGATGCCACGCCGCAGGCACTTGAACAGCGCCTGATGCGCGAACGTGCTGTGGTCATCACCGGCCTGGGTTTTGATGCCAGCGATTCACTGATCAATGATGAAGGTATCGCCCAGATTGTGGATGTCCTGCAACGCAATGCCCTGCTCAATGTGTACATCGTTGGCCATCTGCAGGATGACGACCCGCTGGAGACACTGCAGGCGCGCTCAGCGCAACGGGCAGAGGCGGTATTGAATCGCGTGGTGGCCGAAGGCGGCATTGACGTCGACCGTTTGCAGGCTCATGGCCTCGGGCCGCTGGCCCCGTATTGCCGTCCCGGGCCCTGTGGTCAGCGTATTGAGCTGGTGATCCGGCCATGACCAGGGCTAACACCAGGGCCAGGACCGCACGGGCAACCCGTCAACGCTGAATCAACGATAAAAATTCATTGCGTGTATTCTGGCTGCTGCGGAAAGCACCCAGCATGCATGAGGTTGTCATCACCGAGTTCTGCTTCTCCACACCGCGCATCATCATGCACATATGCTGGGCCTCGATAATCACGGCAGCGCCGGCGGCACCGGTTTTGTGAATGATCACCTCGGCAATTTCCTTGGTCAGGTTTTCCTGGATCTGCAGGCGGCGGGCGAACACGTCCACGATGCGGGCAATTTTCGACAGCCCGATGACTTTGCCCTTGGGCAGATAGGCGACATGACATTTGCCGATAAAAGGCAGCATATGATGCTCGCACATGGAATATAATTCGATATTCTTGACGATGACCATCTCTTCGGAATCGGACGGGAACATGGCATCGTTGATAACGGTGTCGATGTCCTGCTGGTAACCCCGGGTCAGGAACTGGATTGCCTTGGCTGCACGCAGGGGCGTGTCACGCAGGCCGGGTCGTGACAGATCTTCACCGATGGCAGTGATGATTTCCTGGTAGGCAGTTTCAATGGTCATGGCGGTTATCCGATCCTGTGGTACTGGTAAACAGTGTCTTAAAAAATGGAGACATACCGTACGATATCGCTGCGCAAGCGTAAAGTTATTTTTAGTGCTGCCGCTGAAAACGGGCGAGCAAGCAGGGAGCCAGTGATGTCAATAACGCCAACGATGAATGTACAGACATGTGTGGAGCAGGTTTGCGTCGGGTTCGAGAGCGCCGACCTGTATTATGGACACGGTACCGATAATGCCTGGGACGAGGCGGTCTACCTGGTGTTTACCGTGCTGGGGCTGCCTTTTGGCCATGATGATGACAGTCAGCGGGCGGTCGCGCAACGGACAGTCAGTGCAGATGAGTGGCAACATATCAATACCCTGGCGCAGCGTCGTGGAACGGAACGTCTGCCCATGGCATACCTGCTGGGCGAAGCCTGGTTTGCCGGTTTGCCGTTTCACGTCGATGAGCGTGTGCTGGTGCCACGCTCCCCGATAGCGGAATTGATCGTGCAGCAGTATCAACCTTTACTGGCCGATGCGCCGACGCGGGTGCTCGACCTGTGCACCGGCAGTGGTTGTATCGGTATTGCCACGGCGCTGGTCTTTGCCGATGCGCAGGTCGATCTGGCCGATATCTCCGGAGATGCGCTGGCTGTGGCGCAGAAGAATATCGAACGACACGGCGTGCAGGCGCGGGTAAGAACCGTGCACTCCGACCTGTTCTCCGGCGTAGACGGAGACTATGATCTGATCGTCTGCAATCCACCCTATGTGTCTGCGCAGGAAGTGGCAGAACTGCCGCCTGAATATCACCGCGAACCCGTTCTGGGGCTGTTATCTGACGAGGATGGCCTGGCGATTCCGCTGCAGATTCTCAGGCAGGCTGCCACGTATCTGAGCCCCGGCGGGGTGCTGGTGCTGGAGCTGGGGTATACCTGGCCTTTGTTTGACCAGCGATATACACAATTTCCGGTTACCTGGCTGGACTTTGATGGTGGTGGTGAAGGGGTGCTGGCGATCGGTCGCGATGCGCTGATTCGTGCCGAACGCTGAATTCGTGTATAATTTGCGCCTTTTCGACGCGCTGGAAGCCTTCAACGATGTCCGTTAATACACAGTCCGTTAATAAACAGCCCGGGAATACGCATGTCTGGTAATACCATAGGCAAACTGTTTACTGTTACCAGTTTTGGCGAAAGCCACGGGCTGGCGCTGGGCTGTATTGTGGATGGTTGTCCGCCCGGTCTGGAGCTGTCGGCCGAGGATCTGCAACGCGATCTTGATCGTCGCAAGCCGGGTCAGTCGCGCTTCACCACCCAGCGCAAAGAGGCCGATGCAGTCAGGATCCTGTCCGGGGTATTTGAAGGCAGAACCACCGGTACGCCCATCGGGCTGATGATAGAGAATACTGATCAGAAGTCAAAAGACTACAGTAATATCAAGGATATATTCAGGCCGGCTCATGCTGATTATACCTATCAACAAAAGTATGGCTTCCGCGACTATCGCGGCGGCGGGCGCTCCTCGGCCCGGGAAACCGCCATGCGTGTGGCCGCCGGTGCCATCGCCAAGAAGTACCTGGCGCAGCATTTTGGTATGCAGGTGCGGGCTTACCTGAGCCAGCTGGGGCCCATCAAGGCCGAGCAGTTTGACTGGGATCAGGTCGAACAGAATGCGTTTTTCTGCCCTGACGCCGGCAAGGTGGCAGAGATGGAAAGTTATATGGCGGCGCTGAACAAGGAAGGTAATTCCATCGGTGCCAAAATTTCCGTGGTGGCGTCGAAGGTGCCTGTCGGCCTGGGTGAGCCGGTGTTTGATCGTCTGGACGCGGATATTGCCCACGCGCTGATGAGCATCAATGCCGTCAAGGGCGTGGAGATTGGCGCCGGGTTTGATTCGGTCAGCCAGAAGGGCACCGAGCACCGCGATGAGATGACGCCGGACGGGTTTCTGTCCAACAATGCCGGTGGTGTGCTGGGCGGCATTTCCAGCGGTCAGGATATTGTGGCGCATATTGCGCTGAAGCCAACGTCCAGTCTGCGCCTGCCGGGTCGCTCGATTGATGTTGCGGGCAATGCGGTCGAAGTGGTGACCACCGGCCGTCATGATCCCTGCGTCGGCATTCGTGCGGTGCCGATTGCCGAAGCCATGCTGGCCATTGTGCTGATGGATCATCTGTTGCGGCATCGGGCGCAGAATTTTGATGTTCGCTGTGAAACGCCAAAAATATCATAAAGATAAATATTTAAGTTAAAGTTAATAATTCGTTTTTGACAGTATAAATCCGGGAACTATTCATGGCTGGAAAAACCTTGTACGACAAACTCTGGGATTCACACCTGGTCAAACAGCGTGATGACGGCACTGCGTTGATTTACATCGACCGGCAGCTGATTCACGAAGTCACCTCGCCCCAGGCCTTTGAAGGACTGCGTCTGACCGGACGCAAGCCGTGGCGTGCCGATGCCAATCTGGCCACGCCGGATCATAATATTCCGACCACCAAAAGCGAACGCAGCCGGGGTCTGGAAGGCATCATGGATCCAGTGTCACGCATTCAGGTGCGAACCCTGGACGACAACTGCCGTGAATTCGGCATTCTGGAACTGGACATGAACGATGAGCGCCAGGGCATTGTCCACGTGGTCGGGCCGGAGCAGGGTGCCACACTGCCGGGCATGACCATTGTCTGCGGGGACTCCCATACCTCCACGCACGGTGCGTTGGGTGCGCTGGCGCATGGTATCGGTACCTCCGAGGTCGAGCACGTGATGGCGACCCAGTGTCTGATCCAGAAAAAAATGAAGAACATGCTGGTTCGTGTTGACGGCAGGCTCAATCCTGGCGTCACGGCCAAGGACATTGTGCTGGCCATTATTGGCGAAATCGGCACTGCCGGCGGCACCGGCTACACCATCGAATTTGGTGGCGAGGCGATCCGGTCATTGAGCATGGAAGGGCGCATGACCATCTGCAACATGGCGATCGAGGGCGGTGCGCGCGCAGGCCTGATTGCTGTTGACCAGACCACGGTGGATTACATCAAGGGCCGTCCGTTTGCACCCAAGGGTGACATGTTCGACAAGGCAGCCGAATTCTGGCTGCAGTTGGTGAGTGACGAAGATGCGCATTTTGACCGCGTGGTGGTGCTCGATGCCGCGGATATCATCCCGCAGGTTACCTGGGGTACGTCACCGGAAATGGTGGCACCGGTGACCGGTGTGGTGCCTGACCCGGACCAGGAAAAAGACAGTGGCCGCGCCGAGAGTATCCGGCAGTCGCTCAAGTACATGGGCCTGAAGCCCGGCACCGCGATCCGTGACATCAAGCTGGACGTGGTGTTTATCGGCTCCTGCACCAACTCGCGCATCGAAGACCTGCGCGCAGCGGCGGCCGTGGTCAAGGGGCGCAAGGTTGCCAGCACGATTGAGCTGGCGCTGGTGGTGCCCGGTTCCGGTCTGGTCAAGAAGCAGGCGGAAGCCGAGGGGCTGGACAAGATTTTCATCGAAGCAGGCCTGGAATGGCGTGAGCCGGGTTGCTCCATGTGTCTGGCAATGAATGCTGACCAGTTGCCCGCGGGCAAACACTGCGCCTCAACGTCCAACCGCAACTTTGAAGGGCGGCAGGGATTTGGTGGTCGCACGCACTTGGTGAGTCCGGCAATGGCGGCAGCAGCGGCCATCCACGGCCATTTTGTTGACGTGCGGGACATTCTGCTGGATTCAGACCGGGCCCATTGACCTGGCCGATTGACCAGAACCCGGGGGCAGCACGTAGTGCGCCGCCCCGGGCACAGTAACCGAATTCGAGACATCTGATATGAAAAAATTTAGTGTACATACCGGCCTGGCATTGCCGCTCGATCGCGCCAATGTTGATACCGATTTTATTATTCCCAAGCAGTTTCTGAAATCAATCAAGCGCAGTGGTTTTGGTGTCAATCTGTTTGATGAGCACCGTTACCTGGACAAGGGTGAGCCCGATGCCGACAACAGCCAGCGGCCGCTGAACCCGGACTTTGTGCTCAACAAGCCGCGTTACCAGGGGGCCAGTGTATTGCTGGCGCGGGAAAATTTTGGTTGTGGTTCCAGCCGTGAACACGCGCCCTGGGCGCTGGACGATTTCGGTTTCCGGGTGCTGATAGCGCCCAGTTTTGCTGATATTTTCTTTAACAACTGTTTCAAGAACGGCATTCTTCCCATTGTTCTGGATAAGGAAACTGTCGATCAGTTATTCAAAGAGGTAAATGCCGCCGAGGGTTACACATTGACTGTGGACCTGCCGGCGCAATCCATCACCAGGCCCGATGGCAGCACCATCGCGTTTGAAGTGGATGCATTTCGTAAACACTGCCTGCTGAACGGTCTGGACGATATCGGCCTGACCCTGGAAGACGCCGATGCCATCAGTGGCTTCGAAAGCCAGTGGCGCAAAAAGTCGCCGTGGTACTTCACCATTCCGGGCGCGGACTCACCAGGCACGAATTAATAGGGAGACAACATGAAAAAGTTTAACGTAGCAATCGTAGGCGCCACTGGCGCCGTGGGCGAAACCCTGATCAGTATTCTGGAAGAGCGCAACTTTCCGGTCGGCGAACTGTTTCCGCTGGCCAGTGAGCGTTCTGCAGGCAGCACCGTCATGTTCCATGGTAAGCCGGTAACGGTGCAGAATCTGGCAGAGTTCGATTTTTCTCAGGCGCAGATCGGGCTGTTTTCTGCCGGTGGCAGCATTTCGGAAATGTATGCCGAGAAAGCAGGCAAGGCTGGTTGTATTGTCATCGACAATACCTCTCACTTCCGCCGTGATGAAGATATTCCGCTGGTGGTGCCCGAGGTGAATCCGGAGGCAATTGCGCAGTACACCAACCGCAATATCATCGCCAATCCGAACTGCTCCACTATTCAAATGCTGGTAGCGCTGAAGCCGATTCATGACAAGGTGGGCATTACCCGCATCAATGTGTCGACGTACCAGGCGGTATCAGGCACCGGCAAAGAGGCCATTGAAGAGCTGGCCGCGCAGACGGCTGCCCTGCTCAACGGCAAGGACGTGGAATGCAGCGTTTATCCCAAACAGATTGCCTTTAATGCATTGCCGCACATTGATGTATTTCTGGACAATGGTTACACCAAGGAAGAGATGAAAATGTCCTGGGAAACCAAAAAAATCCTTGATGAAAGCATCGAAGTCAACGCCACCTGTGTGCGTGTGCCCGTGTTTTTCTCGCACTCGGAAGCGGTGCATCTGGAGACGCGCGCACCGATCACGGTGGAAGAGGTTCGCGAATTGATGGCCAGGGCGCCGGGCGTCAAACTGATGGATGAGCGCAAGGATGGCGGTTACCCCACGGCAGTGGGAGACTCTGCCGGCAAGGATGACGTGCTGGTGGGTCGTATCCGCAAGGACATTACCCATCCCAATGGCATCGATATGTGGATCGTGGGTGACAATGTGCGCAAGGGTGCTGCACTGAATTCCATCCAGATTGCCGAGGTGTTGATAAAAGACTACTTATCATGAATACTTGCGAGGGTCAGGGAGTAATCCCCAGCCCTCGCCGTGACTGCCTCAGAACCGGATTAAGGAAAATGCTATGGTTAAAAGGCTGATGCCGATATTCTCTGCGTTGCTGCTGTTTGCAGCCGCGCAGATCCATGCGCTCAGCCTGGGGGACATCACCCTCGAGTCGGCCACCGGTGAGCCTTTGCAGGCCAGCATTGAGTTGATGGACAGCGAAGGTCTGTCTGCCGCCGACATTTCCGTCATGGTGGCGTCTGCTGCCGATTTTCAGCGCTTTGACGCCGAGCGAATTGCCGCCCTCGACAGTCTGCGCATCGATGTCGAGTTTGCTGATGGCGTGCCCGTACTGCGCATCAGCAGCCCGGTCAGCATTGATGAACCTTTTCTCAACCTGATTCTGGACACACGCTGGCCCGCCGGCCGGGTGCTTACCGAGTATACCCTGCGCCTGGAATCGCCCGCCTTCAGCGCGCAAAGCACTCAACAGGTCAGCGCCGCGCCGGTGCAGTCTGTCTTTGAACCGGTGGCCGAGCCTGAAATCGATTCTGTTGCCGACGACGCCAGCGCGCCGCCAGCATCGGCACAATTGGCCGCAGCAACCGGGGCTGATGCCGCCACCGCCGACGCTGGCCCTGGTACCACCACCAGCACCGCCCCGGCGGCCGCCGGACAAAACGAACCGGCGCAGATTGCGCCGGCCGCAGCACCCGACGATCTTGCCAACGCCAGCACGCTGACAGTCAATGCGGGAGACACGTTATGGGAACTGGCGCTGCGCGCCCGGCCGGATGACTCGGTCAGTGTCCAGCAAACCATGCTGGCTCTGCAGCGCCTGAACCCCGATGCGTTTCAGGGCAACAATATAAACCGGGTCAAACGTGGCGAAGTGCTGCGCGTGCCTGAGCTGAACGAGATCCGTCGCCTGGCAGCGGCAGAGGCGATTGCGGCAGTAACCCGCCAGAACCGCGAATTTGCCCAGCCCGGCACGGTTGGCAGAGAGCCGGTTACGGCTGGGCCGGATGCTGCTTCCGGTGGTGCGGCGCAAGGGGAGCTGCGGGTTGTTACCGCCGATGACGACACGGACGATTCCGCCGATGCGTCGGCATCAGCGGCCAATACCCAGTCAGCGGAGCAGGATATTGCGCGCAACGACGAACAGCTGGATGCGCTTGAAGACAGCCTGGCGCTGCGTGAAGAGGAACTCGATCGTCTTGATCTGGAAAACAGTGAGCTGAATACACGGCTGGCCATGTTGCAGCAGCAGATCGCGTCAGCGCAGGAAATCATCCGTTTGCGTGATCTGGAGCTGGCGCAACTGCAGCAACAGCTGGCGGAAACCGAACCGGCGGAAACCGAAACAGATGGAACCACCCGCGACGAGCAGACCACCACAATCACCATGGCACCTGATGCCGGCCCGGTAGAGCGTTTCTTTAACCTGCTGATCAGCAATACCTGGGCCTTGCTGGGGGCAGCGGCGGTGCTGGTCCTGCTGCTGGTGCTGGTATTGATGCGTCGCAACCGCGCGACAACAACCGGCGAGCAGCGGGCGCAGCGCGAAAATGACGATATGCCACTGGGCGAGGAGAGCGACGATGAACTCCTGTTCTCCGGGGTTGCAGCGGCCGCAGCAGCAGCGGAGGAAGCTGACAACGAAGACGCTCCCGCTGATGATGAACGCCTGGATGAAAGCGTGGATGGACGCGAGGATGAGAGCCTGGATGAAGGCCTGGATGAAGGCCTGGTCGAAAGCCCGGATGAAAACCCGGACCCCGCCAATCCCTCAGCGCAGTGGACCGAGGATACTGTCTTTAACGATGAGTTCGCTCTGGACGATACGCTGGAGATGGATCCGGAAGCCGATACGACTACCGATGCTGACACTGATGCTGATGAAGGTCCGGACTGGGGTGATACCGAGGACATGGATCTGGACGACGAAACAGATGATGACGACGCCGTGGCGGATAACGCCGGTGCCGACGATGCATTTGCCAATCGTGCAGCTGACGATAATGAAATTGCCAATAACGAAGCGGGTGATGACGACGCGCCGGGCATCGACGACGATGACGATCTGAGCTGGCCTGATGCTGCTGACAGCGCCACCGCCACTGATGCCACCGATGCCGATTATGACCTGTACGATGAAACGGTTGACGAGGTTGACTCAGCAGCGGTTGATACGGCACCGGCGAGTGAGTCCGTTACCGAACCCTCGCCCGAGCCCCGAGCTGACGAGTGGACTGACCAGGATTCTGACAGCGGCCCCGACCAAAAGCCCGAAGCAGACACAGGCTCAGACACAGACACAGAGACAGAGACAGGCCCGGCAGCTACAGATGACAGCAAAGCCGAAGCCGACGGTGACCGGGATGAAGACAGGGCGGATGATTTTGATGATCTGGCCTTTATTTCCAACGAAGACTCCTTTGATGATGAGGACGACGACGAAGAGCTTGCCTTCCTGTCTGACAGCGACGAAGCAGCCACCAAACTGGACCTGGCCCGTGCATACATCGATATGGGTGACAGCGACGGCGCCCGTGAAATCCTGGCTGAAGTCGTGAAAGAGGGCACCGAAGCCCAGCGCCGTGATGCCGAATCCCTGCTGGAAAGGCTCTGACATCTCGCCTGACAAACAATCATGACTGCAAGCACTCCTGATACCGTCCTCACGCGCATAGCGCTCGGCGTTGAATACAACGGCGCCGCTTTTCACGGCTGGCAGCGCCAGTCGACACCGGCCATCGCCACTGTGCAGGGCACCCTGGAGCAGGCGCTGTCGCGCATCGCCGATCACCCCATTAGCGTCAATTGTGCCGGTCGCACCGATGCCGGTGTCCACGGCACGGGCCAGGTTGTGCATTTTGAAACCCCGGTAGACAGAGGTGAAAAAGCCTGGATCCGCGGCACTAACAGCCACTTGCCCGCGCAGGTCAGAGTGCAGTGGGCACATGTGGTCAGCGATGATTTTCACGCCCGCCATTCCGCGCTGAGTCGGCGCTATCGCTATATTATCTATACCGGTGCCGTCCAGCCCACCGCCCTGATCAAGCAATTGACCTACGTTAATGTGCCGCTGGATGTGACGCGCATGCATGAGGCGGGTCAGCACCTGCTGGGGGAAAATGATTTCAGCGCCTTTCGCGCTGCCGGCTGTCAGTCGCGTACGCCCATGCGTTGCATTAACGAGATTAAAGTCAGCCGCCAGAACCAGTTTATTGTGCTGGAAGTGGAGGCTAATGCGTTCCTGCTGCATATGGTGCGCAATATCGCCGGTGCCTTGCTGGAAGTGGGTGCCGGGCGCCGGTCACCCGACTGGGTCGGGCAGGTGCTGGCCACCCGCGATCGCAGTCAGAATGCCATAACCGCCAGGCCTGACGGCCTGTATCTGGTCAACGTGTCCTATCCGGCGCGTTATGGCTTGCCGGTGCTGCCGCCGGGGCCGTGTTTTTTGTAGCCGATTAACGTCGATTCAGCGTGCTTTCTGTAAGCAGCGTGCGGCAATCTCTGATAAAATCCTCCGCCTTGTATTTCATCGCAGCCGCATCAGGCGGTTGTCTGACTGGGACGGGAGATCCGGTGCAAAGACGTACCCGCATAAAAATCTGTGGTATCACACGGCCGCAAGACGCACGCCTGGCCGCCCAGCTGGGCGCCGATGCGCTGGGTCTGGTGTTTTATGCCGACAGCCCCCGGGGTCTGACCTTGCAGCAGGCACAGGAAATTCGTGCGGCGGTCCCCGCGTTTGTCAGCGTGGTGGGTCTGTTTGTCAATCCTGAGCGTAAACAGGTGAGCGATGTGCTTGATCACCTGCGCCTGGATTGTCTGCAGTTCCATGGCGACGAAGCCCCGGAATTCTGCCAGTCATTTGATCTGCCTTACATGAAGGCTGTTCGTGTGCGCTCCGGCACCGATCCTTTGCCTGCCATCAAGCTGCATCAGCAGGCATCCGCCATTCTGCTGGATTCCTTTGATCCGGAACAGGCCGGCGGCACCGGTAAAAAGTTTGACTGGACGGTGGCCCGCCACTGTGTCGATCGCAGCTCGCTGCCCATTGTGCTGGCGGGCGGCCTGAATCAGGACAATGCAGTGCGCGCCATCAAGGAAGTTCACCCCTGGGCACTGGATTTGAGCAGTGGGGTGGAAAAAGAGCCGGGTATCAAAGACCCGCAACGCTTACAGGCATTTTTCAACGAGGTAAATCGTGTCCGTATCTGAGACAGTCACAACACCCGAACAGGATCTGTTCAGCGGTCCCGACCTGGCAGGCCACTTTGGCCGCTACGGCGGGGTATTTGTCGGCGAAACCCTGATGGCTGCAGTGGAAGAGCTGGATCAGGTATATCGCAAGCTGTCGCAGGACCCCAAGTTCTGGCAAGAGTATGACCGCGACATGAAACACTATGTCGGTCGTCCGTCGCCGCTGTATCTGGCTGAGCGACTGACTGCCAAATGCGGTGGTGCCAGGATCATTCTCAAGCGTGAAGATCTGAATCATACCGGTGCGCACAAGATCAACAACA
Organism: Pseudohongiella sp.; assembly: GCF_040877505.1. Classification (NCBI taxonomy): domain Bacteria; kingdom Pseudomonadati; phylum Pseudomonadota; class Gammaproteobacteria; order Pseudomonadales; family Pseudohongiellaceae; genus Pseudohongiella; species Pseudohongiella sp. Next base: position 56,195 of record NZ_JBBDNQ010000040.1, read on the forward strand.
CCATTGGCCAGGCACTGCTCGCCAAATTTATGGGCAAGCCACGCATCATTGCCGAAACCGGCGCCGGTCAGCATGGTGTGGCCAGTGCCACCGTTGCGGCGCGTCTGGGCCTGGAGTGTCATGTCTACATGGGGGCGGAAGACGTCAAACGTCAGGCGGCCAATGTTTATCGCATGAAACTGTTGGGCGCCAACGTGATTCCGGTGACGTCCGGTTCGCGCACATTGAAGGACGCGCTCAACGAAGCGCTGCGCGACTGGGCCACCAATGTGGATTCCACTTATTACATCATTGGCACCGTGGCCGGGCCGCACCCGTACCCCATGCTGGTGCGCGACTTCCAGGCCATCATCGGCCGCGAAGCCCGCGCCCAGTCGCTGGAAGAATACGGCAAGCTGCCGGACGCGCTGGTGGCCTGTGTCGGCGGTGGTTCCAACGCCATTGGCCTGTTTCATCCGTTTTTGCGGGACGCTGAGGTTGCTATGTATGGTGTTGAGGCCGGTGGTGATGGCGTTGAGACCGGTCGCCACGCGGCACCGCTGTCGGCCGGCAAGCCCGGTGTTCTGCACGGCAACCGCACCTATGTGATGAGTGACGAGCGTGGCCAGATCGTGGAAACCCATTCCGTGTCCGCCGGTCTGGATTACCCCGGTGTAGGGCCTGAGCACTCATGGCTGAAGGACATCAAACGCGTCAACTACGTGTCGGTGACCGATACCGAGGCGCTGGATGCGTTTCGTATGCTGACCCGTCTGGAAGGCATCATTCCGGCACTGGAATCCGCGCACGCCATCGCCTACGCCTGCAAACTGGCGGCAACCATGGCGCCGGAGCAGACCATCGTGGTTAACCTGTCCGGTCGTGGTGACAAAGACATTCATACAGTGGCCGATATTGACGGCATTACCATTTAAGGAAAGCCAGCGAGGCTGAAAGGAAAAAGATGAGCCGGATAAAATCGTGTATGGCGGCCACCCATGCCGCTGGACGCAAAGCCCTGATTCCCTATATCGTGGCCGGAGATCCCGACCATGACACCACGGTCAGCCTGATGCACCAGTTGGTGCGCGATGGCGCCGATATCATTGAACTGGGCATGCCCTTCAGTGATCCGTCCTCCGATGGTGCTGTTATCCAGTTGGGTGCGGAGCGCGCCCTGCGTAACGGCGCAGGTCTGGACACGGTGTTTTCCGTGGTCAGTCAGTTTCGCCAGCAGGACAATAAAACCCCCGTTGTGCTGATGGGTTACCTTAATCCTGTGGAAATCATGGGTTACGAGGCCTTTGTGGAGCAGTCGGCGCAGGCTGGCGTGGATGGTCTGTTGCTGGTGGATCTGCCGGTCAGCGAAGCGGAAAGTCTGCTGGCACTGACCCGTCCGCGGGACATTGATGTGGTTTTTCTGGTAGCGCCCACCACCACCGACAAACGTATCGCAGCTATCTGCCAGCACAGCTCGGGGTATATCTATTATGTGTCCCTGAAAGGTGTCACCGGCGCCGCCATCAGTGACACCGGCGACATCGGTCGCCGGGTGGAAGGGCTGCGCAGCCAGACCGACCTGCCCATCATGGTGGGTTTTGGTATCAAGGACAATGCCTCGGCGCTCGCCATGGCTGCGGTCAGTGACGGTGTTATTATTGGCAGTGCGCTGGTACAGAAGATCGGTGAACTCAGCGACAGCAAGGCGCGTGATGCCGGGCGTATTGCCGACAGTACTGCGCTGATAGCCTCCATTCGGCAGGCGCTGGACGGGGCATCGGCCTGAAAGCTGGCGCTAAACACGGTGCCGACAACAGTATCAGGTAAAAACCCGCCGGAAATGTTATAGTTGGCAACAGAATTAAGCAGGACAGGACCAAACTATGAGCTGGATTAACAAGATCCTCCCATCGATTCGAAACAGCAACACCAGCACCGAAGGCGCAGGCAAGCAGAACGGCAAACAGAAATCCAGCGTGCCCGAAGGGCTGTGGAAAAAATGCCCGCGCTGCGAAGCTGTGTTGTACCGGCCCGACCTGGAACGCAACCAGGAAGTATGCCCCAAGTGCGATCACCATATGCGCATAACCGCGCGTCGGCGCCTGGAGCTGTTTCTGGATGCAGAAGGGCAGCAGGAATTATTCACCGATATCGAGCCGGTGGATATTCTCAAGTTCAAAGACCTGAAAAAGTACAAGGATCGGCTGTCGGCGGCGCAGAAAAGCACCGGCGAGCGCGATGCCCTGATTGTGGTACAGGGCAAGGTGATGTCGATCGACATGATTGTGGCGGCCTTTGAGTTTGGCTTTATCGGCGGTTCCATGGGCGCCGTGGTCGGCGAAAAATTTGTGCAGGCGGTCAACAGCTGTATCGCCCAGCGCCTGCCGTTGGTGTGCTTCTCCACCAGTGGTGGTGCCCGTATGCAGGAAGCCCTGATTTCCCTGATGCAGATGGCGAAAACCTCAGCTGCACTGGAGCGTCTGCGCGAGAACGGTCTGCCCTTTATTTCCGTGCTGGTTGATCCGGTCTACGGTGGGGTGTCAGCCAGTCTGGCCATGCTTGGCGATATCAACATTGCTGAGCCGCGCGCCCTGGTCGGGTTCACCGGACCTGACGTCATACGCCAGACAGTGCGTGTCAAATTGCCCGAAGGTTTCCAGCGTGCCGAATTCCTGCTGGAACATGGCGCCATCGACATGATCTGCCATCGTAAAGAGATGCGCGATACCGTATCCGGCCTGGTCGGCAAACTGTTACAACTGCCACCGGCAGCCTGACAATGGGCACAGCCACTGAGTCGGAGCTTGATCTGGCCGGATGGCTGACGCGAATCCAGCAGCTGCACCCCAACGAAATCGATATGGGGCTGGAGCGCCTCAACATCGTGGCCCGGCGGCTGGGTCTGGCAACGGGCAAACAGGCGGATTCTCCGCTGGTGATCACAGTGACCGGGACTAACGGCAAAGGCAGTCATGTCGCGGTCATTGATGCGGTGCTGCGCGCGGCCGGCAAACGGGTCGGCAGCTATACCTCGCCCCACCTTCTGCATTACAACGAACGCATCTGCGTACAGGGCGTCCCGGTTGCCGACAGCGCCATTGTGCAGGCATTTGTTGCGATCGAGCAGGCCCGCCAGGATGTGTCACTGACCTATTTTGAGTTCGGCACGTTGGCAGCACTGATGATCTTTCAGGAAGCAGACCTGGACGTCATGGTGCTGGAAGTCGGCCTGGGCGGACGACTTGATGCGGTCAATATTGTGGATGCCGATATCGCTGTCGTGACCAGTATTGGTCTGGACCATCAGGAATGGCTGGGTGACACCCGGGAAGCCATAGCCGTGGAAAAGGCGGGTATCTTCCGGCACCGGAAACCGGTGGTGTGTACCGAATCTGACCCGCCGATAACCCTGTTGCAGGCAGCGAGTGCATTGTCATGTCCGGTGTATCGCGCCGGCCGCGATTTTATCGCCAGTACCTCATTGGTGGATGAGCGCTGGCACTGGCGAGGGCGCATGGGCGCTGCGAACAGCACCGGACGCCAGACGCAGACCCTGACGGTCGCGAACCTGCCAGTCGCCGCGTTGGCGCCATCCAACATCGCCGGCGCCCTGCAGGCCGTGTGTCTGACCGGTCTGTTACCGTCCGAAGACTGGTTACAGGCGCAATTGCCGCAGATACTGTCAACGTTGATGCTGCCTGGGCGTCAGCAGTGGTTTCATCCACCACGGTTCCCGGTGTCGGTCGTTATGGACGTTGCCCACAACCCGCAGGCCGGGCAGGCACTGGCAAAGGCGATTCAGTGTCAGCGTCAGCAAATTCTGCTGCAGACAGGCCGTATTGGCTCGGTCCGCGTGGTGCTGGCGATGATGGCAGATAAAGATCATGCCGGATTCTATCAGGCCTTAGAAAAGCAGGCTGACTTCTGGTATATTGCGCACTTCGATCTGCCCCGTTGTTTACCGGCAGAAAAGCTGGCGAATCTGCTTCACGGGTTCGGTGCAAGGCAGGGTTCCATGGTGCCGATATCGTCTCCGGCGACGGTTACCAGGGCATTTCAGACTGCTTGTACCGATGCCGTTGCAGGTGACATCATTGTGGTGACCGGATCGTTTATTACAGTGTCTGACGTCATGTCGAGCATGTCGGACTGAGAGACACTGAGAGAGGCAGATACGCTTTGAATCAGAACACCCGGCAAAGATTGATTGGCACGCTGGTGCTGGCCGTAGCTGCATTGATTTTGCTGCCGGTGATTTTTGACGGGGAGGGCAGTTATCAGCCCGTCCTGCAAACCGATATTCCGTCACGTCCGGCCCAGCCGGTCCCTGCGCGCACTGACCCGCAACGTCCCGTTATCACCGCCGATACCGATGCCATACTGATCGACGGGGTTGCTGACAGCGCCGGCGCTGCCAGTACTACTGAAAACGCCACTGAAAACGCCACTGAAGACAACAATGAAATTGACGCGGGTACCGCTGATTCGCCTGTTGCCACCGAAGCGCCAGTGGTGACTGAAGCAGCTGACAACAGCGAAGAGGATAGCGCGCCATCGTCGGATACCGACGGGAGCAATCCTCAGACGGCCACGGCGCCACCGCCGACCCTGGACAATCAGGGCCTGCCCGAAGGCTTCAGCGTGCGCCTGGGATCATTTGGTAACACCACCAATGCCAGTAATCTGGTGGCCCGGCTGCAGGAGGCCGGCCATCGCGCCTACACCCGCCGTATTGACTCCAGTCAGGGTGTGCTGACCGCTGTGTTTGTTGGCCCGGTTGTTGATCGAGGCACTGCCAATATTTTGCTGGAAACCTTACGCGAGGATTTTGAACTTAACGGCATGATCGTGCGGTTTGAAATTGAAGAGCTGTAGGTACGCACGTGAGAAACCACGGAGAATAGCGCCATGAACCTGCTCGACATCGCTGTGTTGTTGGTTGTTGTTCTGTCATGTGTTTTTGGTTTATGGCGTGGATTTGTGCGTGAGGTGCTGTCCCTGCTGGTGTGGATTGCCGCCATCGTTGTGGCGCGCCTCTACAGCCCCCATCTGGCGCCGATGTTCAACAGCCTTACGGACAATGAAACCGGGCGTTATGTGCTTGCTTTCGCCATTCTGTGTTTTGCCACTCTGCTGCTGGGCGCGCTGATCAATCATTTTATGGCCCGGCTGATCAGTCTTGCCGGTTTGCAGCTCACCGACCGTTTGCTGGGCGCCGTGTTTGGTATTGCCCGCGGCGTGCTTATTGTGGCGGTGGCGGTGTATTTCGCCGCGGAATTTTATTCGGATCGTATCTGGTGGGTGGAATCGCAGACCCTGCCCTATGTGCAGCCGGTGATTGACTGGGGCAGCGGTTTTTTTGTTGAGCCTGAAACAGAAATTTGAATTTTTGCACAAACATTGTTTTACGCGGTTTACGGAGTAATTTGCATGTGTGGTTTAGTCGGAATTGTGGGTCAGTCTGACGTAGCAGTGGGTTTGTACGATACCCTGACGGTGTTGCAGCATCGGGGGCAGGATGCAGCAGGCATCGCAACATGCGACAACGGCATATTGAATCTGCGCAAAGACAATGGACTGGTCAAGGATGTGTTTCGCACTCGCCACATGCGGCGCCTGTCCGGCAAGATGGGCATCGGCCATGTACGTTACCCGACTGCCGGCAGTTCCAGCCCGGCGCTGGCGCAACCGTTTTATGTCAATTCGCCCTACGGTTTGTGTCTGGCACATAACGGCAACCTGACCAACTCGGCCCAGCTTAGTGAAGAGCTCTTCTCCGAAGATCTGCGACACATCAATACCGATTCCGACTCCGAAGTACTGCTGAATGTATTTGCGCACGAACTGCAGCAGGTCGGCAAAATGGCACCCACTGCTGACGATATTTTTGCTGCCGTTGAAGGTGTTCATCGTCGCTGCCGCGGCGGATATGTTGCACTGGTCATGATCACCGGCTACGGTGTGGTGGGATTCCGGGACAAAAATGGCATCCGTCCCCTGGTGTTCGGCAAACGCGAGCGTGATGGCAAGGCTGAGTACATGCTGGCCTCGGAAAGTGTTGCGCTGGACTCACAGGGGTTTACCCTGGTGCGCGATGTGGCGCCGGGAGAGGCTGTGTATATTGATGTGCGCGGCAATCTGCACACGCGCTTGTGCGCCGAGCCGGCACCGTATACACCGTGCATCTTTGAACACGTTTATTTTGCCCGCCCTGATTCATTGATGGACGGTATTTCCGTATACAAGGCCAGGCTGCGTATGGGAGAAAAACTGGCGGACAAACTCAAGCGTCTGCGCCCGGAGCACGATATTGATGTTGTCATCCCCATTCCCGACACCAGCCGGACATCCGCGCTTGAACTGGCCAACCGCCTGGGCGTCAAGTACCGCGAAGGGTTTGTTAAAAACCGTTATATCGGCCGTACTTTTATCATGCCGGGGCAGAGTGAACGTCGCAAGTCCGTGCGGCAAAAACTCAATGCCATCGAACTGGAGTTCCGTGGCAAGAATGTGTTATTGGTCGATGATTCCATTGTCCGTGGTACGACTTGTCGGCAGATTATCCAGATGGCACGTGATGCCGGTGCCCGCAAAGTGTATTTCGCCTCGGCGGCACCACCGGTGCGATACCCCAATGTATACGGCATTGATATGCCGGCTGCATCCGAGCTGATTGCACATGATCGCACCGAGAAGGAAGTGGAGACACTGATAGGTGCCGATTGGCTTATTTTCCAGGATCTGGAGGATCTGGTGTCCGCCTCGCAGGAAGGCAATCCCAATATCACGCAGTTTGACTGCGCGGTTTTCGACGGCAAGTATATTACCGGTGATGTGGATGCAGGGTATCTGCGTGCGCTGGAAGAGTCGCGTAATGATGTGGCAAAAAAGCGTCCCCGAAAGGTAGCTGAACCGGCAGACGAGGCCTGAGCCCCATTCCTGAGTCCAGTCCTGAGCTTGAACCAGAGCCCGGCCCTGGCCGGTTAGCGGTCGCCGCCGGTGTTAGCAGCCGTCGCCTGTTATAATTGCCAGCCTCAGCCGCCAGCCAGTTTGGCGGCAATGCCTTTGCTTTTAAGCAGATCAATAATCGCCGGACGGTGATCGCCCTGTATTTCGATGATGCCGTTCTTGACCGCGCCGCCGCTGCCGCAACGGGTTTTTAGTTGTTTGGCCAGGGCCTCCAGCTCGGCTGCATTCATCGCCAGCCCTTCAATAAGACAAACCCCTTTGCCTTTTCTGCCTTTGGTTTCCCGGCGTACTTTGACATTGCCGTCGCCAGCCGGTCTGGCTGCCGCCTGGGCTTTACAGCTGCATTCAGCGGTCGCCTTCAGACAGGCGGGGCACAACCTGCCTTTGTCAGTGCTGAAAACCGTGCGCGAGTTGTTGGTCATTGCCGATACAGCGGTGGCAGCGCGAAGTTCTGTTCCTGCTCAAGCCGCTGATTGTCTTTCAGATGGGCGCTGCGTTCAGCCTTCAGTACACTCGACAGGCGTTGACGGTCACCGGCGCTGAACGTGGCATCAGCGGCGCTGCTGTAGAGCACTGCCTGCAATTTCTGGCACAGTGACGTCAGCTCGCTGTTGTCAAAACGGGCAGACAGATCGTCAAGATTGTGCAGGCCGGCATCGCGATAATACTGGCGGCCCCAGGCAATCAAGTGCTGACGCAGCTGCAGAGGCTCTGCCGCTGCCAGGCTGCTTTCCAGTTGCCTGAATGCCAGCTTCTCCTGACCATTCTCGATGTCGCGTTCATAAACCGGGGTGCGCACGATGCCGGGCGAGTCGTCTGTCGGGCGTCGGCGTTGCCAAAACCACCACATCACGGCCAGTATCAGCACGATGACGGACAGCAGACCATAGATGATCCAGGCCGGTGTCTGGCGGCTGCTGAGCAACTCATCGGTGGTTCCCGGCGGTAGCAAATTGCCCGGCACAGCATTGTCGGTGGCAGTGGATACGCTGTCACCGTCGGCACCGGCACCGCCCGGTGCTTCCACCACGATAAAGGAGGCGGGCACCACGGCCTGGCGCAGGGAGTCGGTGTCCACGTCCCACCATGGCAGGTTGATCTCGGGAATCACCACGGAGCCGTTTTCGGTCGCCACCAGTTCGTAAATTTCGGTACGCGTGCCGACCACATTGCCGTCGATGATGCTGCGTTCAATCACCGGGGGTTCCGGGTACACATTCATTCTGTCGATTTCGGGGCGGCCCAGTGGGGGTAAAGCCGCACCGTCGAGACCATTGCCGGTAATGGTCAGGGTCCGGGTGACTGACTGGCCCGGTTCCAGGCGGGTTATATCGTCGCTCCAGCGCTCTTCGACACGGATGTCACTGGCAGGCAGCCAGGTGCTGTCTGTCGGAAATGCACCGGGACGTCCTTTGACCTCGATGTTGTAACCCGGAGCAAAGGCCGTGACCGGTCGCATGTTCGGGTTGCGGAATACAAAGTTGCTGGAACCATCGGTCAGTTCGCCGCGGAACACGATGTCAGGGATTTCCATCTCGCCGCTGCGCTGCGGAAAGATGACATAGTTCATTTCGTACACACCGTAGCGTTGGCCATCAATCAGCTGTTCATACTGGTGAGGCTGGCCCAGCAGCTGCACCACGGTATTCTCCGGTGCAACCTCGGTAAAATTCGGGTTACGGATACCGGCAATGGTGTAATACAGCCGGATGGTGAACAGCAGTTGCTCCTGCACGTAGACAGAGTCTTTGCTGATCACGGTCTCCATGTGCACATCCTGACCGCTGGCCAGTCCGGTTGTGCTGGGTTCTGTCACCGTGATGGTATAAGGTTCGGTGACCTGACCGGCAACGCTGATGGGCGGAATTTCCTGCTCACCCAGCTCGCGCGGGAACAGCACCAGCATGTAGTCAGTCCAGGATTCGATGCGGTTGTTCACCGAGCGCAGGTGACTGGCGGAACGGGTACTGACAATTTCAAACTGTTCGCGCAGGGGGTCCAGTTCGATGGCGACTCCACCTTGCTGGCCATGGACACGGATGCGCAGCGTGACGGTTTCGCCGCGCGCGATTTCACTGCGGTCCAGTTCGGTTTCGACGCGGGTCTGCTGTTGCGCTGCTGCGTTGCCCGCCAATGACAGCAAGGCGATCAACGCAAGGCAGACGGTCAAAACTGAAGACCGGATGTGCTGTTTTAATGCCTGGTTCATAATGCCCCGTTTATTCGTTCCCGTTCTGAGCGCCGGTGCGACGCTCTATCATACGACGGCGTGACTCAAACTGGAATTTCCGTTGCAACAGTTCGCCCGGATCATCTTCAATGCGCCGCAGAAATTGTTCCAGTGACTCCTGGTCTTCTTCCTGCTCAACCTCTGCGTCGCTGCGCTGCTGGCCCTGATCGGAGTTTTCTGATTCATTTTCCTGTTGCTGTTCATCCTGTTGCTGATCCTCCGACTGTTCCTGCTGCTCCTGTTCATCCTGTTCCTGTTGTTCTTCCTGCTCACTGTCCTCGCTTTCAGACTCACTTTGTGAATCCTGTTGTTCCTGTTCTTCCTGCTCCTGCTGCTGTTGTTCCTGTTCCTGCTGTTGCTGTTCCTGCAGCAGGTCCTCAACTATGGTCTTGTTGTGCAGGGCATCGGTATGATCGGGATCCTGTGCCAGCACGCGGTCATAGGCCGCTATCGCTTCCTCCAGTCGCTCGGCAAACGCCAGCGCATTACCCAGGTTGTAGATCGACTCGATATCGTCGCCCTGGCTGAACTGGTTGATGGCACTCTGGTAATCCCCGGCGCGATAGGCAGCGGATCCGCGCCATTCAGGTATCTCGAACAGGGTGGCGGCCGTGTAAGGATCAGCTTCTTCCAGGGCGCGGACACCACGCTGATCCCGGTTCAACCACAGGCTGCGGATATCAAAACCCTGCCTGGGCTCTGGTGGCGGCTCCGCCTGACCCTGGCCTATGGCCATTTCCTGCAGGTCTTCCTCGCTGATCAGGGTCGGTGCATTGGGCTGCGTCTGCACTGCGAGCGGATCCTGGCCCTGTTCCTGTTCCTGGTTCTGGTCCTGTCCTTGCTCCTGTTCTTGGTCCTGTTCTTGGTCCTGGGCCTGCACCGGAGGCGAAGGCAGTGCCAGCAACACCACGCTTGCGGCAAGTGTCAGCTGCAGGACCCAGCCGCGCCGGAAACACAGCGCGCACAGCGGCAGCAGCAGGATCAGCAGCCAGGGACCCGCATCCTGCCACAGTTCGACTTCCTCTTCCGATTCCAGATAGCTGTCATCATCGCCACGCAGCAGGCTGTCAGCCAGCACCGATTCGATATCAGAGGCGTTGACGGTGATGTCACTGTAACGGCCATTAAGACTGCTGCTCAGCGCTTGCAGGTTGCCACGATCCATGGCGCTGACCACCATCTGACCGCTGTTGTCACGCAGGAACTCACCGTTGCTGACCGGAATCGGGGCGCCACGAGGGGTGCCCACGCCGATGATGTGCAAGGGATAGCGGTTGTGGCTCAGGGTATTCTGGATATCGGCATTCTGGTCGCGCGGTACGTTCGAAGTAATCAGCAGGATGCGGCCGTTTACCGCGGATGCGTCGTCCATCAGGCTGTTGGCCATGGCAATGGCTTCGGCCGGGTTGTTGCCGACAACGGGCATGATGTTGGGGCTGAGCGCCGGCACCATGGCCCTGATGGTGACCGAATCGTCACTCAGCGGTGTTACCAGATGGGCTTCGCCGGCGTAGACCACCAGACCGGTCTGCCCCTCGCGCCGGGTGTCCAGAATATCCATGATCTTGCGGCGGGCCACGGTAATGCGGTTCGGATCCCGGTCGTTGGCAAACATGCCCAGGCTCAGGTCCAGCACGATGACCAGGGCTTCCTGACGTTCCTGCACCGGCTGGGTCTGTTTGGACCAGGTGGGGCCGGCCAGTGCAACCACGCTCAGCACCCAGGCGGCAATTAACAGGATCAATGGCAGACGTTGGGATGTGCTCTTGTTGGCGCTGAGCAGGTAGGGCAACAGGCTCTGATCAATGACTTTGTGCCAGGCGCTGCCCTGAGCGTCCAGGCGCCACAGGCGGCTGAAGAAAAACAGGGCGGGTATCAGGGCGAGCAGCCAGAACGGGCGCAGAAAATGAAATTGCGCCAGGGTCTGCATCAGCGTTAATGGCTCGTTCATACCGAACCTCCGGTATCGGGCGCTGCGCCTGGCCTGGCGCCGATACGACCGGCAGCCGGCATGGCGGCCAGGGCCAGCAGGAAACTCAGCAGCAGCGCACTGCCCAGCGGCCAGTGAAACAGCTGCGTGATGGGCCTGTAGGTTTGCTCATCCTGTTCGATGGGCTCCATGGCGTCCAGGTCGTCATAAATACGGATCATGTCCTCCAGCGTCCGGGCCCGGAAATATTCGCCACCGGTCATGTTGGCGGCTGCGGCCATGGCGTCATCGTCGATTTCCGATACCAGCGCACCGGCCCGATTGCCAAACAAGGAACGCTGGGCAAACTGGTCAGAGGCGACCCCCACAATATGCATTTTGATGCCTTCCGTGCGCGCCAGCTGGGCCGCCTGAGAGGGTGTCAGTTCACCCGCATTGTTAATGCCGTCAGTCAGCAGAATCAGAATCCGGTTGTTGTCCGGTTGTTCGCGCAGATGTTTGACGCTCAGGCCAATGGCATCGCCGATCGCGGTGGCAGACTCATCAATCATGCCAATTTCCAGCTCCTCGACCAGGCGCGCTACTGTCTCCAGGTCCCGGGTCATGGGTGTCATGACGTAGGCGTGGGCGGCAAACAAACCAATGCCCAGGCGGTCCCCCTGACGCTTTTCCACAAAATCGCTGATCACCGCTTTCATCACCTGAAAGCGCGACAGCTGGGTATTGTTGAGAAACATATCGCGCGCTTCCATGCTGCCGGACAAGTCCAGGGTCAGCATCATGTCGCGTCCGGTGGTGGGTATTTCAACAGGCTCACCCACCCACTGTGGCCGACTGCCGGCAGTGACGACCAGCAACCAGATGACAACACAGCACAGCAAAGTCAGGATGTTCTTGTTAAAGGAGCGAGACGAGTCCGTGTGCAATTGCACCAGACGCCGGTAGAACGGCACCCGCAGGGCCGCATCCTGCCGCGGCGCGCGCGGGATCAGCCAGTAGATCAGCAGGGGCAGGGGGAGGGCAAGGAAAACCCAGGGCCAGGAAAATTCAAGCATGATGATCAGCCGTCGTCTGTATCCGGTTTGCCGTGTCGGTGCTTTTTTTTGTGTCTGTGTTTGTGTCTGTGTCGGGTCTGATTTTAGCCATATACAGGTGTCTGATCCAATCGCGGGCCATGCTGTGCAGGGCCTGGGTATCGACATTGCAGCGCGGGGCGAAGCGGCCTTCGGCCAACGCACTGGCCAGGTCCGGTGTCAGGCGTTTACTGCGATCGTGCTGTTTGATAAATGCGACCCAGTCCTGTCCGCTGAGACCGGCCACGCGGCTGTGGGCAAAGTGCAGCAGCGCGACCCGGCGCAGGACACTGTTGACGTCATTGACGTAAATCAGGCGCTGTTCCATGTCGGCTTCGCCGGCCTGCAACTGTGCCAGACATTTGTCCAGTTCGTGCAGGGCATTGCGGTAACGCCGGCGCAGCTGCAGGCGTTTGTGCAGCCGGTAGGCACCGTACAGCAGCAGGGCCAGCAGCAGTACGGCAAGCACCCACCAGCCCGGCGCCAGCGGCCAGAATCCGGGTTCTGCGGGCAGATGAATATCTGCCATGTCACTTAAAGCGTCTGTGAGGTCCATTGATGTATACGTTCCACGACCGGTTCATCGGTTCTGATTGTCAGCAGCGGTATCTGCAGTTTGGTCAATTCGGCCCGCAGTACATCCACGCGTTGCTGAAACACACTGCGGTAGTTGTCACGGGCTTTTTTGCTGAAAGTGTTCAGCGTCCCTTTGTTACGCCCGTCGGTAATACTGTAGTAACCGGGCACAGGCAGGTTCTCTTCCAGTTCATCGTGAATGAAGCAGCAAACTACATTGTTATGACGTGACAACTGGTACAGGTACTGAAATCCTGCCTCATCAATGCTGCTGAAGTCACTGATGACGTAAAGCGTGCTGCCGGGCTTGGTGATGCGGCGGATACGACCCAGTGCGGTGGCCAGGCCGCCAATTTCATCGGCTGTGCTGAGTCTTTGCGCTAAACCGGTGGCCAGATCGGCATTGGCCAGCTGCACCTGATTCAGCAGATGCAGTGCGGAGCGGCGGCTGCGCTTGGGCCGCACCAGGGCAAAATTGTCATCGCTGTACACCAGGCCGCCCACCCGGTCGCCATTGTCGATTGCCAGCCAGCAGAAGATGGCAGCAGCCTGCGCCGCGATTACGGACTTGAAAGCAACATGGCTGCCAAAGAACATGGAGCTGGACTGGTCGACGGCAATGAGCACCGGGCGTTCGCGCTCTTCACGAAACACTTTGGTGAACGGTTTGCCGGTGCGGGCTGTGACACGCCAGTCGATGGTACGGATATCATCGCCGGCCTGGTACGGGCGGAACTCTTCAAAATCAATGCCGCGGCCGCGGATCTTGGACAGATGCTGGCCGGAGATGCCCGCCACCGAACGTTTGTGTGACGCGTATTCGAGCGTGCGGGCGGCGTAGCGTTGCAACAGCAGGTCCTGCAGACTGATCACGGCACCCGTGCTCTGGTACAGCGCCTGATGCGGTAGTGTGCGAGCCTGCTTACTCATAGTGTCTCTCTATCGGGCCTATCGGGCCTATCGGGGCTATCGGAGAACTGCACAGGGGTGATCAGGCTGATGGCACGCGTTCCAGAATGGTGCTCAGCACCTTGTCCGGGGTAACGCCGCTGGCTTCGGCTTCAAAACTGAGCAGAACCCGGTGGCGCAGCACATCAAACATCACTGCCTGTACATCATCCGGGCTGACGAAGTCTTTGCCCAGAATCCAGGCGTGGGCGCGGGCGCAACGGTCCAGCGATATGGTACCACGCGGGCTGGCACCGAAATCGATCCAGGCGGCCAGGTCGTCACCGTAGACGGCCGGGTTACGGGTCGCCATGATCAACTGGATGATGTACTCCTCAACAGCAGGCGCCATGTGCATGGCCAGAATTTCCTGGCGCGCGGCAAACAGGTCTTCCTGGCTGACCACCGCCGGTGCGGTCTGGGCAATGTTGCGGGCTTCGTCACGCACCAGCTGCAGAATTTCGCGTTCGGCTTCAACGCTGGGATAACCGATGGCAACGTGCATCAGGAAGCGGTCAAGCTGGGCTTCGGGCAGCGGATAGGTGCCTTCCTGCTCGATGGGGTTCTGAGTGGCCATCACCAGAAACAGCGGTGGCAGTTTGAAGGATTCGCGTCCCACCGAGACCTGGTGCTCGGCCATGGCTTCAAGCAGGGCGGACTGCACTTTGGCGGGCGCCCGGTTGATCTCGTCAGCCAGCACCAGGTTATGGAAAATCGGACCAGGCTGAAAGCGGAAAGAGCCATCTTCAGGGCGATAGATTTCGGTGCCGGTAATGTCACTGGGCAGCAGGTCGGGGGTGAACTGAATACGGTGAAAGTCGCCTTCAACGGCACGCGACAGGTCCTTGATGGCTTTGGTTTTGGCCAGACCCGGTGCACCTTCGACCAGCAGATGGCCGTCGGCCAGCAGCGCAATCAGCAAGCGATCAACCAGGCGTTCCTGGCCAATAATTTGCTGTGTAAGCCAGGTCTTCAGAGCGGTGATGGTGTTGTGGTGACTCATAGTTTTCCCTGTTGTCGGTGTCGGGCCTGTTTTTGATGTCGGGCCTTCTTTGGGTCGCGGGTTAAGGCCGGAAGTCAGCGATTGTAACCAATTCAGGGCTGATGTCTAGCAGGCACCGGCGTCAGTTTGTCGCAGAATGTGGCAGCGGGGTCGGCCACAGTCCTTTATAATGGCAATGAAATTGGCAACAACATTCCTGAAGGGGCTCCCTGCATGTACGGCCTGATGCGTTCACTTTTATTTACATTGCCTGCCGAAGCGTCCCATGGCGCGGCCATGAGCAGCCTGGATCTGGCGCACGGGCTTGGGTTCAGCGGCGCGCTGGGTGGTGCCCGCAAGGGCCGCGCGCAGGCAGTCACCGTGATGGGTATCGAGTTCCCCAACGCGCTGGGCCTGGCCGCCGGGCTGGACAAAAACGCCGACCATATCGACGCGCTGGCAGCGCTCGGGTTCGGTTTCATAGAAATTGGTACCGTCACGCCCCGGCCGCAGCCCGGTAATCCGCGGCCGCGTCTGTTTCGCCTGGTAGCCCAGCGCGCCATCATTAATCGCATGGGTTTTAATAACAAAGGTATCGATCATGCGCTGGCGCAAATAAACCGTAGCGCTTTTCGGGGGATACTGGGCATCAACATCGGCAAGAATTTTGATACCCCGGTAGAGCAGGCCGCGGATGATTACCTGATCGGCTTGCGCAAGGCCTGGCCCTGTGCCAGTTATATTGTGGTCAATCTGTCATCGCCCAATACCCCCGGGCTGCGCACCCTGCAATACGGTGAGGAACTGCGCCGACTGCTGACCTTGTTAAAACAGGAACAGCTGGCACTGGCGCGGGCTGATGGGCGCCAGGTGCCACTGGTTGTCAAGATTGCACCGGACCTCAGTGAAGAGGAGGTGGGCATGATCGCAACCGCGCTGCTGGAATTTCGTGTTGATGGTGTTACCGCCACCAACACCACCCTGGCGCGCGACGGCGTCAGGGACAACCCGCTGCATACCGAGGCCGGCGGTTTGAGTGGTGCGCCCCTGCGCCAGGCATCAAACCAGGTGATAACACAACTGGCCCGGGCGCTGGACGGACAGATCCCCATCATTGGTGTCGGCGGCATCGGGTCGCTGGCGGATGCCCGGGAGAAACTGGCTGCCGGGGCCAGTCTGGTGCAGATTTACAGTGGTTTCATCTACCGCGGGCCACCACTGGTGCGGGAAATTGTTGAGGGCCTGGCTGCAGGAGAGAGCAAATTAGGGGAGAGCAACTGATGGCGGCCGAGTTGTTGCTCTATACCACGGTGGGCTGTCATTTATGTGAGCAGGCAGAGGCCGTGCTGCACGCTGTGGCTGATACCCACTCCGGACTGACCTGGAGGCCGGTGGAGATCAGCGACGCCCCGGCACTGGTAGCAGCTTACGGCTTGCGCATCCCGGTGATCAGACTGTCGGGTCAGGATGCGGATCTGGGCTGGCCTTTTGACGAGGCCGCTGTCAGGCGTTACCTGACTCAGGTGCAGGGTTAGGCTTAGACAGGGAGTAAACCTCAAGTTTGAACAAACGCACCGCATTGGCGGTGGTTTCGGCGGCAAGCTCGGCAGGGAGGCGCTGGCAGCAGTGTGCCACGGTGGCGAGCACTTCGGTCAGCCACGCCGGTTCATTGCGCCGGGTTTTAGGTTTGGGGCGCAAAGTGCGTGGCAATAAATAGGGAGCATCGGTTTCCAGCAACAAGCGGTCGGCGGGAATGTTGGCGACCAGCGCCTGCAGATGCTTGCCGCGGCGCTCATCACAGATCCAGCCGGTGATGCCGATATACATGTCCAGGTCCAGGTAGTCGAACAGCGCTTCACGGCTGTCGGTGAAGCAATGCACCACGCCACCGCTGAGGGTATCGCGGTATTCTTTGAGTATGGGCAGGAAGCGCGCGTGCGCATCGCGCTGATGCAGAAATACTGGCTTGCCGGTGTCTGCCGCCATGGCCAGATGCTCGCTGAAGACTTTTTCCTGCACCGGGCGTGGCGAGAAGTCGCGATTAAAATCCAGTCCGGTTTCACCCACCGCTTTTACCAACGGCGCGTCCAGCAAATCACGAATGCCGGACAGCACGTCTGCACTGGCGTGCGCCGCTTCATGGGGGTGAATGCCGACAGTACAGGACAGGTCTGGATAACGAGTACAGATTGCCAGCGCCTGCTCGGATGCCGCCAGCGTGGTGCCGGTAACCAGTTGGTGTACAAGCCCGGCATCGCGGGCGCGTTGCAGCACATCAGCGAGGTCGTGGGCAAAGGATTCATGGCCAAGGTTGGCGCCGATATCGATCAGAGGATTTGTCATGGCGCGCGATTATAGCAGAGATGTGGTAGATTCAGCGCGTATCGAGGATAATGCCGCATCAAATCATTACCGCAGACATAATCAGGGTGAACGACGTTGGAACAGACTAAAAGCGAGCAGGCTAAACACAAAAAGGATCTGAACTGGGCGGAGCTGGGTTTCCAGTACCGGCCTACGGACTACCGGTTCCGTGCCATGTTCGTGAACGGCCAATGGACCGACGGTGAACTGATCACGTCGGAGATGATTTCAGTGCATGAAGGCGCGCCTGCGCTGCATTATGCGCAACAGTGCTTTGAAGGCCTGAAAGCGCAGACCGCGCCCGATGGCCGCGTGTTGTTGTTCCGGCCCGAACTGAATGCTGAGCGTATGCGCCAGGCGGCCACGCGGCTGTTGATTCCGGAAGTGCCGCAGGCATTGTTTATTCGTGGTGTGGAAGCGGCGGTGCGCGCCAACTATCCATGGATTCCGCCCCATGGCTCAGGTGCAGCCCTGTATATTCGGCCCATGCTGATTGGTGTCGGGGAAAACCTCGGGCTGAAACCTGCGAAGGAATTTGAATTCCGTGTATTTGTGTCACCGGTCGGGCCTTATTACCAGAGCGCCGGTCTGGCAGTGATTTCGCTGGCGGTATCGGATCTGGACCGTGCTGCGCCGTCAGGTACCGGCAATTTCAAAATCGGTGCGAACTATGCCGGCGGGCTGCTCGCGACCCGGCTGGCACAGCAGCTGGGCGCCAATGAAGCCCTGTTTCTGGACGCGGCGCAACGTCGTTACATTGATGAGGCCGGTTCTGCCAATATTGTGGTTGCGATGCGTGGCGGACGTTTTGTCACACCCAGCTCCAGCGCAGTGCTGCCCAGTGTGACCCGGCGTTCGATCATGACGCTGGCGGAAAAAGAGCTGGGCCTGACCGTTGAGCACCGGCCCATTGATCTGCGCAAGGAACTCGAGGATTTTGAGGAGGTGGCGGCCTGTGGCACCGCCGCGGTGGTCTCGCCCGTCGGCCGAATCTGGCTGGACAGCAAATGGCACAGCTTCTATGGTGGTGGTGAACAGGCCGGTCCGGTCATGCAGAAACTGTATGAATTACTGGTCGGCATTCAGCGCGGGGAGCTGGCAGACAAGTACGGCTGGACCCATCAGGTCCCGATGGATTAAACGGTCTTTCAGCACGCCGCCCCGGAAAGTTCGCGGGCGGCATTATCAACAAACGCTTGACCCTCAGTCAGTGAATCTTTATATATGACGGCTTCGTCAGGGTAAGCCGCCCTGATTTTGTATTGCTGATGCGCAGCAAATACCACGAACAAGCATCAGGACCAACGCCAGGACCAACACCAGGGCCAACATCAGGACCAACATCAGGAAAAGTGCAGCTTAATGAGTAAATCCCTAGTAATTGTCGAGTCTCCCGCCAAGGCGAAAACCATCAACAAGTACCTCGGCAACGAGTTCGTGGTCAAGTCCAGCGTGGGTCATATCCGCGATCTGCCGGTCTCCGGCAGCGCGTCCAGCTCGACAACCACCCCGGCCCAGCGCGCCAAGGAAGCTGCCAAGACCCGCAAGCTGAGCCCGGAGAAAAAAGCGGCGCACAAGCAGAAAAAAGCCCGGCAACAGCTGATTGCCCGCATGGGTGTAGACCCCGAACATGACTGGGCCGCCCGCTACGAGATTCTGCCTGGCAAGGAAAAGGTCGTCTCCGAATTGCAGAAACTGGCCAAAAGCGCCGACACCATCTACCTGGCAACGGACTTGGACAGAGAGGGGGAGGCCATTGCCTGGCATCTGAAGGAGGCCATTGGTGGTGACGAAAGTCGTTATCGCCGTGTGGTGTTCAACGAAATTACCAAAAAAGCGATAAAGGAAGCATTCTCCCACCCCGGTGATCTGGACATGCGGTACGTCGAGGCGCAGCAAGCGCGGCGTTTCCTGGATCGGGTCGTCGGGTTCATGGTGTCGCCGCTGTTGTGGGCAAAAGTGGCGCGTGGCCTGTCTGCCGGACGGGTGCAATCGGTAGCGGTGCTGCTGGTTGTTGAACGTGAGCGTGAAATTCGCGCCTTTGTTCCCGAAGAATACTGGGAGCTGTTTGCCGACACCACCAACAAGGCCAAAGAGGCATTGCGCCTGCAGGTTATCAAACAGGCGGGCGAGAATTATCGACCCGGCAATGCGAAAGAGTCGGCAAAAGCCGAAGCAGCACTGCAGGGTGCAAAATTTGTTGTCAGTGCCAGAGAAGACAAACCGACCAGCTCCAAACCACGACCGCCGCTGATTACATCTACCCTGCAGCAGGCTGCCAGCACGCGTCTGGGTTTTGGCGTGAAAAAAACCATGATGATGGCGCAGCGCCTGTACGAAGCCGGTTACATTACCTACATGCGTACAGACTCGACCAACCTGAGCGCCGATGCCGTGCAAATGTGTCGGGACTATATTGAAGCGCAGTTTGGCAGCAAATACCTGCCGGAGACTGCCATTCGTTACAGCGCACGCGATGGTGCGCAGGAAGCGCACGAGGCGATCCGGCCCACTGATGTCAATACTTCACCGACATCGCTGTCGGGCATGGAACGTGACGCTGAACGTTTGTATGCCTTGATCTGGGCGCACTTTGTCGCTTGTCAGATGCCCCCTGCCAGATATCTGAGCAGCAGGATTTCGGTGACTGCCGGTGATTTTGAGCTCAGCACCAAGGGCCGGATCATGCAGTTTGACGGTTACCTGCGGGTGCTGCCGACTAAAGAAGAAGACGTGGTACTGCCCGATGTCAGCAAGGGCGAAGAACTGTCCCTGCAGCAACTGGAAGCCAAACAGCACTTCACCAAGCCGTCTGCGCGATACACGGAAGCGAGCCTGGTCAAGGAACTGGAAAAACGCGGTATCGGTCGCCCGTCGACCTATGCGTCGATTATTTCGACGATTCAGGATCGTGGTTACGTCAAGGTTGAAAGCCGGCGTTTTTACGCGCAGAAAATGGGTGACATTGTTGTTGAGCGGTTGCAGGAAAGTTTCACCGAACTGATGGATTATGATTTCACAGCAAAAATGGAAGACTCGCTGGACAAGGTTGCTGCCGGTGACAAAGACTGGAAAAAGTTGCTGAATGATTTTTATGCGGACTTTTCCGAGCAGCTCGCCCGTGCCTCGGCCGATGACGATGGCATGCGGGAAAACAACCCGACTGAAACCGATATTCCGTGCCCGGACTGCGGCCGCAATATGCAGATTCGCACGGCATCCACCGGGGTATTTCTCGGTTGCTCCGGTTACGCCCTGCCGCCCAAAGAGCGCTGCAAGTGCACCATCAACCTGACACCCGGGGAGGAGGCGATCAACACTGACAATGCCGAAGAGGCAGAGGAAGTCGAGAACCGCCGCCTGCGCGAACGCAAGCGCTGCAAACTGTGCAACGCCACCATGGACAGCTACCTGATCGACACCGAGCGCAAACTGCATGTGTGTGGTAACAACCCGGACTGTTCAGGTTTTGAAGTGGAGAAGGGCAGCTTCAAGATCAAGGGTTATGACGGTCCGGTAATCGAGTGTGACAAGTGCGGCTCGGATATGCAGTTAAAAACCGGCCGTTTTGGCAAATATTTTGGTTGCACCAATACCGAATGCAAAAACACACGCAAGCTGCTGCGCAGTGGTGAAGCGGCGCCGCCGAAGATGGATCCGGTGCCCATGCCCGAACTGGCCTGTGAAAAGGTAGAGGATCATTACGTGTTGCGTGATGGCGCTGCGGGTCTGTTCCTGGCCGCCAGCAAGTTTCCCAAGAACCGCGAGACGCGCGCGCCCCTGCTGGCGGAAATCATTCCGCACAAGGATGAGATTGATGAGAAATACCACTACCTGCTCAAGGGTCCGGTCGCCGATCCCGATGGCAACCCGTCTGTTGTGCGTTTTAGCCGCAAGACCAAGGAGCAGTATCTGCTGAGCGAGGTGGACAAGAAGGCCACGGGTTGGAAGGCGTACTATCGCAATGGCAAATGGGTCGTTGAGAAGTAAACCGTCTGGAAACTACCGTCGTTGCCGGGGCATGGTGGGCACGTTTCGGGGTCAGGTCAGATCAGGCGGCGACACGGGGTCGGTCTCGTCACGGTCGCCTTCGGCGCCCTGGCCTGCATTTGCTCCTGCAATGCAGGCATTCCCTTCGTCCGTGAAGGTCAATTGTTCCTCGACGGACATCCCGCACCACCAACCAGTCCTTTACTGGGTGTGGAGTGGCCCTCCGATGACATTAATGCGTTGTTTCAGAGGATTAGAAGCGTCATCGAGGCAGGCGATGCTAGGCGAAGTGTGTTTTTTATGAAGGAGCCTACATTTAGTAAGTGACTGATTAAAAAACACGCTTCAACGCCGCAGCGGCCACGATGATAGCTTCTAATGGCGGCGGATCACACCCACGCTGATACCTTCTATGGTGAACTGCTGCGAGCGCAGATCGACCTCGATCGGGGCAAAATCTTCGTTTTCGGCAACCAACAGCAGGCGGTGTTTTTCTTTTGTGTGTTGCAGGCGTTTGACGGTGACGTCTTCGTCCAGGCGGGCGACAATGATGTCGCCGTCGCGGGCCTGGCTGGTTTTATGCACGGCCAGCAGGTCACCTTCGTGAATGCCGACGTTGATCATGCTGGTACCTTTGACAGTCAGCAGGTAGTCGGCTGCGGGGTTAAACAGGCCGGCGGGCACGTTGACGTATTCGTCGATGCACTCCTGCGCCAGGATGGGGCTGCCGGCAGCGACCTGGCCGATCACGGGCAGGCCGGCGGGGCCGTCTTCTTCCAGATCAGGCAGTTTGATACCGCGTGAGGCACCGGGGATGATTTCAATGGCTTTCTTGCGCGCCAGTGCCTTCAGGTGCTCTTCGGCCGCATTGGGTGAGCGGAAACCCATCTCCTGCGCAATTTCCGAGCGCGTGGGCGGGTAGCCGGTGTCCTGCTGATAACGGCGGATGAATGCCAGTATTTCTGCTTGTCTGGGGGTCAGTGCATGCATAGCGATTCCGTTTACTGTGTGCTTACCTGTGATTATATACAGTTATTGTGTCGGCGCAAACGTTTCTTAACACCTTGCGAATCTGTGATAATGCGGGAATCTGAAAGACCTCCAACAACGGACTGAACAGGGCAGGAGTAGGCGATGACCGATATACCCGGCGTATTGATGCTGGATCTGCAGGGACTGGTGCTGAGCCAGGAAGAGCGTCGCTTGCTGGCGCATCCGCAAGTGGGTGGCGTCATTCTGTTCTCCCGCAATATCCGTGATGTGGCTCAGGTACAGGCGCTGGTCGGCGATATTCGCAGCTGTCGGGCGCAACTGCTGATAGCGGTGGATCAGGAAGGCGGGCGGGTACAGCGATTGCGTGAGGGGTTTACGCGGCTGCCGCCGATGCTGCGTTTCGGCGAACTGTGGCAGCACGATCAGCAGGCGGCGACGACGCTGGCTCGTGATTGTGGCTGGCTGATGGCAGCCGAAGTGCGCGCCTGTGATATAGATTTCAGTTTTGCACCGGTGCTGGATTTACATACCGGGCTTAGCGAAGTGATTGGTGATCGTGCGTTTGCTGCTGACCAGGAAGCGCTGATCGCGCTGGCGACCGGGTTCATGCAGGGCATGCATGAAGCGGGCATGGCCACCACGGGCAAACATTTTCCGGGACATGGCAGCGTCAGTGCGGATTCGCATCATGCCTTGCCCGTGGACACGCGCCCCGTGCAATCCATTCGCGAGCATGACATGCAACCCTTTGTAAGCTGCATGTCAGTCATGGATGCGGTGATGCCGGCACATGTGATTTATGAACAGGCCGATGCTGAGTGCGCCGGATTTTCTGATTACTGGTTGCAGACGGTGTTGCGCGAAGAGCTGCACTTCCAGGGTGTGATTTTCAGTGACGACCTGGTGATGGCGGCAGCGGCGGCGGCCGGTTATATGGATGCAAGAGTCAAAAAAGCGCTGGCTGCCGGTTGTGATATGTTGCTGGTGTGCAATGACCGCGCTGCTGCACTGCAGGCGCTGGCAACGCTGGAGAAAATGCACACTGAACCCAATGCGCGGCTGCTGCGTATGCAGGGTAAACCTCATCTCACGTTAGATGCCCTCACCGCCACGCCGCGCTGGCAACAGACCCGCGAGCGACTGGCACAACTGGAATCGCTACAGCCGGGAAAAGTCCTATGAGTGGAAAAAATACTGATCTGGTGCATCTGCAGCGTGTGATGGACAACGCCGCCTGCCTGTATACGGAAAACCAGGTTGAACAGGCACTCGATGAAATGGCCGTTCAGATCAGTGCGGTTCTGGCTGACAAAAATCCCCTGGTGCTGTGTGTGATGAATGGCGGCATCGTGTTGACCGGCCGTCTGGCGCCGCGTCTGAACTTTCTGCTACAGATGGACTATATCCACGCCACACGTTACCGTGAGCAACTGCAGGGCAGTGATCTCCAGTGGCGAGTGACACCTGCTACGGATGTGAAGGGGCGTATCGTGCTGGTGCTGGATGATATCTTTGATGAGGGCGAAACCCTGGCGGGCATAAAAAGCTGGTGTGAAGGTAAGGGTGCAGAAAAAGTATACGCAGCGGTGCTCATCGACAAGCTGCATGATCGCAAAACGGCGTCCCTGAAAAAAGCCGACTTCACTGCGCTGACGGCGGAGGACAAATACCTGTTCGGTTATGGTATGGACTACAAAGGCTACTGGAGGAACGCGCCGGGTATTTACGCGGTCAATTTTTCTGTCGAGGCCTGATCCGGGAGCAATACGGGAGTCGGTCTCGGAACGGTCGCCTGCGGCGCCCTGATTGTTCCTCGACGGACGTCCCGCATCACTCCCGAATCAGACTTGGGTGCAGTGGCATTGGTCGTGTATACCCTTTAAGCACTTGAGAGAATAGGAGGCGAGCATGAGTGACAGGTATGTGAGTCCTGATAACCTGCTGAAACAGATCGGCAAACAGCGCGGTCCGGCCCCGGTACACGACTGGGATCCGCCCTATTGCGGTGAGATGGACATGCGCATCGCGGCCGACGGCCGCTGGTACCATGAAGGCTCACCTATTGGCCGCATCGCCATGGTACGTCTGTTCTCTTCCATCTTGCGGCTGGATGACGATGGGCACCATTATCTGGTGACACCGGTGGAGAAAGTGCGTATCAAAGTGGACGATTGCCCCTTTGTGGCGCAGGTGATGGATGTGAGTGGCCAGGGCAGTGAACAACAGCTGGTATTTACCCTGAATACCGGCGAAACCGTCACCGCAGGCCCGGACAATCCGATTGCCGTGACCACCAACGCAGAACAACAACCACATCCGGTGCTTGAAGTTCGCCATGGACTGAAGGCACTGATCAGCCGTTCGGTTTTTTATCAAATGGTGGCATTGGCAGACAGCGACGATCAACTTAAGGCGTCTGTTAAGTCTTTGAAAAACAAGCCATCAATGCAGGATCTGGGTGTTGTCAGTGCGGGTGTTTTTTTCACGCTCGGCCAGTGTTGACAGGCCTTTGATTCAGCCTTTTTATTGACGAAGGCAATTAAAACCGGCATCATTGGCGACCTTTTTTGGGTGCTTACACTGCACTCACTTCGCTTGCTCAGGTTCAGGCACTTGATCTGGATCTTAATGAGCCTTTTGTCCAGGCAGTATAAACAGTCTAAACAGTTAAATTGGAGAATCCATGAAGATTCTGGTAGCAGTCAAACGCGTTGTTGATGCGTACGTTAAAATCCGTGTCAAATCAGATGGCAGTGGCGTTGATCTGGCGAACGCCAAAATGGCAGTCAACCCATTTTGCGAAATCGCCATTGAAGAGGCGATTCGCCTGAAAGAAAAAGGCGTGGCAGATGAAGTCATAGCAGTCTCCATTGGCGAGAAGAGCTGTCAGGAGCAGATTCGTACCGCACTGGCCCTGGGCGCAGACCGCGGCATTCACGTTGATGCCGCCGCTGACGTGCAGCCGCTGGCTGTTGCTCGCGTACTGCAGAAGCTGATTGAAAAAGAAGGTATAGATCTGGTGTTGCTGGGCAAGCAGTCCATTGACTCGGACAACAACCAGGTGGGCCAGATGTTGGGCGCGCTGACCGGCATGCCGCAAGGCACGTTCGCCTGCAAGCTGGAAATTGCTGACGGCAAGGCGGTTGTCACACGTGAGATCGATGGCGGCGAACAGACCGTGTCGCTGACATTGCCTGCGGTGGTCACTACCGACCTGCGTCTGAACGAACCGCGCTACGCCTCGCTGCCCAACATCATGAAGGCCAAGAAAAAGACAATTGATACCGTCACTCCGGATGAACTGGGTGTGGATGTCAGCTCGGGTCTGAAAGTTGTGTCTGTTGAGGCGCCGCCCGCACGTTCTGCCGGTATCAAGGTGGAAAGCGTTGACGAGCTGATCAGCAAACTGAAAACCGAAGCCAAAGTGATTTAAGGGGACGAGCAGATATGAGTATTTTGGTTATAGCAGAACACGATAATGCCGCCCTGAAACCGGCGACACTGAATGCCATCACCGCTGCCAGCGAAATCGGTGGCGATATCACTGTGCTGGTGGCCGGCGCTGGTTGCGATGCAGTGGCCCAGGCCGCTGCCGCCATTAATGGTGTCAGCAAGGTCCTGGTCGCGGACAACGCGGCCTATGAACATCAGATGCCGGAGAATCTGGCTGAACTGATCGCCGAGGCGGGCAAGGATGCTTCGCACATTCTGGCACCGGCAACCACATCGGGTAAGAACCTGATGCCTCGCGTTGCGGCCCTGCTGGGTGTGGCGCAAATTTCCGATATAACGGCCGTGAAAAGCGCCGATACTTTTGTGCGTCCGATCTATGCCGGTAATGCTCTGGCAACTGTGCAGTCCAGTGATGCTGTCAAAGTCATCACCGTGCGCGGTACCGCATTTGATGAAGCCGCCAAAGAAGGTGGCTCAGGAACGGTAGAAGCGCTGGACGTGGTCAAGTCGCAGGATATCGCAACGTTTGTGGGTGAGGAGCTGACAGAATCCGAGCGCCCCGAACTGACCGGTGCAAAAATTGTTATTTCCGGTGGCCGTGGCATGCAGAATGGTGAGAACTTCGCCATGCTGGAGAAAGTGGCTGACAAGCTTGGCGCAGCGATCGGTGCATCCCGTGCTGCAGTTGACGCAGGCTTCGTGCCCAACGACATGCAGGTGGGTCAAACCGGTAAAATCGTGGCGCCTGATCTGTATATCGCTGTCGGCATTTCCGGTGCGATTCAGCATCTGGCAGGCATGAAGGACAGCAAGATAATTGTTGCCATCAACAAGGACGAAGAGGCACCGATCTTCCAGGTGGCTGATTACGGCCTGGTGGCGGACCTGTTCCAGGCAGTGCCCGAGCTGGCCGAGAAGCTCTAAAAAAAGATAAAAAGAATGGGGACGGAGGTAATACTTTCGCTTGCGAAAGTATTACCTCCGTCCCCATTCTTTTTCCTAGTTACTCCGCCTCAGCCTTTTTACGTGCTTCTTCTTCCAGGCGGCGACGCTTGATTTCGCGTGGATCATTTGGTGCGCGGCCACCGGCAGGGATGGGGGCCGTCGGCTCGCTGCTGGCCGGCCTGGCTGCTTCCTCAGTCGGCGCAGGTGTTTCCGTTGCTGTTTCCGATACTGTCTCCGTTGCTACAGCCTCGGTTTGGTCGGCGCTGGTGTCAGCGTCAGCTGTTTTCTTGCTTTTGCTGGTCGCACGTTTGCGTGCCGGTGCGCGTTTGCTGGCAGGCTTTTTCTCTGCCTGCTTGTTCTCTGTCTCCTTGGTTTCTTTTTCCTGGGCAGCATCAGCATCAGCGTCTTCAGGCGTGCCGGCAGACTTGTCCAGCTCAGCCTGCGCGTCAGCTTCTTCCGGCGCACGCTCTGCCAGAGGCTGCTGACCAGCGACGTTGTTGTCATCAGCTGGCTTGTTGTCTTGCGCTACTGCGGCAGACGTATCCTCTTCAGCTTTTTGGGCAGCCTGAACTTCTCTGGCAGCTTCGGGGACAGCTTCCGGGGCTGCTGTTTCAGAGCTTGCCTGAGAGGTTTCCACTGAAGCTGTTTCGGCAGCTGCTTCCGGAGCTACAGGCGCATCGGCAGAGACATTGTTGCTCTTGTTGCCCGCATTGCCTTCATGGCTCTCACCGCTCACATTGCTATCACCGCTCACATTGCTCTCACCGCTGACGTTGCCATCCTTATCCTGGCTGCTGTTGTCAGCACCGGACTCAGCACTGTTTTCCGCATTGCTGCCGCGACCACGACGGCGACTGCCACCACGGCTGCGACGACGACGGGGTTTGGCTGTGCCGTCTTCGTTTTTCTCGCCAGAGTTGTTATCAGCATTGCTGTCAGCTGCATTGGCGTCCTCAGTATTATTGTCGCTGGTCTCGTCGGTGGACTTCACGCGCTTTTCTGACTTTTTCTCCGTCTCGGCAACATGGTTATCTGCCGTCTGCTGCCCGGTCTGATCATCAGTTGCTGCATTGTCGGCCGCTGCGTTTTCATTTTCCGGTGCATCAGGGTGCGGTCCGCGCGTGCGCTTGGTGCTGTTGCGCGGGCGACGGTCGCCACGTCGGCGACGGCTTTGACCTTCGCCACCTTTGTTGTCGTTATCGGACGAATCCTGCGCGCTGCTGTCAGCAACCTGGGCAGCATTGTTGTCCTTGCGTGACCCGTCATCGTCATTCTGCGAACGATTGCGGCCGCTACGTCGACGGCCCTGGCCTTGTGACTGCTCGGAACGATCGCTGCGCTCCGACCTGTCCTCTGTTCTGTCGCCTCGTTCGCTCTTGTCGCTGCGATCACCTTTTTCGTTACCACCACGGTTGCCGCGTTCATTACGATCACTGCGCTGATTGCCGCGACCCTGCTTCTGGTGGCCGCGCTGATTGTTCTGCGGGCGGCGTTCACGGTTGCGGTTGTTGGAACTCTTGTTGGCGTCTTCCTTTTCCTGGTCTTCATCGTTGGCAGCGCCGACAAATAATTCCGAGAACACCGAAATCAATGAGCCCAGGAATCCCTTTTTCTTCGCTTCCGGTGCCACTGCGCGTGCGGTTGGTACATGCGCAGGGGCCTGCGCCAGGGTAGGTGCCTGCACGGCTGCCTGCTGGGGAACAGCCGATTTTTTCGCCTGGATCACATCTTCTTCCGGACCGCCGGTTTCGATCTCGAAGCTGGCGCGCTGGGTGGTCGTCCCATCCTGCGCACTGATGCTCTGGATTTCGTAATGCGGCGTTTCCATGGCCGGGTTGGCAATGATCAGCAGACGGGTTTTGCTTTGCGCTTCAATAGCCTGCACTGCCGAACGTTTTTCGTTCAACAGATAGGAAGCCACCGACAGCGGCACAATCGCGTGGATCTCGGCGCTTTTCTTTTTGTTGGCCTCTTCCTGCAGGATGCGCAGGATGGACAGGCACAGTGACTTCACATCACGGATGGCGCCCTGGCCGTTACAGCGCGGGCACACCACGGCGCTGGTTTCTTCCAGTGACGGACGCAGGCGCTGACGTGACATCTCCAGCAGACCAAAGCGTGATATACGGCCGACCTGGACACGCGCGCGATCAGCTTCAAGCGCGTCACGCATGCGGTTTTCAACTTCTTTCTGATTCTTGGCAGCGCTCATGTCGATAAAATCGATGACCACCAGGCCGCCCATGTCGCGCAGGCGCAACTGGCGGGCGATTTCGTCGGCGGCTTCCAGGTTGGTGTTCAGCGCCGTTTCTTCGATGTCAGACCCGCGGGTTGCGCGTGAGGAGTTGATGTCGATAGAGATCAGCGCTTCGGTCGGGTCGATGACAATAGAGCCGCCGGAAGGCAGTTTCACTTCGCGCTGAAACGCCGATTCAATCTGCGCTTCGATCTGGAAGCGATTGAACAGCGGCAGCGGTTCCTGGTACAACTTGATGCGTGATTCGTAATGCGGCATCACCTGACGCACAAAATCCATGGCTTCGTTAAACGACTCCTGGGTGTCAAACAGCACCTCACCGATGTCCTGGCGCAGGTGGTCGCGAATGGTGCGGATAATGACATTGCTTTCCTGGTAGATCAGGAAGGGCGCTGACTTTTTCTCTGCCGCTTCGGTAATGGACTGCCACAGGGACAGCAGGTAATCCAGGTCCCACTGCAGTTCTTCCTGCTGTTTGCCAACACCGGCGGTACGCACAATGATACCCATGCCGTCGGGGATGTTAAGGCCGTTGATGGCTTCGCGAATCTCGGAACGCTCATCGCCTTCGATGCGGCGGGAAATACCACCGGCGCGCGGGTTGTTTGGCATCAGAACCAGGTAGCGACCGGCCAGGCTGATATAGGTGGTCAGGGCCGCGCCTTTATTGCCGCGCTCTTCCTTTTCCACCTGCACAATGACTTCGGTGCCTTCGGCGACCGCTTCCTTGATATTGACACGACCACCGTCGGTGCCTTTGCGGAAGTAGGACGGGGCGATCTCTTTCAGCGGCAGGAATCCGTGACGTTCGGCGCCAAAGTCGACAAAGGCCGCTTCCAGACTGGGTTCTACCCGGGTGATGCGGCCTTTGAAGATACTGGCCTTTTTCTGCACGCGTGTGCGGTTTTCAATATCGAGGTCGTAGAGTTTCTGGCCGTCAACGAGGGCAACCCGCAACTCTTCTTCCTGCGTGGCGTTGATTAACATTCTTTTCATAATGGATACACATCTCTGTTGAACCAGATCTGTCAATCCAGGTGAGATGATTTACGGGAATCTGAACGCAGACGCAGCCTGGTTACTTCGGCATGGTCAACGTACAGATTTGCGCAGGCGGGGCGGGACAGGACAAGCAATCTACATGAATTGACAGCCTGATAGGGCTGTGAGACATGCCGGTGACAGGGGCGCAATGGGGGCCGGTATCCGTTTCAGTCTGCCCGAAAATGCGGGGCCGTCGACGGAGTCTTGCCGCTACTGCTGCCCGAATCCATGGAAAGAATCCGGGTTTCCTGCTGTCACTGCAACCGTGGTTCCCGGTATCGGAATCGGGGCTATGAAACATGGCCCGGTCGTGTCGAGATCACGGTCTTTTACTGACAGCGTCAGCTCGTAAATCAGAGCCAGTACGCTGCCTTGCTTGTATGTTGTCGCCGTTTGTGTGCCCGGCTTTCCGGCTCTGCGGCTCAGTTTGTGTGGCTGAGATCCTGCTGGAGCGGGATGCAGCGGGGCAAACACAGTCGGTGCGCCCCCGCGCAAAAATCATTCACCCGAGTCTACAATCTGGTTGCTCGGTTAAGTACTGCTTAAAAAATCCGGTACTGCAAATTCGTTGTTTCTGTTCGTTGGTGTTTTTCGTGTCGCTTGTTCTGAGATTGACGCTACACCAGGCTGGCGGTCGGCCGGGCCGGTGTCCTGCTAAAAACCTGTTTGAAAGTGGTTTCTGTCACCATCTCCGCAGCTTCGCGACTATAACAGCAAACCCTCGCTTATTCAAATACCTGAATGACTTATTCACAAGCTCGCTGTTTGTTTTTCCTCAGTCTGCTAGAATCCTTGCCGTCGATTCGTTGCTGTTAATTCCGGATAAGCCGTTCATGTATCAACCCCTGGTCCTGTTTGTCGGGCTGCGCTTTGTCAGAGCCCGCAAAAAAAATCAGCTGATGTCATTCGTCTCGCTGATTTCCATGCTGGGCATTGCATTGGGTGTGCTGGCACTGATTGCGGTGATGTCGGTGATCAATGCCTCCACCAGTACCATGCGCGATGAAACCCTGAAATCGGTACCACACGCCGGACTGGTGCTGCCTGCCGACGGTATTGACTGGCCGCAGGCAGCGCAGATATTGCAGCAGCAGGACGGTATTGTGGCCGCCGCGCCTTTTATAGAAGGCGAAGCCTGGCTGCGTTATGAAGGAACCGGTGAATTTGTTGCCGTGCGCGGCATTGATCCGGCGTCCGAGCCCGCCGTGTTGCAACAGGACAGCCCCAATATGCGGCAACTTATTGAGGAGCTCGCGGCTACCCCCGATGGCATTATTCTGGGCACCCGTCTGGCATCCCGGCTGCGCATGTTCAACGGCATGCAGTTATCGGTCACGCCCCTGTCCAGCCTGTTGCGCCGCGATACTGGTGATGCGCGCAGTTTTCGGGTGCTGGGTGTCGCTGATTTTGGTTTTTACGACAATGCCAGCACTGCCCTGGTCAACCTGTCGGCCGCACAGTCGTTGTTTGTCGGCAGTACGGCAGCGGGCGGGCGTCTGCAGATGCGGCTGCGGGTCGACGACCTGTTTAATGCTGCCACGTTGAGCGCTCAGGCCGCCGACGCGCTGCCCGCTGCGGACTATCAGGTCAGTAGCTGGGATCAGACCCGGCGCAGTCTGTTTGATGCCCTGCGCATGGAGAAGGTGCTGACCGGATTCATGCTGCTGATGATCGTGATCATCGGCGCCGTCAATATTGTTGCCACATTGGTCATGACGGTGGCGGACAAAAGCGCCGACATCGCGATTCTGCGCACCATGGGGGCCGGGCGGGGCACCGTCATGGCGGTGTTTGTCATCCAGGGTTTTGCCGCCGGTGTGTTTGGTACCGTGCTGGGGGCCCTTGGCGGCATTGCCCTGGCGGCCAGCATTGGCGATCTGACCAGGACAGTGCAGACGCTGTTGAATAACACGCTGGCACCTGGCGATGTCTACATGATCGCTCACCTGCAATCTGAGTTGCAGTGGGCCGATGTGGCGCTGGTCTGTGCCTGCGCGCTGCTGATCAGTCTGCTGGCCACTCTTTACCCGGCCTGGCGTGCTTCGCGCATCCAGCCCGCTGACGTTCTGAGGTACGAATAAATGACGCTGGAGCCAGTTATGACAACACCCGGGCATCAGGCAACTCAGGACGCGGTCATCAGTTGCCGACACCTGAGCAAGATCTACACGCAGGGGCCGCAGCAGGTTGAAGTGCTCAGCGACATCAATCTGGAGGTGATGCCGGGCGAACGGATCGCTATTGTCGGCAGTTCCGGCTCCGGCAAAACCACCTTGCTCAATATGCTGGGCGGGCTGGATGCGCCCACCGGCGGCGATATTCAGGTCGCCGGGCAGGCGCTGGCAAGCCTGTCGGAGAAGGAGCGGGGCCTGTTGCGTAACCGCTACCTGGGTTTTGTGTATCAGTTTCACCACCTGCTGGGCGAGTTCAGTGCGCTGGAGAATGTCGCCATGCCGCTGTTGATTGGCGGCGCCAGGGTCAGCGAGGCCCGCGACCGGGCGTCCGAGTTGCTGCACACCGTGGGCCTGGGTCATCGCCTGAGCCACAAGCCGGCCGAGCTGTCGGGTGGAGAGCGGCAGCGGGTGGCCATTGCCCGTGCGCTGGTAGCCTCACCGCGTTGCGTGTTGATGGACGAACCTACCGGCAACCTGGACCGGCGCACGGCAAGTGGCATTCACGAGTTGATGCAATCCCTGAATGAGCGCCTGGCCACCAGTTTTGTGGTCGTCACCCATGATGAACAGTTTGCCGCCAGTCTGGACCGGGTGCTGCTGCTAAACAACGGGTGTCTGCAGGCATGACCCGTTCCCTGACCGCCTTTATTGCGTTGCGTTATGTCAGCGTGGGCCGGCGCAGCCAGCTGGTCAGTTTTATGTCCATGCTGACGGTGGGCGGTCTGGCACTCAGCGTTTGCATCCTGATCACCGTATTGTCAGTGATGAACGGCTTTGACCGTGAAGTGCG
This sequence comes from Pseudohongiella sp., assembly GCF_040877505.1. NCBI lineage: Bacteria > Pseudomonadati > Pseudomonadota > Gammaproteobacteria > Pseudomonadales > Pseudohongiellaceae > Pseudohongiella > Pseudohongiella sp. The sequence goes on from NZ_JBBDNQ010000040.1 coordinate 88,892, forward strand.
GGAAAATGTGCTGGGCATCATGCCGCACGCGACCATACAGACACAGGAGCACGTCAGTACCGGGCGCTGGGCGCAGCTGGACAGCGAAGTGCTGGCGGTGCCCGGCGTTAACATGAGCGCCCCGGTGCTGGAAGTGAACGGCGTTATCGCGGGGCCTGCGGATAATGTCGGGGTGCTGGTGAACGGGGTTGATCCGGCGCGCGAGGCACAGATTTCGCGCCTGTCCGATTTCATGCGTGCGGGCAGTCTGGCGTCCCTGGGCGAATCGCGCTTTCAGGTGGTGCTGGGGGAAACGCTGGCGCAGCGCCTCGATGTGGGTCTGGGCGACAGCGTTACATTGTATTCCCTGAACGTATCGATCAATCCGGTGGCACCATTACCGGTGCAGCGTCGCTTCAGCGTTGGCGGCATCTACCGCGTGGGTACCCAGGAGCTGGACGAACGCCTGGTGATGGTTGCACTGGCAGACGCCCAGGCCCTGTACCGTCAGCCTGACCGCTTCAATGGTCTGCGCCTGCGCACCGACGATGTACTGGCGGTAAACGCCCTGCGCAGCGATGTTGAAGGGATTCTGCCGCAGGGCTTTTATGTGGAGACCTGGACGCAGTGGTTCGGCGCCATCTACGAAAATATCCGTCTGTCGCGCACGATTGTCGGTTTCCTGTTGTGGCTGCTGGTGGCGGTGGCCGCTTTTAATCTGGTGGTCAGCCTGATCATGATTGTGCGCGACAAACGCGGTGATATCGCCATTTTGCGGACAATGGGCGCATCTCCCGGCATGATCGGCCGTATTTTTGTGTTGCAGGGCTGCCTGGTCGGTCTGCTGGGCACGCTGATCGGGCTGGTGCTCGGCGTTCTGCTGGCCGTAAGCGTGAGTGACCTGTTTGCCTGGATCGAACAACTGTCGGGTGCGCAGCTGCTGAGCGCCGATGTGTATCCGGTGGATTTCCTGCCCTCTGAACTGCGTGCGGGTGACCTGATCGGTGTCAGCCTGGGCGTCCTGCTTCTGTGCCTGCTGGCCAGCCTGTATCCCGCCTGGCGCGCCGCGCGCGTGCTGCCGGCCGAGGCGCTGCGAAGCGAATAACGGGCGCTTGCGCCGGTGGTCTGCTATACCTCTAAAGTCGAAGCAGAAAGAGCACTTCATGTGATCTGCCGCGCAACTGACCCGCTAACTCGACCTTGAAAATAGTATCATTAATGGTATCATTTTTTATGGCTGGCCTTCACCATATCCTTACCCGAATGCGGAGTAGCCCCAGTAGCATCAAATTCAGTGACTTGTGCAAAGTCTGCGATGCCTACTTTGGCGAACCACGTCAGTCGGGATCGAGTCATCGGGTTTACAGAACTCTTTGGCATGGAGATCCCAGGGTCAATATTCAGAGTGCCAAGGGTATGGCAAAAGCCTATCAAGTCAGGCAGGTGCTTCGGGCAGTTGAGCGGTTGGAGGTGCTAAGTGGTAACAACAATTGATCGTTATACCTACAGGGTGACCTGGTCTGAGGAAGATCAGGAGAATGTAGGTTTATGCATAGAGTTTCCCGGGTTGAGTTGGCTGGCGGATACTCCAGAGGAAGCGCTTAAAGGCATTCGCTGTTTAGTGCGAGACTGTTTGGAAGACATGGTTAAGCACAAAGAGAAGATTCCGGAGCCCATATCGTCAAAGCAGTTTAGCGGCAAGTTTATGGTGCGTGTCCCACCGGAAACGCATCGCTCGCTGGCAATCGAAGCGGCGGAGTCGGGTGTCAGCCTGAATCGGCTTATCGCCAGTAAGCTTCATCAACCCCGAATGTAGGATTCAATTACCGTTGGCATCGGATGCTGACCTGAATTGCATGATGATTTCAACTAAACCCGGAGGCCGCCGTTGCGGCGGTCATGATTTTTTATGCGCGCAGGGATGCTGGCGTTTTGTCTGGGTATCTGGCTGTTCAGCCGGGTGCCGGTGTTGCCACCATGGCCCGTGGTCGGCATCGTATGTCTGCTTTTGTGCGCAGTGGTTGCGCTGGTGGTGGCGTTTTGCTGGCAACCAACAGGTCGCTGTCGCCTGCTGGTGCTGCTGTTGCTGGCTGTGCTGCTGGGCCTTTTATGGTCCTGGCTGCATGCCGCGCGTCATCAACACCAACAGCTGCCGCGTGAGCTGGAGGGTGTGGACTTCTGGGTGAGCGGCCAGATTATCAGTCTGCCGTCGCCCAACGCACAATTTCAACAATTCGAGCTGCAAATCGAGTCGGCCTGTTTTCGCCTGCATCCGCGTGACTGCCCGGTCCCGGCACAGGCAACAGGCATGACCGGTGCGCGCATCAGTCTCAACGATTACGCGGGCCTGCGTCTGTGGCCGGGGGAGCGCTGGCGCTTCCGGGTGCGGCTGAACCGGCCCCATGGGTTTGCCAATCCCGGCGGTTATGACTACGAAGCCGCCCTGTTTCAGCGCGGCATCATAGGCCGGGGTTACGTCCGTGACACCACTTTTAATGCACGTCTGGCGCCGGCCGGTCCCGGTCTGCAGTCGGTCCGGGCGGGCCTGCGCGAGCGTTTGTATGAACTGGCACCTGACCTGGATTATCCGGGCCTGCTCAGCGCTCTGATCCTGGGTGATCGCGACGGTGTTTCCGATGCGCAATGGCAATTGCTCACGCGCACCGGCACTAACCACTTGCTGGTCATTTCCGGGCTGCATGTGGGGTTTGTTGCCATGACCGCCTACGCCCTGATCAATCTGCTGGTGCGGCTGTTACCCCGGCTCATGTCCTGGCTGCCGGCGCAGCAATACGCTGCCATGGCGGCGGTGCTGGCGGCGCTGATGTACAGCGCGCTGGCCGGATTTTCGCTGCCCACGCAGCGGGCCCTGATCATGGTGCTGGTATTGATGTCCGGGCATCTGCTGGGTCGGCGCTTTCTGCCCAGTTACAGCCTGCTGCTGGCAGCAACACTGGTGCTGGCCCTGGCCCCCATGAGTGTCACCCAGGCCGGTTTCTGGTTGTCCTTTGCTGCCGTGGCGTCATTGCTGTTTGCATTTACCGGTTATCGCCGTGCCGACACAGGGCCGCCGTCACGTCTGTCCTGGCAGTTGCTGTGGCGCAAATGGATTCAGCCGCAGTGGGCGGTCAGTCTGGGTTTGCTGTTGCCGCTGCTGCTGTGGACCGGGCAGGTGTCACTGATTTCGCCGCTGACCAATGTGCTGGCCATTCCTCTGGTCAGTCTGCTGGTGGTGCCGCTGGCCCTGTCCGGCGCATTGTTGTTGATATGGCTGCCGATGCTCGCGATCTGGCCACTGGCGCTGGCCGATCTCTTGCTGGGCTGGCTGTTTGCCGGGTTGTCGGTGGCGGCGCAGACCGGGCCGGCGCTTTGGCAGCCCGCGCCACCCGGGTTTGTCACTGCGGCGTCGGCGATGCTGGCGGTGCTGTTGCTGCTCTCTCCCAGGGGGCTGGTGCCCTCGCGCACCCCGTGGCTGTTGCCTTTGTGTTTACTGACACCTTTATTATGGCCAGCTGATCGACCGCGACCCGCCCATGGTCAGGCGCAGTTACAGTTTCTTGATGTAGGGCAGGGCCTGGCCGTGGTGGTGCACACCCGGCGGCACAACCTGGTGTTTGATACCGGGCCCGCGCTGGGCCCGCAGTTCGACACCGGTCGCGCGGTCATTACGCCCTATCTGCGACTGCGTGATGTGCGCACTCTGGACATGCTGATCATCAGCCACTGGCATCAGGATCACAGCGGCGGGGCAGATTCGGTGGCAGAACAGTTTCCCATCCGGCGCAGACTCGGTGGCGGATCGACGCCGTCCCAGGGCCAGGGTAAAGGGGAGGATCAGACGGGCCAGCCGAATTTCGAGCAATGCCGGGCGGGGCAGCGCTGGCAATGGGATGGCGTCAGCTTTGCAATTCTGCATCCGCATCCCGACCACAACGGTGACGAGAACAACAGTTCATGTGTGCTGCTGATCAGTGCCGGCGGGCAGCGGGCGCTGCTGACCGGGGACATAGAGCTGGCTGCCGAAACCGCGTTATTGCGCCGACACCGGGACAGGCCGTCAGGTTTGCGAGCGGACGTGCTGCAGGCGGCCCATCACGGCAGCGCCAGCTCGTCGTCATTGGCGTTTTTGCAGGCTGTGCAACCGGCATTGACCGTGGTGTCGGCCGGTTATCGCAACCGTTTCTCGCATCCGTCGCCGTCAGTGGTCCGGCGTTTGCGCCACAACGGCAGCGTGGTCTGTCAGACGCCACGCTCAGGTGCGGTGCAAATCGAGCTGGGTGCGCCCGGCGGGCCATTGCTGTCAGCGACGCATCGCCAGCGTTATCGCCGCTTCTGGCATAACATCCCGCCGGATGAATATGGTAAAGTAGCGGCCGTATCCGCGCGAGACGAGAGAGGCAACGTTTGTGGTAGAAATCGTGATGGCGGGCGGCTGGCTGATGCTGCCGATAATTCTGTGCTCCATTCTGGCGATTGCGATTGTCATTGAACGTTCCTGGTCCCTGTCGGTCAACCGCATTGCGCCGCGTTATGCCGTGGGGCAGGTCTGGACCTGGATCAAGAACAACGAACTGGATTCAACCCGCATGCGAGAACTGCGGCTGGCATCGCCACTGGGTCAGATCCTGGCCGCCGGTCTGCTGCACGCCAGGCAGGGGCGCACCCAGATGCAGGACGCCATCGAGCACAGTGCTGCCGTGGTGATCCACGAACTGGAGCGTTATCTGAGTACCCTTGGCACCATTGCCGCGATTACGCCGTTGCTGGGCCTGCTGGGCACGGTGATTGGCATGATACGGGTATTCACTGAAATCATGATTCAGGGCACGGGCAATGCCAGCGCCCTGGCCGGCGGTATTTCCGAAGCACTGATCACCACGGCAGCTGGCCTGTGTGTGGCCATTCCGGCATTTGCCTGCCACCGCTACTTTATCCGCAAGGTGGACTCGCTGGTGCTGGCGCTGGAGCAGGAATCGGCAAAGCTGGTTGACGCGCTCGACAAAGCGCCCGTCGATCTGGGTGATCTCAAGGTCACCTCAGCAGATAAAGAGCCCTCAGCGTGAAATTTCCCCGACGCACCCTCGAGGAGCCAGCCATCAATCTGACGCCCCTGATTGATGTGGTGTTTCTGCTGTTGATATTTTTTATGGTCACCACCACGTTTACCCGCGAAACCCGAATAGCCGTCGATCTGCCCGAGGCCAATGCCGAGCAGGCCGAACCCATACCCAATCAGATCGAAGTGCTGGTCAGTCAGTCGGGGCGCTACAGCGTCAACGACCGCGTACTGGCCGATGGTGACATGATGACACTGGGCCGCGCCCTGATCGATGCGGCAGCAGGCGATCGCAGCACGCCGGTGTTGCTGATCGCCGATGCCGAAGCCACGCACCAGTCGGTGGTCACTGCCATGGACGCTATCGGGCAGTCCGGCTTCAGTCGTCTGAGCATTGCCACGCGGCGGGCAGAAGACGGCGACAATGACGCGACAGCGCCGGACAATGATGGCGGAGAAGAATTGCCATGAAGGTAGACAGACACCATGAGTGAAACTAATCCCGGTTCGCCCCAACCCGAGACCGAGCCCCAGCCCGAGCCCGAGAACCAACCGGGGACCCCGGTGCAGGAACCGGCGCCGCAGATGACCGGCTGGCAGGTTTACAAGCGCCTGATCGCTTACATTCTTCCCTACCTGGGCATCATGGGCATCAGTTTTCTGGGCTACCTTATTTTTGCCGCTACCACGCCCGCCACGGCGGCATGGCTGGGCTGGACCATCGATCAGGTCGCGATTCAGAATCCGGATGCGCGCGTTCTGGCGCCACTGCTTTGTATACTGATAGTTCTGTTTCGCGGCCTGGGTGGTTTTCTCGGCCACTACGCGCTGGAACATGTCGCCAATCATGTCGTACACAAGCTGCGCTGCGAAATTGTGGATCAGTTGCTGGCCGTGCCGGTGCGTTATTATGACCAGAACAGCATCGGCCGCCTGGTCTCCAAGGTGACCTACGATGTGGCGCAGATCAAGGGCGCGGCCACCAATGCCATCACCGTGATCATGCGCGAGGGCCTGACCGTGATCGGTCTGCTGCTCTATCTGTTCTGGGTGAACTGGCGCCTGAGTCTGGTATTTTTGCTGGTGGCGCCCTGTGTCGCTTTTGTTGTGCATCTGGCGACCACGCGCTATCGCCGCTACAGTCGTCAAATGCAGGACTCCATGGGTGATGTCACCCAGATCACCAACGAGTCCATCAAAGGCCAGCGGGTCATCCGCACCTTCAATGCTAGTAACTATGTCTCCGACCGTTTCTCCAGTGCCAGTGAAAAAAACCGGCGGCAGAATATGAAAATGGTGGCCACCGAGTCCACTGCAACGCCGCTGATTCAGTTGCTGGTCAGTGTTGCCATGGCCATCCTGATCTGGTTTGCCCTGTCGCCGGAACTGCTGGCCGCGTCCACGCCGGGAGAACTGGTGTCATTCCTGACCGTGGCTGGCATGTTGGCCAAACCCATTCGCCAGCTGTCAGGTGTCAATGCGGTTATCCAGCGCGGCATCTCCGCAGCCACCAGCATTTTTGAGCTGGTCGACACGCCGGCGGAGACTGACCAGGGTTCACATGAAACCACACGTGCCCGCGGCCTGATCGAGTTCAGCGATGTTGGTTTTGCTTATCAGGAAGACGAACCGGTGTTGCAGGCCATCAATCTGCGCGTGGAGCCGGGCACAACCGTCGCCCTGGTGGGACGTTCGGGCAGTGGCAAATCCACGCTGGTCAGCCTGCTGCCCCGTTTTTATGAACACAGCAGCGGCGACATCCGTCTGGACGACGTTTCCCTGGCGGACTACCGGCTCGCCAATCTGCGTGAACAGATCGGCATTGTCAGCCAGGAAGTGGTGTTGTTCGAAGGCAGTGTGGCCGACAATATTGCCTACGGCATCGGCGACAAAGTGACTGCCGAGCAGATCCAGCGAGCCGCTGACAACGCACATGTTACCGAGTTTGCAGCCCAGCTGCCGGACGGCTTTGATTCGCAGGTGGGAGACGGTGGTACCTTGCTGTCAGGTGGCCAGCGTCAGCGCCTGGCCATTGCGCGCGCCTTCCTGAAAGATGCGCCGGTGCTGATTCTGGATGAAGCCACGTCGGCGCTGGATACCGAGTCTGAACAGCATATCCAGCTGGCTCTGAATGAACTGATGCGTGGCCGCACTACCTTTGTCATTGCGCATCGCCTGTCGACCATCGAAAGCGCGGATCTGATCCTGGTCATGGATAAAGGGCGCATCGTGGAATCGGGTTCCCACGCCGAATTGCTGGCGCTGGATAAACACTATGCGCGCCTGCATCGTCTGCAGTTCGCCGAATCATCGCTGAACTCAGCGGATACCGGCGGCGCGCAGGAGGCAGAAGACTGATGTTTCTGGTCAAAGCCTGGTACAACAAAGCAGGCTGGTTGATCCTGTTGTGGCCACTGAGTACGTTGTTCAGCTGGCTGGCCGGGCGGCGCCGGCTGCGGCAGGAAGTCACGCAGCAACAGGCTGCGCTGCCGGTTATTGTGGTGGGCAATATTGCTGTCGGCGGCACCGGCAAAACACCTCTGGTGCTGGCGCTGTCCAACGCCCTGCATGAACGTGGCATCACTGCTGGTATACTGAGTCGGGGCTACGGGGGCAGGGCGGCGCAGTATCCTTTTGCAGTGACGCCGGACAGCGATGTCGCCAGCACCGGCGATGAGGCCCGCTTGCTGCGTCGTTACAGCCATGGCCCGATGGTGGTGGACCCTCAGCGCAGCCGCGGTTTGCAGGCCTTGGTCGACGGCGGCCGTTGCGATGTGGTGATCAGCGATGACGGTTTGCAACATTACCGCCTGTGGCGGGACATAGAGATTGTGGTGGTGGATGGTGCACGCGGGCTGGGTAACGGCTGGTGTCTGCCGGCCGGCCCTCTGCGCGAACCGCCGACGCGGTTGAAGGACGTCGACTACGTGGTCATCAATGGCGCCAATAAAGTACTCAGCGAAAATGAACTGTCTGCCGGTGAGACACCGGTGTCCACCATGCGTCTGGTGCCGGAATACTGGGTCAATGTAAAAACTGGTGCCCGTGTCGAGCTGCAGGCGCTGGCGTTGTGCTTTCCATCCCAGCCGTCCTCGCCATCTGAGCCGGATCGGGAGAACGTGCATGCGCTGGCCGGTATCGGCAACCCGCAGCGCTTTTTTGCTACCCTGCAGGAATTGGGCATACAGGCACAATGCCATGCCTATGATGATCATCACATTTACAGCGCTGTCGAGCTGGCCTATGCTCATGATAAGGTTTTGTTGATGACGGAAAAAGACGCCGTTAAATGCGAAAAATTTGCCGGTGATCACTGGTGGTATCTGGTGGTCAGCGCAGAGCTGGATCATGCATTTTCCGAAGCATTCTGTGATCAGGTGGCGCACACACTGGCCCTGCGCAGGCAAGCAACAAACAATCGGCAGCCGACGCTGACATCCCGGCGTCAGGACATTTCGCAACAGCAATAACGCATTCGACAGCAAACTGTACAACGCGGAGAACAAGCGTGGACAAGAAATTACTCAGCATACTGGTATGCCCGGTCTGTAAAGGCCCGCTGGTTTATATTCGCGAGCAGAATGAAATGATCTGCTACGCCGATGCCCTGGCTTACCCCATACGTTACGATATTCCGGTGATGCTGGAGAACGAGGCCCGGACCCTGAGTTCTGACGAGCGCGAGAATCGCAAATGAGTTTTATTGTGGTGATACCGGCGCGTTTTGCGTCAACAAGATTGCCGGGCAAACCCTTGCTGGATATTGCCGGCAAACCCATGATCAGGCACGTCTATGAACGTGCCTGTGAAAGCGGCGCTTCTGCCGTCTATGTCGCTACCGATGACGCCCGCATCGCCAGTGCTGCGCGCGAGTTCGGCGCCGAGGTTGTCATGACCCGGGAAGATCACCAGTCGGGCACCGACCGTATCCAGGAAGTCGCGCAGACGCTGGCCCTGCCCGATGACGCCATTGTGGTCAATGTGCAGGGTGACGAACCCCTGATACCGCCGGCTACCATCAACCAGGTGGCGGCGAATCTGGAACAACATGCCAGTGCGGGTATCAGTAGCCTTTATCATGCCATTCACGATGGCACCGAACTGACGAACCCCAGCGCGGTAAAAGTGGTCACCGACGCCGACGGATTTGCGCTTTATTTCAGCCGTTCGCCCTTGCCCTGGCAGGGCGCCACGCCCGGTGCAAATGCAGGCGATGTGCATGGCAAACGTCATATCGGCATTTACGCCTACCGAGTCAAAACCCTCAACCGTTTTGTATCCTGGCCGCGATCCCTGCTGGAGATCAGTGAGCGACTGGAGCAACTGCGCGCGATGCACCATGGCGTCCGTATCATCATGGATGAGGCCTGCGAACACGTGCCGGCCGGCGTCGATACGCCGGAAGACCTGGCCGCTGTCAGTGCCTTCCTCAGTGAAAGCGAATACTGATGAACACGCAAACCCGTTTCCTGATGGTCTGTCTGGGTAATATCTGCCGTTCACCCACCGCGCAGGCCGTCATGGAAAAGTGCATCGCCGACGCCGGTCTACAGGACCACATCGTGGTTGATTCGGCCGGTACAGCGGCCTACCACATTGGCAAAGCACCCGATCCGCGCTCAAGTGCTGCCGCTGCCCGTCGCGGTTATGACATGAGCCCGCAGCGGGCGCGTCAGGTCAGTGTGGAAGATTTCCATCGTTTCGATCATATCCTCGCCATGGACAGCAGCAACCTGAATCATCTGCTGGCCATGGCGCCGGAAGGATCGGCGCACAAAGTCAGTCTGTTATTGTCGCATGCGGCTGTATCAGCAATCGATGTACCTGATCCTTACTACGGTGGCGATGAAGGCTTTGAGCAGGTGCTGGATCTGGTTGAACAGGCCTGTGCTGCATTGCTGGCGGCAGCCCAGGCAGACCTGCAGTCAGATTTGCAGTCACGCCTGCAGAGTCAAACCACGGGTGAGCGTTGATGGCCTGGCAGGCGGATGCGGATCTGGCGCCTCTGACCACGTTTGCGGTGCCGGCACGCGCGCAATGGCTGTGTCGTATTGATCAGGAGGATGAACTGCCAGCGGCGCTGCAACAGGCTGATGACCGGGATTTGACTGTCACCATTCTGGGCGGCGGCAGCAACATGTTGCTGCATGCGGATGTGCCCGGGCTGGTCGTGCGTATGCAATTGGCAGGCATCCGGCATCAGGCTGACCCGGCTGATACAGACGCCGTGCTGGTCACTGTGGCGGCAGGGGAGAACTGGCACCAACTGGTTGAATACTGTCTGCGTCAGGGCTGGTACGGCCTGGAAAACCTGGCCCTGATTCCCGGCAGCGTGGGCGCCGCACCGGTGCAGAACATCGGCGCCTACGGCGTAGAGCTGGCCGACACGCTGGTGTCCATCCGTTACTTTGATACGCAGACAGTTCAGGTCCGGGAGCTGGACCGGGATGAATGCCAGTTCGCGTATCGCGACAGTATTTTCAAACGAACATTAAAAAACACCGCCATTATTCTGTCCTGCACCTTCCGGCTCAGTCGCACACCGCGCGCCGTGGTCACCTATCCTGCTTTGTTGCAGTACCCCGGTGCCAGCGCCGACATGAGTCCGCAACAGGTGTTCGACGCGGTCTGTGCCATCCGCCGCAGTAAACTGCCGGATCCGGCAAAGCTCGGGAATGCCGGCAGTTTTTTTCGTAATCCCGTCATCAGTGCCGATGCCTGCGCCGCGTTGCAGCAGCGCTGGCCGGATATTCCCGTTTTTGCAATTACCAGCGCCACAACCAGTGCCACCACAACCAGCGCCACCGCCGCCACGACAGACGTCAAGATTCCTGCTGCCTGGCTGATTGATCAGGCCGGCTGGAAAGGCGTGCGACGTGGCGCGGTGGGGGTGCATGGGCAACAGGCGCTGGTGCTGGTCAACTACGGCGGCGGCACCGGGCAGCAGATCCTGGACCTGGCCACAGAAATTGTGAGCAGTGTGCAACATACCTTCGGTGTGCGTCTGCAGCCGGAGGTATGCATTGTGCCAGCGCCGCCGGGTGGTTTATGAGCAGCGATAAACAAAAAACCGGCCCGGTGTTTGATGCGCCGCTATTTGACGCTAAATCCGTGCTGGCGGTGATGAGTCAGCGCCCGGGCGTTTATCGCATGATCGATACCAACGGCGATGTATTGTACGTGGGCAAGGCACGCAACCTGAAGAAACGGGTCAGTAACTATTTTCGTGCCAGCGGACTGGACACCAAAACCATGGCGCTGGTGTCACACATCGCGTCTATCGATGTCACCGTCACCAACAGCGAAACCGAAGCACTGCTGCTGGAGCAGAACCTGATCAAGAAGCTGAGGCCGCCCTACAATATTCAGCTGCGCGACGACAAAACCTACCCCTATATCATGCTGACCCACAAAGACGCATATCCGCGTCTGGCGTTTTACCGTGGCAGCCGCCGGCGCGATGCCACCTTTTTTGGCCCTTATCCCAGCGCCAGTGCCGTGCGCGAAAGTCTGTCCCTGCTGCAGAAAGTCTTCCGTGTACGGCAATGTGAAGACAGCTATTTCCGCAATCGCAGCCGACCCTGTCTGCAACACCAGATCGGACGTTGCACGGCGCCCTGTGTGGGCCTGATCTCACCGTCGGATTATTCACTGGATGTAGAGGATGCGAGCCTGTTCCTGCAGGGCCGCAGTGATACGCTGATTCAGTCCCTGGGTCAGCGCATGGAGCAGAAAGCCAATGCCCTGGAATACGAACAGGCCGCACGCATTCGGGACAAGATTTCCGATCTGCGGCGTATTCAGAGCCAGCAGGTGATTTCCGGAGACGGTAGCGACGCCGACGTGCTGGCGGCGGTGCTGGAAGGCGCATACACCTGTGTGCACGTCATTGTCATCCGCGGCGGGCGCATCATCGGCAGTCGCAACTTTTATCCCAAGGATCGCCTGGCAGAGACACCGGCAGACCTGCTGGAAGCGTTTATTGCGCAGTACTATCTGCGCGACAGCGGCGAGGTGGCGGCAGCGGCCATTCCGGCCGAAGTGATCATTTTTCCATTGATCAGGGAACAGAAAAGCCTGCAGGAAGCACTCAGCACGGCCGCGGGCAAGAGTGTCAGCGTGCGCGGCAGTGTGCGGGGTCACCGTGCGCGTTGGCGCGATCTGGCGCTGTCCAATGCGCAGCAGGCGATTCAAAGCCACATCAACAACCGCCAGAGCATGTATAAGCGCTTTGAGCTGCTGCAGTCAGAGCTGGGCCTGGATGCGCTGCCGCAACGCATCGAGTGTTTTGATATCAGTCACACCATGGGCGAAAGCACGGTAGGTGCCTGTGTTGTGTTCGATCACAATGGCCCGCTGAAATCAGACTACCGCCGCTACAATATTGAAGGCATACAGGGCGGCGATGATTATGCCGCCATGGACCAGGCGCTGACACGGCGCTACAGCAAGCTCAGCAGCCAGTTGCAGGCGCTGCAGGATGCGCCCAGCGCCGGACCGGGGGGACCGGGAGAGGGCAGTGACGAGCAGGCTGAGGCATCGTCCGACAGCAATCATATCGGCAGTGTCAAAGACCAGGCCCTGCTGGCCAGCAAGGTGCCTGATATTCTGCTGATTGACGGCGGCAAAGGCCAACTGGCTCAAGCCATCGATGTGCTGCAGGGCTGCCAGCTACCGGAGATCATGCTGGTCGGCATCGCCAAGGGCATCAGCCGCCGGGCCGGGCAGGAGACCCTGTTTGTGGCCACGGCCGAGGGCATGAAGGAACTGGCGATCCCGGGGCATTCGCCCGCCCTGCATTTGCTGCAGCAGGTGCGCGACGAAGCTCACCGTTTTGCCATTACCGGCCATCGCGCGCGCCGGGCAAAAACCCGGCAACAGTCGCCGCTGGAGCAGATTCCCGGCCTGGGTCCCTCACGTCGCCGTGAACTATTAAAATACTTTGGTGGTCAACAGGAGATAATGCGGGCCAGTGAGTCTGATCTGGCGCGCACGCCTGGTATCAGCAAAAAACTGGCCGCTGTTATTTATGACGCGCTCCACAACGAGTAAAATGCTTTGATAAGCTATCGTCGTTGCCATTGCTTCGTTAAAAACAGGCTCACAATGCTCATTGCTCTTCGTACTTGAATATGGGGCGTGTAAACTGCGCTTGTGAGCCTGTTTTTGCCTTGCACTGGCTGCCTCGAATACGCTTTTCAAGAGCATTTACACGAATTTGTTTACACCAGAATATGGAGGAGAAGTCGTTGAAACAGGGAATTATTGCATGCTGAATGCCGCCAATTTGGTGACGTATTGTCGCGTTCTGCTGGTACCGGTGATTGTGCTGGTGTACTACAGCGGAATCCAACACAGCCAGCTGATCGCAGCGTTTCTGTTCACCATCGCCAGTCTCAGCGACTGGCTGGACGGCTACCTGGCCCGGCGTCTGAACCAGACCTCGCCCTTTGGCGCCTTCCTGGACCCGGTGGCAGACAAACTGCTGGTGGTGATGGCACTGGTGCTGCTCACTGCGAACTATCCCAGCGCCTGGTTTGTGGTGCCAACGGCCATCATTATCGGGCGCGAAGTCTTTGTTTCTGCGTTGCGCGAATGGATGGCGAGCAACAACCAGCGTGACGCGGTGGCGGTTGGGTACATTGGCAAGGTCAAAACCACGGTGCAGATGCTGGCGATTATTGTGCTGCTGGCTTATACACCGGCATGGCCACTGTTTTTCTTGCAATTGGGTTATGCTTTGATATATCTTTCCGCCGCCTTGAGCATCTGGTCGATGGCGCAATACCTGATCAAGGCAATACCGGTTTTGACGTCAAAACAGTGAAAAATTTGACGATTTGCGCTTGACTTCACACCGAATGGCATTAGAATAAGCGCCTCTTTCGGAGTGAGTAAAAACGCACTGCAAAAGAGCTGGAAGGCCAAGCAATTCGGGCCTCTTCAGTAGTACCAAGTGTAGTACCAAGTAAAGCGGGAATAGCTCAGTTGGTAGAGCACGACCTTGCCAAGGTCGGGGTCGCGAGTTCGAGTCTCGTTTCCCGCTCCAAACTTACGGCCACAGGCCAGTCACAGCGCAACGTCCCCCGGGGCAGCGTTGGCCAGTCCGGAAATTGCCTGCCAGTCAGGTGAATTTGGAACAGTACAGGCTGGGTGGCAGAGTGGTCATGCAGCGGACTGCAACTCCGCGTACGCCGGTTCGATTCCGACCCCAGCCTCCAATTCCACTCTATCTATAGTCTCAACCCTATCTATAGTCTCAGCGCCATCAGTAGTCTCAACCCCTAAAAAAGATCAATCACCTGCTGATCTCAGGGTATTTGCGTTTAGTGGCGGAAGGACATGGGAGTCGAACCCACCAGACGCGCGCTGCGCATCTCACCGGATTTGAAGTCCGGGCGCCCCACCGGGGACGATGTCCTTCCTTTTCCAACACCTGCAGTTTACGTGATTTTGCCGGTCACCGCCCGCTGCCAGCCCGGACGCATATAGCGTCGCTGGTCCCGATACACCGTCACACCAGCCCGGTCCAGATACTCCAGCACCTTGATCGTCAGGTTGCGGCCAATGTCGGCGCGATCCCGGTAATCGGCTGCGGAAAATCCGCCGTCCGTGCTTGCCTGGCACAAGGTCTGTGCCACTGCCGCCAGATCATCCAGCTGCTCTGGCAGATAGAAGCGGTTGGGTGCGACCGCCAGCACATAACCCCAGCCTTGCAGTCGCTGCATGACGGCCAGCATATCCTGTCGCTCCAGCCCCAGTGTCTCACCCAGTTCACCGACAATCGGTGGTCGCAGTCCGCCACTGACCAAAACTTCGCGTACCCGATGATAAAGTGCCTCGTCCAGTGCTGGCAGCACAGGTTGATGATCGGGCAGGGCAACAACAACGCCATGGCGGCGCAATTGCCCGTTGGCTACCAGCTCGTTGATCAGCCGGGTTGCCGTGGCCGCAGAAAGACCCGTGTCTGCCGCGCGCAGCAACGCCTGTGGGTGCACGCCCAGTTGCCCGGGCTGCTCGGTATGGGCCAGTCGCACACGTTGCACAATAATCTCTGATGCAACGGCAAACCGCGCGTGACTCAGCCCGTTTTCACCCAACGTGACGACTGTCTGCACTGTCAGTAAGGCGTCCAGTTCCGGTGCCGTCAGATTCCAGCGCCGGGCAAAAGCCGGCAGACTGATTTCCGCCTGATGTTTCAGCTCGACTGCCAGTGCGTCAACTGCAGTATCAACCGTCGATAACGCGTTCAACCGCGCCAGCGCCTCGGGCCTGCTGCGGCCGCGTTGGCGTCCCTGCGGATCCAGTACCCGGCCGCCGCCCAGTGTGATATTGGATGCGGGTTCGCGCACAATGACAGCGTCGCCGGTGATCACATGCACGGGTTTTTCCAGCAGCAACTGTGCCAGTCCCGTCTGCTGTTTTGTGCCGCCACGCGCTTCCGGGCCGACAGGCGCTTCCAGCCAGACCAGGCGGCCACTGACGGCACTGGCACCGGTCAGGATCTGCAGTGTGCCACGATGCATTTTTTGCTGCGGCAACACCCTCAGCTGCACATCGAGTCGCTGAGTTATCCCAGCCTGACCTATCTCAACTTGACCTATCTCAACCTGATCTGTTTTATACAGTTCAGCTGCCACCAGCCAGTCCCCCCGCTGTGGATGGTCGCCGTTCAGCTCGCCGGTCAGGTTTAATGCCGCCCGCTGGCCGCTACGGATCTCGGTCACCGGTTCGCCATCAATCTGGATGCCGCGCAGTCGCAGCGTCCTGTGCACAGGTGCCAGTCGTAATGGTGTCGGATGTGCCAGATTCAGGCATCCGTTGAGCAAGGTGCCGGTTACCACACAACCGGCGCCGGGTACCGTAAAGCGCCGGTCGACAAGGAAGCGGGGCTGGCCGTAAGCGTTGCGAGCGGGTGTTGTCGCCGACAGGGTCCTGATCGCCGTCAGCAATGCCGGCATCCCCTGACCGCTGAGTGAGTCCACCGGTATCACTGGCGAATCAGCCAGTGCACTGTGCTGAAGCAGTGCCTGAATGGCTGCCTGGCAATCCATACGCTGCTGCGCATCAGCCCGGTCCACGGCGCTGATCACGACAATGCCACGATGAATGCCCAGCAGATCCAGCAAGGCCAGGTGCTCGCGGGTTTGCGGCATGGGGCCTTCATCGGCAGCCACCACCAGCAAAGCGGCATCCACGCCAGCCAGCCCGGCCAGCATGGTGCGAATAAACCGTGCATGACCTGGCACGTCTACGAATCCCAGTATGCCGGCCTCTGTGTCATGCAGCCAGGCGAAACCCAGATCGATGGTCAGGCCGCGGCGTTGTTCTTCGGCCAGTTGATCGGTTTTTTTGCCGGTAAGTGCCTCGATCAGCGTGGTTTTACCATGATCGACATGCCCGGCGGTGGCAAAGATCACGGTGCAGGCTCTTGATCAAAACGGGAAGTAAACCGGTGGTTCAACCATTGCGCTGCCAGTGCCTGTGGGTCTTCCACACAGCGGCAGTCCATTAGCAGGCTGTCATCGGCAATGCGACCAATCACCGGCACCGGCAGTTGTCTTAGCTGCTCGGCCAGTTCACGCAGCTGTCGGCTGCGCGCGCGTTTGTTGGTGAGCTGACTGCGCAGGCGCAGCGCGGCGCTGGGCAGTCGATCAAGCGGCTGCGAACCGGAACCGATCTGGCTGAGTACATCACAGCTGTCCACCACAACGGCGTCGCCGCCCCAGGTTGTTAACGCTGGCAACAGCGCAGCAACTGTCTTTTGGATATCCGGTCGAGTCCGGCTCAGCAATCTCAGGGTGGGGACGCGTTGTGCCAGTGTGTCCGGATTCGCATACAGGCGCAGTACCGCGGAGAGCGCTGCCAGCGTGAGTTTGTCGCAGCGCAGGGCACGTTTCAGCGGGCTTTTTCGAATGCGGGCGATCAGGTCCGCACGTCCGGCGATGATGCCGGCCTGTGGGCCGCCCAGCAGTTTGTCGCCGCTGAACGTCACCACATCCACACCCTGGGCCAGCACCTCACGTACCACAGGTTCGGCCGGCAGACCCAGGCGTTGCATATCAATCAGTGAGCCGCTGCCCAGGTCGACAACCAGCGGTAGGTCATTTTGACGCGCGATGTCTGCCAACTCGGCTTCGCTCAGACTGCTGGTAAAACCCTGAACAATATAGTTGCTGGTATGGGCTTTGAGCAGCAATGCGGTGCGGGCGCTGATGGCATCGGCGTAGTCATGGGCATGGGTGCGATTGGTGCTGCCGACTTCACGCAGTTTGCAGCCGGCGCGCGCCATGATGTCCGGCAGGCGGAAGGAGCCACCAATTTCAATCAGTTCCCCGCGCGAAACAATCACCTCCCGGCGCAGCGCCAGGGCATTAAGCACCAGCAGCACCGCAGCAGCGTTGTTGTTGACCACCGTGGCGGCTTCGGCGCCGGTCAGCCGGCAGATCCAGTTTTCGACATGAGCATCGCGGTCGCCGCGCTGACCGCGGTCCAGATCGTATTCCAGATTGCTTGCGCCGCTTGCCACTGCAGCGATGGCATCAAAAGCTTCGGGCGGCAGGGGCGCACGTCCCAGGTTGGTGTGAATGACGGTGCCGGTCATGTTGAACACCGGTTTGAAGGTGGGGGCCAGCAGTTGCTCGATGCTAGTCTGCACCTCGGCCACCAGCGTCTGTTCATCCTGGAGTGTGCCATCGCGCCACTGCTGAAGTGCTGCGCGCAGCGCGTCCACGACCAGGGTGCGGCCGTGACAGGCTATCAATGCCCTTATGCCCGGCCAGGCCAGCGCCTTGTCCACTGCCGGTGGGCGTGTATCGAAGATGTTGTTCATGACAGCATCTCCGACATGGCAAGTTGACTTGACGTGTCAGGTGTCTTCGGTTTCCTGGTCGGGAGTATCCTGATCGGTGCGCAGCAGGCGCAGAATATCCCCCAAAGCCTCATCGGCCAGGGTGCGCATCTCCGCATCCGTGCGGTTCTGAATCGGGTGCGGCACAAATACCATGGCCGGATCGAAACCCAGCGTTCTGGATTGTGCTGCCGCCGCGTCAATAAACTCGGTAGAGGCAACTCCAACTCCCGGAATCTGTCGTGACTCCAGATCGGCTATGTCATGCATACAGCACGACGTACACGATCCTCAGTCAGCCAGTCCTTCCACCAGCACATCCACTTCAGCGGCCAGCTGCTGCTTCAGCTCAGTGGGGGCAGGGCGGGTGAAAGTAGGCTTGCTGTAGCGTTTGACGGTCAGGCCAAGTGCCGACAGCTGCTCTTCGATGCGATCCAGGAAGACATTGCCGCGCGGCTTGGAAATATCCAGCAGACCCACAACCTTGCCATCCAGACTGTCCGGCCGGGATAACCGTGCCCGCTGCGCCGGGGCGTTTTCCGCCGTCGGATCCAGCAGTATGTTTTCGTTCATAACGTGTCCTCTTATAAAACCTCTCGTGTCACCGGTGAAGAGCCAACCGGGCCGGAAGCGGCCCAGCCAGCGATGATCGCAGAAAACAGGCCGGCCGTGCCACCGGCCCGCACTATCAGCAGGCCGCCCGGCCTGAACTTGGGTACCTGCTTGTCCTTGAAACGCGCCGGAATGCCCTCGGCCATGCCACGGGCACCCACGACCAGATCTTCGCCCGGCGCCATCAGCAGCTGCTCCAGCGTCTCGCGCAGCTGCTGCTTTGACCAACCGGCTTCAATGAATATCCGCGCGTGCTCAGGCGACACCACCAGTACGGCATCGCCGGCCATCGCCAGCTTGATATTATCCACCGCGCGCAGCGACTCCGCTATCGACCGGGCCAACGAGTCGGGGTCGCGGGACTTCTGATCGATGATGCCCTGCACCCCCTCGCCGGGAAACACGGTCACGGCGGAGCGGCCGACGGGAATGCCGCGCTCCTGGGCCAGCGGCAGCCATTCGCTGTCTTCGGCCTCGGCAAAACAGAAGCTGTACTTGCCCGGATTGCCCAGCGCTGCCCGGTCAATCTCGCCTGGGCGCCCGCCGCCGACATTGCGAATTATGAGCTGCAGGGCCCGCCCGATGGTGGCATTGGCACGGTTGCCCTGGCCCAGCGCATTGTTGCCGGAATTCATGCCGATGGCCTTGGCAATGGGGCCATTGACCATGATCATCGGACTGCCGAACATGGTGGTGCAGATCAGCCCATGCAGGCCGAAGTCATCTTCCAGTGCCGCCTCCACAGCTGCCAGCAGGACCGGCATGTACTCCGGTTTGCAGCCCGCCATGACGGCATTGATGGCGACTTTTTCAACGGTGCAGGGCACCAGATCCGGCGGCATGGTGCCGATGATCTCTTGCGGGTCTCGGGGTGTGCCCTTGAGCATGCGCAGAACTCTTACCGGCGTCGGCGGCACCACCGGCAGCCCATCGCTCCAGCCGCGCGCATAACAGGCCTCAATCGCGTCTTCCTCAGCACTGACATCAATTTCCCGGGATTGCAGCCGGACATCGCCAAATGCCAGCTCCAGCCGTTCCGCAATGCCCGGCTCCAGGGTTTTGGAGCCACATCCGGGGCGCATAGCCGGCAGATCCTCGCCCAGTCCGTTCAAACCACTGATAGCGCGCCACTCGGTCTTGTCCCAGCCATAGGTGCGCGATACTTCCTGACCGTTTTTCATGCGTATCAGTGTGGGCACAAATTCAGTATCCAGGCGCCAGGAGTGCTCCAGTGTTTCATCGTAGAGAGTACCGGGCACAGCGGCGGCATAATCATTGTCATCCTGCACATAAACATGCAATGGGCCGACGGCCGCCAGCTCAGCCAGCAGGGGCTCGACCAGGCGACAGGTCGGGCAGTCGGCCTTGGCTATGACGATCAGGCCGTCGGGCAGGGGTGTTGTCATGGATGGGCTCTTTATTGCTCTAGTTCTTTATCGTTCTGGCTCTTGATTGGGCTCTGGCAGTACTCAATATCCACAAAGGTAGCGCCGGTCCGATTGGATGTCCAGCAGGAGCTGCCTATTGCGCGCAGGCTATTTCGCACTGGCTATGCCGTCAGTGAATTCGTGGTAGCATTTTCTGCCAACCGGTTCGGAGAATCCCATGTGCGGCCGCTTTAACGTAATCGACAGCGACGAAGTCATGACGCTTCTGCATCATCTCGGCATCACACTGTATCCGGAATTCCGCTTCACACCGGACGCCGCGCCCGGTTCCACCATCAGCATCGTGCGCCAGATGGACGACGAGAGACGCGTCAGCGATGCCACCTGGTGGCTGATGCTGGATCCCGTCACCCTGAAACCCAATTACAAGTACGCGTCTTTTAACAGCCGATCCGACAAGCTCGATACCCCCAGGGCACTTGCCTACAAACCCTACCGCGAATCACGTTGTGTGATACCCGCATCCGCCTTCATCGAAGGCCTCGGCGACGGCAAGACCTACCACAAACTGCGCCCTGTCAGCGACGCCATCGCCTTCGGCGGCGTCTACCGGGAGTGGGTCAACCACGACACCGGCGAAACAGCCCTGTCCGCCAGCATCATCACACTGCCGCCGCCTGACAATGGTGTCTGGGCGCAGACAATCCACCCCAAATCCATGCCCCTGATACTCCCCGATGACCAGGCCACACTGGATGCCTGGCTGGACCCGGCCGAACAGGATGTCTCCCGCTTCAATGAATTACTGCAGCCCAGAATCAGGCTGAAACTGGTCGCGACGCCCATCGGCAAAGTCAGCAAATGGAATGAAATCGGGCCCGACACGGAGATTCCTGGCGATTCCGATTGATGCAACATGGTGGTTCAGCGACAGGTTCCGCAACTATGTTTAGGCTGGTGATTACTATATAATGCGCAGCTTCCAAAAAAGGCCCCCGCCCGGGTGGCGAAATTGGTAGACGACGTGCAGGATGCACAAGTGCCGCGGAGGACAGGAGTCCGAGAGCGGCTGCCATGCAGGACGCACAAATGCCGCGGAGGACAGGAGTCCGAGA
>NZ_JBBDNQ010000040.1:109991-169782 GCF_040877505.1 Pseudohongiella sp.
GCGGCTGCCATGCAGGACGCACAAATGCCGCGTAGGACAGGAGTCCGAGAGCGGCTGCCATGCAGGACGCACAAATGCCGCGTAGGACAGGAGTCCGAGAGCGGCCGCAAGGGACGGCCTCCGAGTTGGTCCTGTAATTAGATAGACAGCCCCCCATGCCCGGGTGGCGAAATTGGTAGACGCAAGGGACTTAAAATCCCTCGGGGGAAACTCCGTACCGGTTCGATTCCGGTCCCGGGCACCAATAAAAACAATAACTTATAGAGCTTATAAGTTTGTCCCTTCCCCGTCATATTTTTATGTAGACGCAATGTAGACAGTAGATAACGCGTTCAATTTGCTCTGAACTCTTACAAGAGGATGATGGCATAAAGTCCTCGAGGGGAGCTCCGGACCGGTTCGATTCCGGTCCTGAGCGCCATAAAAACAATATCTTACGAATCTCTATCGCATGCCATGAAAGCGCCTGTAGTTTCGTGCAAGGCATAGCGCTGGCGTCCAACTATGTCTCATTTACTTGGTTTTCAGCTATCTGTACTTCTCATCGAATATCCCCTTTCCAGATTGTGACTCCGTTCTGAGCCTTGTTAGCTTTTAAAAGTTAAAGTTGTGGGCGAGCGTGGCGTTATCATTTGATACAAGGTATTTGTAAAGGTGGCAAAATACCTTTGGTATGATGTATATTTACATCATATGATCCGTTTCGGGGTAATTAACGCTTGTCGACTCTTGAAGAACAACGCCAAAAGTTGGCAGATCTTGCCGAGCATAAGGCAACCCGTACAAATGCTTTTAGCAGGGAGCTGCCGTGCGACTGGAATCCATATGCTATAGAAAATCCTATAACTGGCATTCCGTTCACAGACGAAAGCGCATGGAGTTTAATCGCTAAATTGTTGCGCAGTGATCACAAAGTAAATGTTGTCGAGTTGAAAAAACCTCCTGGGCTTGAAGCCTTGGAATTATTGTATGACGTTGGGCCAAGTGTTTCATTTGTATATATAAAGGTTCATATGGGTGCGAAAGGTAAAGTTATAGGAAGAAGCTTTCATTACAGCACCAAAGGTAGGGAGCGTTAAGAATGGGAAATTTTAGTAATTTACCAGAAGTTGAGATTTGCGAAAGTTGTGGTGAGACCGATGTTTCTGTCGAATTAGTCGATTCTAGATTTGAATATAACCACCATGGAGCTTTGGTAACTTTGGTGGCACGAGTGCCTGTTTATACCTGTGGTGCCTGTGAGTTTCAATATATGGCGGCTGATGCCGAAGATGCTCGACATAACGCAGTTTGCGATTATTTAGAGCTATTACCTCCTAAGGTTGTCAGACAAATCAGAGTTACCATGGGTATGACAATTAGAGAGCTTTCTGCGGTGACCGGTATCGGGTCGGCGAGTTTGTCTCGATGGGAAAATGGCTCGGGAATTCAGAATCGTGCATATGATAACTTGTTGAGACTAGTGAGAGATCCTGCGAACTTACAATTCCTATCCAGCTCTCGAAGTCTGGAAGTCCCGAGCCATGAGCAAGCTCCAAATTTTAGATCTTTGAAAGTAACAGCTTCTGTTATGGATCGCGCTAATGCATTTAGCTTATAAGAGAAATATCTAGAATGTATACGGTAACGTTTTATTCTTTTAAGGGTGGTGTTGGTCGATCTATGGCATTAGCAAATGCTGCCGCAGAGTTGGCTATGCGGGGAAAAAGAGTCCTTGTAGTCGACTTCGATTTAGAGGCCCCAGGTCTTCATACCTTTGGATTCTGTCCAGGTGAACCTATGGCCGGTGGGGTTGTGGATTTCGTAAGTCAATACTTGGAAAGTAATGAGTCTCCTAACGTTAAAAATCACATCATAAAGTGTGAGTTAGACAAACAGTGTGATGGAGAGCTGTTTCTGATGCCGGCGGGCGCACTAGATGAAAATTATTCTTCGAGACTTTCAAAAATTGATTGGTTTGATCTATATGAAAATCGTTCTGGTTATTTGCTAATTGAAGATCTAAAAGCGCAGTGGCTTCAAGAAATAAACCCTGATTATGTTCTTATTGATTCGAGAACTGGACACTCAGACGTGAGCGGGATATGCACAAGGCAATTGCCGAATGCAGTCGTTTTTCTATTTTTCCCAAATGAGCAAAATCTATTCGGATTAAAGAATATTGTATCTCAGGTTGATGCTGAAAATTTATCTAGAACCGATATTTCAAGCAAGATAGAAAAACATTTTGTTAACTCAAATGTTCCCGACTTGGATGATGAGAATAGAATTCTTTCGGATAGACTGGATAATTTCGCTAAATTTCTAAAATATAAAGATCTTACGGCAACGATACATAGATACGACAGCTTAGCTCTTCTTAATCAGGACATATTTACACTTAATCGGCCTCATACCAGATTGGCACAGGAGTACAGGCAGCTAGTAGAAAAGATAGTTTTCAATAATATTGAAGACAGAGACGGTGCTGTCGCATTCTTGAAAGATACTTTAAACTCCAAGAGAAATCTGAAAGAGGGTGGCGATACAGACGTAAGTACAGAGAACAAGTTGGAGAAGATTGCTAACAGGCACGAAAAAGATGCTGAGGTACTCTATATTTATAGCCTAGTCAAAGAAAGACATGGCGATTTTGAGTATGCCCTTGCTCTTATGGAATTAGTTGAGGAAGTTGGAGGTTATAAAGAAATCCCATTGCTAAGGAAAGCGAGACTTCTTATCTCTTCCGCAAGACTAGATGAGGCGGTAGTAGAGATCAGGAGAGTGCTTTCTATCGCAGACGTCGGCTATTCAGAAGTGAGACTTGCAATTAATTTTCTTAACAGGATCGATAGGGCCGAAGTAGACCGAGCTATATTTAGTAGCGCGGCACTTTCACTGGAACCTGAAGGATTTCTTTGGATACTGTCTAATCACTATATGGGATCAGTTTCTGAACTGGTTGTTGCTGAGAAAGCCACTTACAGATATTTCGAGAATAATTCAAGGCTAGAATCTGTAGGCTATGCTTTGTTAAAGTCGAATTTGGCATTAATAGAGATTGGTTTAGGAAAATTTAAAGAAGCGTGTGTTCTAATATCAAAAACAAGACCAACTAAGGTCTCTACGCTAGAAAAATTGTTTAATTACGCAATGGCTGAATGGGGTTTGAATGGGGTGGTGCCATCTGACCTGATTGATTTAAGTCTTCAAAAGCTGTCTACCATAGATTTTTCTAAAGCTACTCCAAATGTGAAGCAGTGTATCTCTTTGTGTTATTGGGTCAGGGGAGACAAAGAAAAAGCCGAGGAAATTCTTGATATAGCTAGGAGGGAGGTGGGCATCTCTTCTCAATTGAATTTTAGTTGTTGGTCTTATACTTATCTTGATAAAAAAGGTTTCATAGATGACTTAAATAAAATGAGTAAGCTTTTCGAGGGTGATGATATTGTTCCAAAATATATATCGACAAAGTAGTGGGTGAATCGCCACCAGTTCTCTAGACACTTTCCAGCCTAATGAAGCGTAACCGAGTAGCATGCCGATGCGCTGGCTGTCGAGATGCCGACCAGCAATACGCTAGTCGGCATCCTGATCAATCAGAAGTTCAGGCGAACTCCCGCTTTCCAACCGTCCGACTCGTCAGCGACGTTGTAACCAACGCCCACGCTGATGACTGGCGTAATGTGATACAGCGCACCAATTTCCAGGCCGGTTCCGTCAGCGCCTTCAAAATCGCTGTAGGTCACATTGCCAGCCAGCTCCAGCTGCGGTGCCAGCAAGTGACGCAGACCAACGCTCAGGTCATAGCCGGTGCCTGAATAACTTCCCAGACCAAAGTTGTTCCCATCAATCTCCCCACGCATCCAACTGGCAGAGAAGGTTGCGTCAGTGACATCGCTCAATCCAGCCCGGTAGCCAAGACCAACGGAATATGTTTGCAGATCCAGTTTGGCGCCGAAAATTTCGTCAGACTCCAGATCCTGAATGCTTGAGATCAGAAAAATGTCATCTGTCAGGGATACAGAAAAATTTGCACCGATGCCGTCTACTTCGAGCCCGTCAGCATCCATAGCTGTGTAACCAACTTCAATGTAATCATAGTTCAACTCTTGTGCTGATAGAGTCGTAGTGCCCAGCGCTGCGGCGATTGCGATTGCAAAAACTGATTTCTTCATAAATCTCCCATTCGATTATATCGAATTATTTTTTTAGTCCATTGTAAGCGGCGCCTGAACAATAAGGCGCCGGGCGGCATTATATGTGCTCCATTAGCAAGAAGCATCTTTTATCGCAACCTGGTTTGCGAGAGACTTTTCCATCGGACGAGTATTCAAATGTCAACTGATCCGGGCTGTCACGGATATCAAATTCATACTGAGGGGGCAGTGTAAATCAGAATATATCGGTGTGGGGTTCCATCTTGTTTAAGCCCCCAACATCCTGCATCCCCGCCACCGCCATGGAATAATCCATCCGTTCTCCGCGCCACCGGGTGATGGCAGTGAACTCATCAATATCCAGGCCCATGTGTTGATGCTGGCGTTCAATCGCCAGACGCTCGGCATCAGTCGTCTGTTCACCAAGCTGCTCACTGAACTGTTTACCAAATTGAGGAAACAGCGCCTGCGGCAATACCTGTTGACCCGGTCGACGAAACTCAATGTTGCCTGAGCCATGATTGATCAGTTCAAAATTCTGTTCATGCACCAATCGATGATGACGTCGGCACAAGAGCACCAGGTTCTCCAGGCGGGTCTCGCCGCCATCGCACCAGTGATGGATGTGGTGCGCGTCAACAAATCGTGTTTCGGTGCAGCCTGGAAAGCGACAGCCACAATCGCGGCGGGTGAGTGCGCGCCGCATCGCTGGTGAGATACTGCGCGTCTTGCGGCCGACATTGAGCACATTGCCTTCTTTGTCTTCCAGCACCGTCAGTAGCCCTGTATCACAGGCCAGTCGGCGGGCGATGGCGGGGGACAGGAAAGGGCCCTGTTCGATGCTGCAGTGGTGAGCGGCGCCCTGGTTGAGTGAATCCTTTTCAATATGGATTACCAGCTGATGGCGCTGTGGCGGTGACAGTGGCGTCAGGTCGCTCGCGCTGTTCAGAAAGCTTTGTTCTGCCAACAGCATCAGTGCATCAGCACGTTTCTGGGGAAAGGAGTCTGCTTCTGGCGTGAGTGAATCCGCAGGCGTATCTGCAGAAACGTTTTGTTCTGACAACGGTGCCTGTTCGGCAGAAAACGTTTCCGCTGAAACGTTTTTCGGGTCGTTTTCAATGTCCTTTTCGATGTCTCTTTCAAGGTTTCTTTCAAAATCGCTTTCAAGGTCATTTTCTTCATCCGATGGTTGCAGCTGCGCAAAAGCCCCATCCAGCGCCTTGATAAACATCGCACCATCCTCAGGTGTTAACCGCCCACGAATCACCAGCATGCCATCGTCGTCGTAGTGCCAGTGCAGCTCCCGACCGGCAAACTGGGCAGCGGCTGTATCCCCATCGGTATTCTTTCCCTGGTTCTGCATCAGCCGTTGTGATCGCTGATATTTGCGCACCAGCATTTCCATATGTTGCGCGGTACCGTGACGGGCAATGTTCAGCAGGTAAGCTTCGTTTTGCGGCGTGGCGCTGCGGGTCATGGCGCGTACCTTGGAGTAACTGATGGCGCCGCTGGCGAACGCCTGATCTATCTGAGGCAACTCTGCCAGACATTTAGCGACCCGCACCTTTTCTCGCGCGGCGCCCAGATCAATGCCGCAATAATAGTTGAGCCAGTGCGCTGGCGACTTGATGCCACCGCCATCGCCCCAGGCGTTGCGTTCAACAAGCGCGGCCAGCAGTTTCAGAAAGCGATGCTGGGCGGCGTTGATATGACCGGCCAGATTGGTGATGGCGGCGACCAGTTCGTCGTCGTTGGATGGAATGTCGGAAGGAATGTCGGCGGCAATGGCAATGCCGGTTTGGGTGGCGCTCTTGATGTTATCGGAGCTACTGGCGTTATTAATATTCATGTCCGTACTCCCGGGAAGCAATGATACTGTTTATACATACAGTATTATAGTCCTGTTACCTCGGATTTTCATGTGTTTTTGCAAGCATAGGTAATTGCTTTTACTGCGAAATTTAGAGTTTTAGGAGTTCAGGAAAAACCCGTGTTGTCAGTCAGCAAATCATCGCGTAAGAGGTTCCACCCAGCTCTCCAGCCTCACCACACAATCACCGGAAGATCTGGTATGCTTTTCCCACAACAGTTGGCAATTAATCAGGCGGTGACAAAGATGGCGAAGATAATCGCACGTTATTTCACGCTCGTATTACTTTGTGCGGGTCTGCTACAGGTCCCATCACACCTTTTTGCGCAGGGCAGCTATCAGGTACCCGGCCCGGAGCTGGTGGCCCTGGTTGACGGGGCACGCACACCGTCCGTGAATCTGTCACCGGACCGGCAGACATTGCTGATCATGGATCTACCCGCACTGCCGTCCATTGCTGAACTGGCCCAGCCGGAACTGCGACTGGCCGGCATGCGTATCAACCCCGATACCAATGGCCCGAGCCGACCGGGCACCATTTCCGGGCTCACCCTGCGTGATCTGGCCACCAGCAACGACAGGCCGGTAAGCGGATTGCCTGCCGACGCACGAATCACCAACGTCAACTGGTCTGCGGACAGTCAACACATTGCCTTTTTGTTGAACACTGACGACGCGCTGGAGCTCTGGGTGGTTGATACCAGCGCAGCGTCAGCGCGCAGGCTCACTGAACGCAGGGTCAATGACACCTACTACAGTGATGCCTACATCTGGGCGCGGGACAGTCAGTCGTTACTGGTAAAGGTGGTGCCAGCGGGTCGTGGCGATGCACCCGCACGTGTTGCGGTGCCAACCGGGCCCACCATTCAGCAGAACATCGGTGCGGCGACACCGGCACGTACCTATCAGGACCTGCTGTCGGACAGCCATGATGAGGCGCTGTTTGACTATTACTTCACCGCCCAGCTGATGGAAATCGCACTGGACGGTTCGGAGCGCCCCGTGGGTGAGCCGGCCGTGTTCCGCACCATCAGTCTGTCACCCGATGGCAACTATCTGCTGGTCAGCCTTACCCAGCGTCCTTATTCCTACAGTGTGCCAGGTTACCGGTTTCCCGAACTGATTCAGGTCTGGGACACAACCGGTAACGCGGTGCGCACCATTGCCGACCTACCGCTGGCAGATCAGGTACCGATCGCTTTTTCTGCCACCACCGAAGGACCGCGTTCATTGACCTGGCGTAATGATGCCCCGGCCACCCTGTTCTGGGTGGAGGCGCTGGACGGCGGTGACCCTACCGTGGACGTACCCATGCGTGACCGGATCTTCTCGCTGCCTGCGCCGTTCACCGCAGAGCCGATGACACACCTGGACCTGGAATACCGCTACTCCGGCCTGCAGTGGAGTGAAGACGGTTATGCCCTGGTCAGTGAGTTCTGGCGCGACACCCGCCACAGCCGAACCTGGAAGCTCAACCCGGATAATCCGGCGGACGCCCTGGACATCGTGTTCGACCTGTCCACCGAGGACCGCTACAACGATCCCGGCTCACCGGATATGCGACGCTCGGCGTTCGGCACCTGGGTGCTTAACACACAGGAAGACGGCGATGTGCTGCTGATGCGTGGTATTGGCGCTACGCCCGAAGGCAACCGGCCCTTCCTGTCGCGCTTCAACATGAGCACAGGGGAGACCACCGAACTGTGGCGCTCACAGTCCCCGCACTACGAGCGCATTTCTGCACTGCTCAATAATGAGGGCACACAATTGCTGACAGTCCGGGAAGCGGTGGACACACAACCGAATTATTTTCAGCGCGACCTGCAAAATGACCAGGTGCAACAGTTAACATACTTCGAGCATCCGACCCCACAACTGCGCAACGTGCACAAGGAATTCATTCAGTACCAGCGCGCCGACGGTGTGCAGCTTTCCGCCACCCTGTACCTGCCGCCCGGGTATGAGCCCGAGAACGACGGCCCGTTGCCCGTGCTGGTGTGGGCATACCCCAGAGAGTTCAGAAGTGCTGATGCGGCAGGGCAGGTTGCCGACTCCCCCTATCGTTTTGCCGCCATGAGTTACTGGGGCCCGCATTTTGCCCTGACCCAGGGGTTTGCCGTGGTGGAGAACGCCACCATGCCGGTGGTCGGTGAAGGTGACGAGGAACCGAACGACACATTTGTGGAACAACTGGTACTGAGCGCCGAGGCGGTGATCGACGAACTGGCTGCACGCGGTGTGGGTGACCCGGAACGGGTTGCCATAGGCGGGCACAGTTATGGTGCCTTCATGACCGCCAACCTGCTGGCACACTCGGATCTGTTCCGCGCCGGTATTGCGCGCAGCGGTGCCTTCAACCGCACACTGACACCTTTCGGATTTCAGGCCGAGCCACGCAACTTCTGGGAGGCCTCTGATCTGTACTACAGCATGTCGCCGTTCATGCATGCCGACAAGATCCGGGATCCCATCCTGTTTATCCACGGCGCTGAAGACAACAACTCCGGTACTTTCCCGATGCAGAGCGAACGCATGTATGCGGCGGTCAGCGGGCTCGGTGGTACGGCAAGGCTGGTCATGCTGCCGGAGGAAAGTCACGGCTACCGGGCACGGGAATCGGTGCTGCACATGTTGTGGGAGCAGGCCGAGTGGATCAATCAGTATGTCCGTGGGCTGGAAGGTTTCCGGCCAGACCAGGAATAACACCCCTTGAATGGTCACCAGTTCTATGGACACTTTCGACACATTCCAGTGTCATAGAACAGCTCTTTTCATACTCGGCTGGCGTCAACAAGCGCACGCACCATTCCAGTCTGATATTCGGCCTCAGAGACGACCGTCGTCGCCTCACAGCCCTCGGCAAGCTCCCGGACCCTGTGCAGCATGTGCATCAGGTGCCGGGCTGATTCCGGGTCCTGGGAGGCCTGTCCCCTTATGCGTTCCACACACAATTTCAGGATGTCGGCGGCGGTCCAGCCGACCTCATCGTAGACACAGCGGCCATCCTTGTCTTTGTCGTGCAGCCGAGGCAGTCCCCGGGCAACGATTTCCTCGAGCACGGCCTCAAGGTGGACCAGCACCCCGTGGGCAGTTGAAGTGTCACTGCGCGCCTGCAACGCGAACACCCCGACGTCTACAAGTTGACTCACGGCGAACATGAGGTCCAGGTCCGGGCTGCGCGTGCGGGCGAGGTTGCACGCTTCAGACAAGGCGTCGAAGTCAACTTCTGCGTTGACCTTGATGGAGGAAACAAGCGCGACAGGGCTGCGCGGGGTGACAAACTCACCGACCCGGCTGCGCAGATGGACAACCCCGCCGACCGGCAGCGCGTTACGCATCCGGTCGATGTCGATGCGCGTAATCCAGCCGGTCCCTGGCGCCAGCACTGTCTGCGCATTGGACGCTGGTGGCGGCACCTCGATAAGTTCAAGCCGTTCCTTGGGGAGGCGGTCGAGCACCTTGAGGGCGTCTTCGGCGAGTCGTCTGACCAGTTCCGGTATTGAGAGGCTCCGCGTAGCATCCTGTATCGCCAGCAGGACACCCGCAATCCCGGCTAGCGCGATCAACACCACCAGCACAATACTCAGAAGAGGAGCGGTCGCCTGTTCGTCGGTGGGCATCCTCAGCAAAATCACCAGCACGGCCACGATGCCCGCCGACATGAACGCCAGCAGATTGCGCTGGAATGGGTCATCCAGAAATATAAACAGCGTGCGTGGCGAGAAGTGCGCAGCCATGATGCCAACCACGACTGTGCGCATCCACAGACCGAACACCGCGACCGTGATCAGACCACTGATCACCGATCCCATCACGATCCGCGCGTCAGCCACAGTGCCCAGCTCGATGGGCGGAGGCGACAGCCACGCTGCGTCCACGGCCAATGCTGCCAGGCCTACGCCCAGGCCAGCGACGATCGCGACGCCAATCGCTGCCGTGATCTCGCTCAGGCGCAGGGAGGTCCAACGCGACTGGGGCCTGCCAAGATTCGTCTGCCTCATACCGTACGCGTTTCCTTGTCAAGATAAGAGCTCACGTACGTTTCGCGCACCATGGTCAAGCCCAACGCGGCCAGCGGCGTTGCCAGCGCCAGTCCGAGTAGTCCGAACAGCACACCCATCAGCAGTTGCATCGAAATGATCAGCGCCGGCGGTAATGATACGCGCTCCTGTTGGATGAGCGGCGTAATGGCATAGCTCTCCAGGGTCTGGACCGCCATGTAAACACCAATAACCATCAACACGGTCGTAGGCCCATCGGAAAACCCCAGAAGAATGGCTGGGATAGCAGCAATGATTGGACCGATATTGGGAATGAAGGCGAGTAGCGCGGCGATCAGGCCCAGAACCGGGGCGAGCGGCACGCCGATCAGCCATAGGCCAAGCCACGTCAACACACCAACCACCGTCATCGCTATCAGCTGGGCGACAAGCCAGTTTTTTAAGGTGTCCGTGGCCTGTTGCAGAACCTCTCGGCCGGCGGGGCGGAAAGAGGGCGCTAGCATGCTGATGAGACCGCCGCGATAGGTACCAGGATCGATCGCCACATAGAGTCCGATGAATATCATGATGACAGCGTTGCCGAGCACGCCGAAGGTCATCGTGACTGCCGTTGCCGCTGTCCCATCACCGCCACTTGAAATTATCGCACCGGGCGTGGCGCGACGCAGTAGCGCTTCCCCCCAGGCATATTCTTCGAGGCGTGCGCGCAGCGACTCGATAGCCGATGGAATCTCCTCAGCCAACTGGTCGAATTGCTCCGCGACCGCCGGTGCGACGGCGAACGCCACGCCGCCCAAGCCACCGAGGATCAGCAGGACAAACAAACCAACGCCCCAACCGCGACCGATGCCCAAGCGCCGGGCCAGCCAATTTCCCCCGCCTCCAAAAAGAACGGCGAACAGCAGTCCCGCGAAGATCACCAGCAGAACGTCCGGAGCGACAATCAGGATCAACGCCAGCGCGAGAAAGAGGACGATGAGAGACATCGCGTGGCGCCTCGGTGGGAGCACTTTAGCGGAGCGCGATTGATCGACATTGTGCATTGGGATATCGGGAGGGCAGCACATAACGTCACTCCTCAGGCAGCGCATAGGCCACCAGCGCATCGCCGATCGGTGTTTGCATGAAATGATGACCACCTGCCATGATCACCACGTATTGACGACCATCATGCTCATAGGTCATCGGGGTGGCCTGCCCGCCCGCGGGCAGGGTATCCTTCCAGATCGTCGCACCGGTCCTGAGATCAATCGCCTTGATGAGATTGTCGGTGGACGCAGCGATAAAAACGAGGCCGCTGGCGGTCACGATCGGCCCGCCGTTATTGGGCGTTCCGATTTCAAACGGTAGCATCGAGGGAATGCCAAACGGCCCATTGCGTCTCGCTGTGCCAAACGGTCGGTCCCACAGGGTCTTGCCGCTCTCTAGGTCGAAGGCGCGGATGCCGCCGTAGGGCGGCTCCTTGCACAAGAGACCGGTACCCGGCATCCGCCAGCCGGCGTTGACATCGATGGCGTACGGTGCGCCCGCTTGCGGCGCGAGCGCATCGTGCGATCCGGCCTCTTGTTCAGCAAGTATTTCGTCAGCGACTTCACGCAGAACCAATCGATTGTAGTTGGGCATGTCGTTGTAATTGGCGACGGCAACACCTCGCGCGGTGTCCACAGCAATACCGCCCCAGTCGGAACCCCCGTTGTAACCGGGGTACTGTATCCAGTGGCGATCGCTCGTCGGCGCCGTGTACATGCCATCATAGGCGGCCCGGCGAAACTGTATGCGGCAAAGCATTTGATCGATCGGCGACATACCCCACATGTCGCGCTCGGTAAGCGGTGTTTTGGCGAGGGTGTGGTAAGCGGAGAACGGTTGTGTCGGTGCGCGCTCCTCAGGCTCCACTCCGCCGCCGGGAGCGGGCTGTTCGAAAACCTCCGTTAGGGGCTCGCCCGTGCGGCGGTCCAGCACATACATATCGCCTTGCTTGCTCGGCAAAATGAGCGCCGGGATTGTGCCTGCGCCATCGGTCGCTGGAAAGTCGATCAGCGTGGCCTGTGAGCCAAGGTCGTAGTCCCAGACGTCGATATTGACGGTGCGAAAATGCCAGGCCGGTTTGCCGGTGTTCACATCGAGCGCAATCAAAGCTGTGGAATACCTGTCTTCGGCTTCAGAGCGCCCAGCACTGAGATAATCGCCCGCCGAATTCCCCATCGGCATATACACGAGACCGAGGGCTTCATCGCCCGAGGCGGTTGTCCACATGTTGGGCGTGCCGCGCGAAAATTCTCCGTCCGTTGGCCGACCGTCGAGATCGGGCCGGTTCATGTCCCACGCCCAGAGATGTTCGCCGGTCACGGCATCAAAGCCTTGCAAAACGCCCGAAGGAGCATCGATGGTGACGCCATCCTTGACTTGATGCCCGGTCACAATCACACCCTGAATGATTGTCGGGGCCGAGGTCATCGACACCATGCCGGGCTCTACCGTTCCCATGCCGATAGTGATGTCGACCTCACCATTGCGACCAAAGTCCGCACAGGGGCGTCCCGTTTTTGCATCGACCGCGACCAGGCGACCATCCAACGTGCCTTCGATGATGCGTGCCGCACAGGCAGGCGTTTGATTGCCTGGCTGACTGGCCTGATTTGCCGATTGATAGTACGCGACGCCGCGGCAAGCGGCAGTATATGGAATATAGTCCTGTGAAACTTTGGGGTCGTAGCGCCATTGCTCCTTCCCACTGCCTGCATGCAGAGAAATAAGGATGTTGGTCGCGGTACACAAATAAAGACTATCGCCGACTTTCAGCGGCGTTGTTTCGGCCCCGTACTTACTGTCGGCAGGATCGCCCTGGGGCATGTCGCCGGTGTGGAACACCCACGCCCGTTCGAGTTGATCGACGTTGTCTGGCGTTATCTGGGTTAACGGCGAGGCACGTCGGGCGGCATAGCTTCCTCCGTAAGCCGGCCAATCAGCGCCGCTCGTGAGTGGTGATGGATCAGCATCCATAGCACCGGCTGCGGGCAGGCTCACTAGCATGCTTTCTTGGCGTGCCGCTCCGCCGTACCATAACCCGGTAGCCACGCCTGCCAGAAGCAGGCCAGAAACGATGCCAAATGCTGTTTTCCAGCCAAACATCGCGCGCTCCAGCACAGGTACCACAAGCACTGCAACGGCCATCAGTAGGGCAAGACCAAACAGGCGGGGAAGCAGTGCCCATACTGATCCGTCTGCTTCCGCAAAGGACCAAAAGAGTGTGCCGACAAACACGGCTGCGTAGACGATAACGCCCAGCATTTTACCGCGAAACAAATAGTAACCGGCAATGGTCAATCCCGTGCCACCGACAACATAATACGGCGATCCGCCGAGCGCCAACAGATAAGCACCACCGATCGCCAGCACACTACCCATTAAAAAAATCACTACGCCCAGGATTTTTGCAAAAACGTTGGTCTGACTGCGTATCTCCTTATTGTTTACCATCTATCCAGTCCTTCAAGCTAAACGCTCGGAATCGAGACCCTCAATTGCCTCTGATCATGAACTCCTCATGAGTTACGCCAGAGGCAGGGTATGACTGACAAGATGATCCAATCACGCGGTCAGGTCTGTGTGATGGCGTACTTAAGGCAATCAATCTGTAACAGATATACTTGTAAAGAACCATCAGCCCCGGCTAGCAGGCTGTTGAAAAACTATCTGCGTTGCCATTGCTTCGTTAAAAACAGGTTCAAAATGCTCATTTACAGCGTGTAAACTCCGCTTTTTCGCCTGTTTTTGCCTCGCACTGGCTGCCTCGAAAACGTTTTTCAACAGCCTGCTAGTCTGATCGCACTGATTCACGTAACTCATCATATTTGCTTTCGGCCTTCTTTTTCGCAGCATCGACACTGCGATCTCTGGTCTCACCAAACATGTCGTCCTCCATCTCTGTCGGCGGAACCAGCGCACCCAGGGCTGCACCGATCGCGATGCCCAGGCTTCCCGCAAGCAGCGGCTGGTCACGGTAAAACTGCACCATACTTTGTCCGACGCTCTGTGCTGACTCCTTCATGTTCCCGGTCGCATCATGTACGCGATCCCCGACGGCTGAGGCCACGTCGTGTGATTTTGCGGCCGTATCACCAAGGGCATCCCCGACGTCACGCCCGTTGCCGGTTTTGAATGAGCGATGTGCCCCCGCCGAACTATTATTGCCAGTTGAGATCATCATCCAGGAGATGCCGATACTGGTGAGTATCATCGGCAATGGATTGTTTTTGACTTGAGTGCCAAGGTTGCGACCCAACTCACCGCCGTGTTCGCGGGCCATGCCCATCGCCTGGTCAATAAGTTCTCCCGGTGACAGTCGGTCTGATAGTTCATTTGCGGTCTTGCCGAGGCGGGTTCTCGCCTGATCGACTTCGCGCTCCAGCCGCTCCGGGCTTTTGTTGTCATCATGATCGTTGTCATGGGGTTGATATTTTTCGCTGTTGCTATTGTCAGTATTGTTAGTATCGCTCATCGGGCTGCCCTCGTTAATGTGTCTTTGTCTTTTTTGGTGGACTCGAGTGTGCGCTCGGGTACCATCGAATTGTCGTTCATTTTCTTTTTCGCGGAACCGACCATCAGCCAGCCGACCAGCAGCGCCGCCGCACCTACCACTAATGCTGCGAGCCACGGCTCCAGGATGTTGCTGAGCCCATACACCGCGCTCATTAACAAAACAACAAGACCTGCCATGGCTACGGCAGCGCCGGTTGCCATGGCACCAATGGCAATCTTCGCTTCAGAGACGGATTCTCCGACCTCAGCTTTTGCCAGTTCAATCTCTTTGCCGAGTAGCGTTGACAAGTCTTTGGTCAGGTGACGAATCAAGTCAGCGATCGACTCGCTATTGTGTTCCTGGTTCGCGACAGGCGATGGCGCGGTCTTAACGCTTTCATGTTCCTGTTTCATAACATACTCCTCCCGTCGCCGTTGGTTTGAGCAGCATTTTTTGCGCTAGATGAGAGAAAACGCGACAACCCAAAACCCAGGGCAACACTACCGAGCATAAACAGCGCGGGATTTTTTTGAGAAAGTCGCTTGGCATCGTTTGCCAGTTCATCGACACTGCGACCTTCAATTTGTCCAGCCATGTTCGACAGGTTACTACTCACCTCGCGGGCATAACGCGCAAGGCCTTCGCGATCGTGATCGTCGAGATTCTCAGCCGCTGCATCAATAGCATCTGACAGCGTGTCGGCTTCCTTCGCGATCCGATGCTGGCCGGACTCGGCTTCCTCCCGTACTTTGTCGCCTGCTTCGAGTTTGATATCATTGACGTCTTCTTCAATTTTCTGTTTTGGTGTTCCGTTTTCAGTATCGTTGGGCTTGCTGCCATTGCTGCCATTGCTGCCGTATTCGGCATTAAGCTTGGATGATGTCATGTTGAGACTCCTTGTGTAGCACATTATTTTGACTTACTTCCATGTTGAGATTTTCAAATTTCCGGGGCTGGGTCTGTACGTTAGCAGACGCAAAAGGATTGCTATCTGAAGTGAGGAAAAGTGACCGCTATGTTCGAAATCCCACTGACAACATGGATCTCCCAGCGTTTAAATAGTTGTCCTGCTCTCAGGGCACCCGAAAAATTCTATTACTCCTTCATGCTGGAGATTTCGATGCTCGATTCCGACTGCCATGCTCTGCTTGCCAATCCACACATACGTTTGTCGGGGTCTGTCGATGAGAACATGTACGATAGTTTTCGGCAGCAACTTGCAGTCTGCAACGCCACCGGGCCGATCGTTATCACCATCACCACGCTGGGTGGTGATCCCGAGATGGCCAGGTTAATGGGCGACGATGTCCGATTACTGCGCGAACAGGGTGGGCGCGAGATGCTGTTCCTTGGCAAGGTCGCGGTTTATTCGGCCGGTGCGACTTTTATGTCGTCCTTTCCGGTCGACTGCCGCTTCCTGACCAAGACGACGCGGTTAATGATTCACGAACGCCAGATGAACAAGAAGTTGGCTGTGAATGGCCCGCTGCGCTCCTGTGTTGCGGCGCTCAAGGCCACGCTACACGAGATTGAGCATTCTATTACTATTGAGGAAGAAGGATTTAGGGCGATCGTTAAAGGCTCCAAGGTGGACTTCACGACGATACGCGACAGGGCGCCCGAAAACTGGTATATCGAATGCCATGAAGCAATCGAGCTCGGTCTCATTCACGACGTGATTTGAGGCGCGTCGGGTCGTCGGGCCGCCTTCTTATCCTTTTGTTCGTGTCGCGCATAACGTGGGAGGAAGGCAGTGCCGGGTCTGGAATTCAAGAGCTGTATCATTATCGGTGCCGGCCCCGCCGGATTAACCGCAGCGCTGTATCTCAACAGGTATCACCGTGACGTGACCGTGCTCGATGCCGGTGACAGTCGCGCGCGCTGGATTCCGCAAAGTCACAACTGTCCCGGGTTTCCCAATGGGCTGAGCGGGAACGAACTGCTGGAACGCCTGCGCACCCAGGCTGTGGAGTACGGAACCAGGGTGACTCGGGCAACGGCGTCGCGGTTGGAACGCGTGAGCGGTGGTTTTCGGGTGACTGACACCAATGGCGTCCACTACCAGGGACGCACTGTGCTGCTGGCGACTGGGATCAAGGACGTGCTGCCATCGCAGCCATGGGTAGAGGAAGCAATCGACTGCGGGGCGATTCGCTTGTGTGCCATCTGCGACGGTTACGAGGTCAGCGACGGTGATCTTGCGGTTTATGGGCCACTTTATACTGCTTTAGAACACGCCAGATTCATGCGCACCTATTCGGCGAGCGTGACGCTAGTGCAGAGTGACGACGAACAAGTGGATGCACGACTGCGCAAGAATCTAAGCGACTGGGGTATCGCGTTTATACAAAAGCCAAAGGAATTGCTATTCGATGGGTTGCGCTGTGGCTTCATAGAAGGGAGCGGTGAACGTCGCAGCTTTGATACCATCTACCCGGTGCTGGGTAGTCGCTCTCAGGCGACGCTGGCCATCGCGCTGGGAGCAAACGTGGATAAGGACAACGAACTGCTGGTGAGCGCGGACCAGATGACGTCAATCGATGGGCTGTATGCAATTGGCGACGTTGTCAGTGCCCTTAATCAGATCTCGGTTGCAGAGGGGCACGCGGCTGTCGCCGCCACCAATATCCATAATGTGTTGCCGCGCAACCTGCGTTAAGCGAAGAGACTGACGCACCCGGCATAGTTAAATAGCACGCAATGTTGGTTTGCGAACGGAATTGGCAGCTTGTGAAGAATATAGTCCCTGGAACATTTTCTTCGGACATTCAATGGTCGTTCGGCGCAGCGTCAATCAGGCTGAACATCATAGCGGCCGGGATGTGTCGATAAAGGGTGAAGCTGACACCAATGATAAATGATCAACACTCGTGTCAGCGACGAGCCCATGGGCGTTTACAGCAGCTCAGCCACGGCGGCATGTTTCATGAACTCCTTGATGGTTGCCATATGCTGATTTTCTTCTGCCAGCGCGGCGCTGAAATCGTCCGCCATATGGTCATGGCCAGCCTCTTTGGCAAGGCCGACCAGTAGTTCCCAGCCCACGTTGTCAGCAGCCTCAGCGATCAGTAATGCGTTCATGGATTGAGCCAGATTGGTACGAGGATCGGTAATAACCTTCATCAAACCTTGCGCAGTGACCCCGGCAAGGTCTGCGCAGGGCGTTTGCGCGGTCGGGTCAGCGCCCAGCTTTTCCATTGCCGCTACCAGCAGGAGGAAGTGCTGATGTTCTTCATCGCGGAATTGCTGAATTACCGGCTCGACATCGGTGGGCCCGGGGATGTTGCCAAGCGCAGCAATTTTCGCCAGCATGGCATCATACAGTCTGACACCCGTGCGCTCGAATGCGAGTCGTTCGGCCATTTTGTCGATCAGAATTTCCGGGTTCTTGCCCATCATTTTCTCAAACGACGTTTTCACCATGCCTTTGACCGAGCCCGGTACGGGTACCGTGCCTATCGGGTCTGCAGCGGAAATGGTCTGTTTCCTCGCCTCAGCTATGGCGGTGGCGTCACCGGGAATATCCGGCGGGAACAGCTCATTGGCTTCCAATTGTTGTTTGATCTCCTCCGGTGACATTTGTGCGCCGGTTTTGTTGTGTCCCATCTTTGCTGATGCACTCATCTTGAATTACCCCCTGTGGATTTGGCCTGTTCGGTTCCTGGCTGCCACTGGTAACCCGCGGAAGCAATATTGGACGGAACCACCGGGTCGTTCATCTGCTTGCGGTATTGCAGCGACGCTTCGCTTTCCTGTTCCTTGGCAACATACTCACTGCCCGAGGTGCGCAGATCTTTCTCTTCCGAGAGTACTTTGCGCACAAAGTCACGCTGACTCTTGAATTCGACCATTTGGGGGACAGTACCCGCCAGGATTTCTGCGGGATCGCGGCGCTCCAGCTTCTTGAATAACTGACAGGCCACATCCAGGTGCCCTAACTCGTAATCCAGAAATTGCTCCCAAAGAGCTTTAATCCTGGGATTGTCTTCCTGTTCTGCACAACTGGCGTAGGCATACACCTCCATAGCTTCATGTATCAGCCACTTTTCGATAAAGGACTCGGAGGGGTCCATCAATGACCCGTACTGGGTGACATGCTGCTCTTCCACAGAGGCGATTTCGGCATAAAGTTGTCGGGCTACCGGATCGCTGAATGTCGGACCAATGATCATATAATAGTCGTGGGTTTGGAACTCTGCTGCGGTGATCATGGCAGCGTGCAATTTGGTCACCAGGGCAGCATCGGCTTTCTGGTAATTCTCCCGCAGGTCGTCCGCGGGCGCACGATGATGTTCCGATGTTGGCCGGCCCGGTACGATATCGGTATACCCTTGCAGGATATTGTTGGAGTCTTTGCCTTCCAGGCGATCCAGCATTGCCGAGTAACGATACAGATGATCGAAATCTTCCAACAGTCCGAAGCGGTAGGTTTGAGCCTGATACGGGTCGGGCTCGGTCTGGGCGACCGCCGCGGTAACTTCGATGGCAACCTGCTCGAAGGCAATGGTCGTTTCCAGCGGCGAATGATCGGCCGAGAGCAGCCAGTTTATCGCAGTCATCTGGTGTTGCTCGACGCGGCGGATCTGTGCCAGTGGAAGCTGCAGCTCCTTATGGAACCGGGAGCCAAAGTGTTTAAGGCGCAGCGCGTCCTGCTCAATGCCCGCCATGAGAATGACTCTGACACGGGTAAACGCGTCGTCATCCAGTTTACTGATCGGGTGACTGGCTATCTGCTGCCAGGAAAACGTCTGTTTATCCAGAGGGCAACCCTTATTGTCGAATATGCCTGTTAGTACGCTCATTCTAATCTCCGCTCATTGATGAGGGTTCGGATTTACATGCGTGATTTTTACAAGGACTCGGCCTGACTTAAAGGCTACTTTTATTCGATTTTTCCTGTCGGTCCGCTACCGCACACTACGCGTAAGTCTCGCTCTTGTAAGTTGTCAGAGACGCTGTTCACAATGAGCGAAAACGTACAGAAAAGGCGAACTCAATGCTCTATCTTGATTAATGCGGGTTGATTAATGCGAGGTTGCGGAACAGTGAGGTGAACCATGAGTAGAAATCAAGCTGATGCCAACATTTATGAAATAGAAGAGGATGATATGCAACAGTGGGATGATCCAACGCCTCATGAAATAAATCAGGCCGACAGCGATGTTGCAAAATTTTCGAAAAAATATCGACGTCAACACGACGATTGGAAAATTAAGGTATTTCAAGCGAAATAAGTAAACGATTTCCGAACAATACAGCTTTTATGTTGCATGTATGTTGCAAAATTCTCAATTCCGCCCGATTCAGCAAGCAACGCGGTTCGAGCCTCTATTGTTGATAAATAGAGATTCAGGTAACGAAATTAAATTGGAGATAACTATGAAAAGCACACTTATAGGCGCAGCGGTTGCGCTGGCCATGGGGCTGAATGTGGCACAACTGCACGCTCAGGGACAGACAACTCAGCCCGGTGTTCCAACCGCAGGGAACACCGTAGACGACGATGCAGATCAATCCAATCGTAACAGAGGAAGCGATGATATGAACCGCAAGACTATTGATGCAGAAGATTTTGTTGAAACCGCGTCGGCAAAAGGTCACGCCGAAATAGAGAATGCACGGATGGCACTGGAGGACGGAAGCCCGGCGGTTCATGCCTTCGCTAACCTTATGATCGAAGATCACAACGCTGCCAACGTCGAACTGCGTCAGATCGCTGAACGCGCTGATATGGAAATGTCAGACGACCCGACCCTGATGGACCAGGCCAAGGCGATGATACTTGAAGTGCGGGATGACTCGTTCGACAAAGCCTATATCGATAATCAGATCAGTGCGCACGAAGAAACAATCGAGTTATTTGAGCGTGCCGCCCGATCTGACCATGCGCAGATCCGAGGTTTTGCACAACAGAAGTTGCCAATTTTGCAGGCGCACCTGCGAATGGCCAATGAGCTTAAGGTGCAACACGATCGCAACAACTGATAGCACTGGCAGGCACCCGTTTTTGGGTGCCCGCCATTAGCCAGACAATGTTTATATGACCACGCCTTTGGACAGTTCTGCCTCCGATCTGGACCCTACTCTGAAACAGTGGCTGGGTGTGGGGAGGGCGTTTGGCGGTGCGGTCATTTTCAGTTTACCGCTGATGATGACCATGGAGATGTGGTGGCTCGGTTTTTACATCGACCCGCTGCGCCTGCTATGCCTGTTGCTTCTGAGCTTTCCCCTACTCGTTGGCGTATCCAGCGTCATCGGTTTTACTGACAGCCGTGCCCTGGTCGACAATGTCATTGATGTATTTGTCGCCTATGCCTTCGGGTTTCTGGTGTCGGGGTTGACACTGTTTTTGTTTAACACACTGAATGTTGACCAGGCCGCCGGCATCAGTTTCAGCACAATCATGCTGCAGACAATCCCAGCCAGCCTGGGTGCGCTACTTGGACGAAGTGAACTGGGCAGTGGCGAACACGACAGAACGGACGAAAAAGGCAGGGGTGATGAGCTAGTTGTGTTGGCAGTGGGAGCCCTGTTTCTTGCTCTTAACGTGGCGCCAACAGAAGAGATCCCGATGATTGCATACCAGATGTCACCATGGCACTTACTCGGCTTGTTCATTATCACCGTTCTGGTGATGCATGTTTTTGTTATTGCCGGCAGTTATTCTGAAGGCAAACGCAGCGAAGGCGTTACCGGCACTGTTACCGGCTATGTTTATTACACCTGCCTGGCCCTTCTGGTTGGTGTGAGTATCAGTGTGTTGATGTTGTGGATTTTTGGCAGATCGGATGGGTTGTCTTTCACTGCGCTTCTGGCCAATACCCTGGTGTTATTGTTTCCAGCCGGTATTGGCGCAGCAGCGGCCCGGCTGATTATCTGAGACTTATGAAATTGACGTCGAACAATGGTATGTCCGATACCCCTCTGTGGGAAAAACTGGTTGGCCTGGTTGGCATGCTGCTGGTTGTGGGTACCATCAGTTTTCTGTTGTGGACAGCGGTCACCAGTGAAGAAGGAGCTCCGGAGTTTGACTTTGAAATTCATCAGATATCGGCTTCGGGCACACGCTTTCTGGTGCTTCTCGACGTTCGCAATACGGGTGATCTGACCGCTTCCGATCTTGGTGTCGAAGCCAGACTGCATACGCGCGAAGGAAGCACTGAAAGCGCCGAGGCTCGCATCGGCTATTTGCCCGCGGGGTCGACCCGCCAGGTGGGTGTGTACTTTGACGCCGATCCGGCGGAGGGTGATCTGGCGTTTCGTGCGCTCGGTTACCAGAAGCCGTGATTAACTAATTCAACTAATTCAGCTAATTCAGCTAATTCAAGTACGGAAACTGACCTGTGTCATGGATTTTTGTTGTTATCGGTCTGGCAATCATTGGCTTCACATTGCTTGATCTTGTCATGACCACACTGACGATGGAGGGCGCGGGACCTGCTTCAAACGTTGTGTCGCACCTGACCTGGAAGTGCTTTCGCCTGGCTGATCGATGGCTGGACAGCCAGTGGTTACGGATGTTGACAGGATCGGTTGTGCTGGTGGTTCTGGTTGTGTTCTGGTTGGCCTGCACCTGGCTGGGTTGGGTGCTGGTGTTTTGTTGGGATGGTATACAACTTATCAATACGGCAACGCAGCAGGAGGCGTCACTGGTAGACCGCATTTATTATGTGGGCTACACCATCACCACCGTGGGTTATGGTGATTTCCGCGTACTCGATACCTTTGGGCGGCTGGTGTCCATTGTGGCCGGTTTTACTGGTCTGTTTTTGCTGACATTGGCGATCACCTACAGTATCCAGGTGTTGACTGCCGTGGTGGAGAAACGACGCCTCGCGCTGCTTCTCGATGCAATGGATCTGAGCAGGCACGAGACCCCGGCGCCACCGGACGAAAGAGCGCAGCGTATAGAGATTGCAGCTGATCAACTGGCCAGCCTTCACGCGGACATGGCCGGGGTGTCACAGAAATACCTTGCCTACCCGGTCATCCACGCCTTTAATGACCGCTCCCCGCGCGTCTGCCTGCCGGTACATATTAGTCGGGTATACACCTTCCTGGCGACGGCCGCTGATAGTCAGGATCTGTCGATGGCAACCAGCGAGCGGCTGGCGGCGACCCGGGCGCTGATACAGGTGCTGATTATCAACGCAATGGCGAGCCACTGGAGTAAAGTCTATGTGGCGAGCAGCGGCTGGGGTGTGTCGACAACGGGTGAAGCTGACACCCGTGATCTTTAACGAGCATGCTAGTCATTGATGCTCAGGACATTCTCGGGAACCTTGGCGCCGACGATCCCGGACTGACCGGTGCCAGGGAAGGTTTCGGCAGACGCGCTGCCAGCGTTGGGAGGTCCGTACAGTTGTTGCACGCCAAGCAGATCGCCGGATTGCAGATCATTGAAGGCCTCGGTGTAACGAAATGCCATCACCTGTCCGGAGGGACCGGGATGGTCCAGACCGATGGCATGACCGATCTCATGAACAAGCGTGTATTGAATGTCGTAAACATCCTCATCACCATCAAATCCGACTTTCCACATTTGCGTGGGGTTCAGGCACACCAGCGCCTGCCGGATCGTGCGCACTTCGTGTTCAGCATCGGTTTTATAGCTGACGTTGGCAAATGCCCGCCCGCGGGGGCGTCCCTGCGTGCCGATTACAATATCCGCGTCCCGGGGGTCGTTGACTTTGTGAAATGACAGTCCCGCAGCTCGCTCCCAGACCCTGAATGCCACTGCAGTCTCGTGCGTCAGCTGTTCCCGGGAGAGGCGCTCACCGACAAGACCTTCGATCGGTGCCAGTTCACGGCAATTGATCGCATCGTCGAAGTGCATTGTTTCCTCGGCAAAGGCATAGCTGACGCTGGCTGGCGTACCGAAGCGATTTTCTCCCCACTTGACCTTGTGGCCATCGAGCTCGAGCAG
Source organism: Pseudohongiella sp. (assembly GCF_040877505.1). NCBI lineage: Bacteria > Pseudomonadati > Pseudomonadota > Gammaproteobacteria > Pseudomonadales > Pseudohongiellaceae > Pseudohongiella > Pseudohongiella sp. The sequence goes on from NZ_JBBDNQ010000040.1 coordinate 133,450, forward strand.
CAGGTAATTGCGTCGCTCAGCATGGGCCGGCATCAGATAGGTGAATAATACGAAAGCTGCAAGGATGGGTGCTATGACGGGGAAGCGAGCACTCGGGACTAATCGCAAAACAGTCTCCTGACGACGATTCGGTAAAAGCGCGTCGGGGACGATGAATAATAAGATTGTTACAATATTCAAGTGTACCCGGGATTTCGCGCTAAGCTAGCGACTATCTCGGGTGTTGTCAATGATGCTGTTTATATCTACAGTATTGAAGCCCAGTATATCTCAGGAGAAACCCGTCTTGACAGTCAAAAACCTCACCGGCACCGGCCGACTGTTTGCCATCGCCTCATTGATCGAAGCCGCCACCTGGGCCGGTCTGCTGATAGGTATGTTTCTCAAGTACGTTACTGAAACCACCGACCTGGGTGTCTGGTTGTTTGGCCGACTGCATGGCGCTGCCTTTGTGTTCTACGTGGTGGTGACAGTCATCGCGGCCTGGCGTTTGCGTTGGCCATTTTGGGCAACCACGCTGGCCGTCCTCGCCGCGATTCCACCGCTGGTTACCCTGCCATTGGAGATCTGGTTTATGCGCCTGGGCTTGTTGACTCCCAGGCACACTCAGACAATGAGTCGCGACCAGCTGCCATAGGCGCCATTGACCGGACCACGGGGAAAACTGGCGACCATGATAACGGAGGCGGCAATCAGGGTTGCCATTGTTGTCATCAGGGTGCCGTCCAGCACCAGTGCACAGATCATCAACCCCAGCGCCAAAAAGACGTTCAGGTAGCGCAGGGGCCGCGCAATTTCGGCAAGCGCGGTAATGGACGTCGTAATGACCAGTGCGCCTACCAGATGATGAGCGTTGGCCATGTTGCCTTCTGCGCCGAGCAGGGGGCGAGTCAGCATCAGCAGAACACCCGTCGCCACGCAAAGCCACAACCAATAACACAGCCTGACTCCGCCGGTGAACATCTGTTTGAAGATGATCAAGGGGGACTGTTGGAAATTGTCTTCGTTGTTCTCGGTCCGGCTGCCCTCATCGGTGTCACCAAAAAAGAAGGCCCGTAGCACCGAATGCCCGGCCCGTTTTCGTCGCAACAGAAACTGCCCGGTGGCCAGCAGTTCGTCTACCGAGAATGGTATCTGCAGCAGCATCGCGGCAGCAGCCATCAGGCAAAGTGTGCACCAGGTATCGAGCAGAATGGGCTGGATAATGATGAATGAGATGGAAATAGCACCAAGCGGTACAATCAGGATGCCGAACAGCACGGTCAACCAGGGCATGGTGCGCCAGCGCTGTGAAGATCCAATCACACCCACCAGGATTTCCACCAGATACACCAGCGCCCCGGCACCGGCATCCGGCACTGGCCAGGCTTCGGAAATCGAGGAGGTGATGATTTCACCCGTCCCGTTTTCACCATCACCGGGTATTGCCCCGGTGAAGAATGGCTCCCATATCGTGTCCACGTGGCCCAGCTGATAGGCCGCCATGTAGGCGGAAATAAAAAAACCGATGAACGCCAGAATGATAATGGGCAGGCGCTGAAACCAGCTGGAAGGTGAATAGTCCCAGCCCGGCGGAATCGAGGGGCCGGTCATCACTGCCAACGGTGATACCCCGGGCGCAGGCCTGAGCAGTACCGCAAAAGCAACCACCAGAAAGCCCACCAGCGAACCATTAAGATAAGCGGCCGCGCTGGGCGCCCAGAACACCAGCGGCGCGGACATCACCCACAGTCCAACGGCCGCTGTCGCCCAGCGAGCCAGCGGCAGGCGCCAGGACAGTGACAGAAATGCCAGTACTACAATCGCAATGCCGGCAACAATATCGCTGTACACCATGGCCTGGGATTCATAGGCCAGGCGCGGCACTGATGCAATCAGCCAGAACCCAAGCCCGATATTGAACAGGGGCCCCCACAGGTTGCGTGCGTGCTCTTGCTTGTACCAGGTTTCATGACGTTGTCGCATGACTTCCGGTTTGTCCGTTTTTTCTTCCGCGTTTACCAGCCACTCTGGTGCACGGATGCCGTTTTTTTCATACCAGTCGACCGGGTCCTTCTTCAGGTTCTTGACCAGCGTGGCCAGCTTGTCGCCGATGAAGTGTTTGGGTTGCCAGTCCAGAAGGTGTTTGGCATGACTGATGTCCAGCGCGTAATGATCGGAAGCCAGGTCAATCAGGAAGGGGCGTATGAATGGTTTTTCGCCATGGTCAATGGCATCGGGCACCACCGGCTCGGATTTTTCTTCCAGCCAGGCGCCGGCTTTGGCAATCGGTTGTGGCAGCGTTATTGTGCGCCATTCATCTTCTCCGTGAATCAACCGGCCCAGTTCGTCCTGCAACTGACTGTAACTCATGACCTCAGGCTCGCCAGCCAGTATTGTGCAGTCTGTCGGCATGTCGCTGCGACGATCCACGCAGCACTTGAAAAGCGCCAGCATATCGTCCATGTGGATAAAGGATTGACCGGCGTCCGGATTCCCGGAATGCAGGTGAGCTTTCATGTCACGTTCGTAAATGCGGGCTATCTGGTGCGCGAGTGTGGGCACTGCCGTGGTGTCGTCATACAGGCCTGCCAGGTGCAAAAGCGTAAATGGCATACCATTACTGTGCTTGCGAATCACGGCTTCGGCCTGGGCTTTGGATTCGGGATAGGCCCACTTGGGTGCTATGGGCGTACTTTCACTGACCAGCTCTCCGGGTGAAGCGGCTTCGTGAATGAGCATGGTGCCCGAGTAAATAAAACGTTCTACCTCAAAGCCTTTTAAAGCATCGAGTAGCTTTTCTGTGCCCTGGACATTAACTTCATCGTATAGAGGTGACTTGACGCCGGTGAAATCAAAATAGGCAGCAAGGTGGATGACAGCCGCTATTTTTTTGCCGTAACGATCGCCCAGTTCGCGAAACGCCAGTTTCAGGGAATCGGCGGAGGTCAGGTCGCCAACCAGAACAGAATCAGCTGCGTCTCTGTCCAGGCCAACAACCTGGTAGCTACGTTTCAGTTTTTTGGTCAGCGCTGACCCTATATTGCCGCCCGCACCGGTGATCAGGACAAGTGGTTTTTTTTCGTTTTGGCTACTGTTTTGGCTTTGGCTACTGATAAGAACTCCTCCTTTATCGTTGAATTCTCCTTCTTGCAGCGTGCCTATACTATGACTGGATTTTGGCGCCAGGAATTCCTGTAGGTCCTGTATTTTTGTAACACTATGTAAATCCTGACACCTGTTTGTTCAGGATTCGTCTGGTGAGGAATGAAAAATAAAATTACTCGGCCATATCGGCCAGATGCCAGCGATGGATTTGTGTCACTGAACACGACAGACCCAGGTCACGGTCAAAGGTGATGCGGTCGCCCGTTGTCAGACAGGAGCCGCCGCGTGATTCCACCGCGATCTGCATGAAGGCATTGCGCGTGTTGCAACCGCCGGCCAGCGCCAGCCTGTAGTACTCATCGCCGGAGGTTTCGACAATGATGGAGTCGTTATCAAAGTCGTGCCAGCTCTGAATGTTGCGATTGAAACAGATTGAGCGTGTCTCCTCACCCTGCATGCCATTCATGATGGCCGCGCTGGTGCCCGATTCGGACGATGCGCAGGCGGCCAGCGCCAGCGGCACTGCGGCGGCAAGGGCGAGGCGGTGTAGCAAGGTTCCTGTATTCAACATGTTTCATACTCCTTATGGGGTTGCGCGTAACGGGGCTGCTCGTAGACGTTCACTAATAATCCGTAACGATTAATTCGTAAAACTCAGCGTCTTCCTGCGTCACACCGTCGCGTGCGCTGATACTGCCTTTGCTGAGGCGTTTCAGTCCTGCTTTTCTTAACACCTTGCCAGAGGCCGGGTTGCGTGACAAGTGATGTGCATGAATGCGGGTTAATTCACAGGATGTTATTCCAAAACCAATCAGGGTATCTACCGCTTCGCTTGCGTAACCATTGTCCCAGTGCGGTTCACCGATCCAATACCCCAGTTCTGCGTCGCCGTTGTGAATCGTCATCAGGCCAGCGGCGCCGATCAGTTCAGCATTGCTGCGCAGACAGATGGCAAATATCGCCGCGCTGCCACGTTGCCATTCATCGGCATGGCCAGCTATCCAGTTCTCGGCCTCGCCCTCGACGTAAGGGTAGGGGATGTTGGTGGTCATGTTTGCGACGTTCGGGTTGCCGGCCAACAATTGCACCTGCGCTGCGTCCGTGGCTTGAAACGGTCGCAGCAGGAGCCGTTCGGTGGCCAATGAAGGTTGTTCATCCATTACATGGTTTTCCTGGCGATGAGGCCATTGCTGAATATTGTGTGTCTGATTGTACTGGCAGTTTTGTCATCTGTGGTGTTATCGACGAAAGCTTGTGATTGTCGTCACACGAAGCGCTTTTTCCGGTTTCATATATTGACGTGGGAATTATTCCCACGGTAGCATCAGTGTCGCTGGGTAAGGTGCAGATACCGGACCCACGCAGGAGAAGTAACCAGAGAAGTATTCAGGAGAAGTAACATTAACAGGCTGTTTTGTTTTAAGGAGAGAAGGATGTTCAGCTGGAAAAATTTCGCAATTGCTGGTGTGTTCATGGGTTGCAGTCACGCCTTGTGGGCGGAACAGGCGCCGGTGGTTCTGCGCGACAACGTTCTGACTATCCCCGGCGCAGTTGTGGTTGAAGGTGACACGGTCAGTCACTACCGCAATATCGAGCTGACTCAGGATGCCGCCGGCAGATTCACCATTGCGGCCGTGGAAGACGGCAGTCTGGCCAATATTGAGTCGGTGGAGATTCAGCAGGAAGCGGGCAGTGTTGAAGTGCTGGCCAAAGGTTACCGCTCGGCCTGCGTCAGTATCCTGCCGGAAGCGGTGTCCTACCAGGACGGCAAATTTGTCATCGCCATACCCGAGTCGAAGCCCACCTCTGAGGTCTGCATTCTGGCGGTGGTCATGTTTGAGGTTGCCACCACGCTGGATACCGATGATCTGCCTGCAGGTGAGTACACCCTGGTGGTCAACAATGTTAAGAAGGACTTCACATTGTAAGCGTTGAAGATGCAGTGAACGCAGTAGATGTAATAAGAGTTTAGAGAGTTTAGATGTAGTGAGAGTGTAGTGAGGTTGTATTAAGAGTGTAGAAAGCAAGGTAAGTGTTTTGGACAGGGAGCACATGGATGTGCATTTTTTTTCCACCCGCAACAACTGGCAATGCCTGCTTATCATTGGCAGCGGCCTCTTGTCACTGGCAGCGCTCCCTTATCACTGGCAGCGTCCGCGCATGAAAGGTACACTCAATTCTTTTTGTGACGCCCTCGGGTGTCCGCAAGGGAGTTGAGCATGTCACAGCCAAATCAGTACCCTGATACCATTTCCCCGGATTTTAGCGCCCGCGATGCCCTGCCGGGTGTTGATCCATTGCTGGTCCAACGCTGGTCGCCACGCGCTTTTGTCAAAACCCCCGTCAGCGAAGCCGATGTCGAACTGCTGTTTGAAGCGGCCCGCTGGGCACCGTCGTGTTTCAACGCCCAGCCCTGGCAATTCCATGTGTCCACTGACAAGACCTTCGATGATTATCTGAATCTGTTGCTGGAAGGCAACCAGAGCTGGGCAAAAAACGCCTCCCTGCTGGGTTTTGTGGTGGTCAAAAAAACCTTTGCCCATAACGGCAAGGCCAACGCCTACGCCGAGTACGACGCCGGTGCGGCGTGGATGGCGTTAAGCATGCAGGCGCGGCAAATGGGTCTGTATACCCACGGCATGGGTGGTATCAAGCACGACGAGGTAGCCGCTTACCTGAAGCTGGACGACGATCACAAGGTGGTCTGCGGTCTCGCCATTGGCGTAGCCGCCGCGCCGGAAACCCTGCCTGACGAACTGGCGGCCAAGGAAAAACCTTCACCACGTAAACCGCTCAGCGACGTGCTGCGTAGATAACAGCTCAGCCAATAAGGAATCAGCGATGGCGAAAATTCTGCAGGCAGATGACAAAGACCTGGGCGGGTTTACCGTCAGCCGGGTATTGCCGCACCGCGAAAAAAAGATGGTCGGGCCCTTCATCTTTTTTGATCACATTGGTCCGGCAGATTTCCCCGCCGGTGAAGGCATCAATGTACGACCGCATCCGCATATCGGGCTGGCCACCGTGACCTACCTGTTCGAGGGCAGCATCCTGCACCGTGACAGCCTGGGCTCAGTGCAGGAGATTTTCCCCGGTGATGTGAACTGGATGATTGCCGGCAAAGGCATTGTGCATTCGGAGCGCGAAACCCATGAAGTGCGGGCTCAGCAGCATCCTTTGCACGGTCTGCAGCTGTGGGTGGCGTTGCCGCCGGAACACGAAACCGTTGAACCCGATTTTGTGCATGTCAATAAATCCCTGTTGCCAACCATCAACCGGCCCGGTCTGATGATGCGCCTGATCGTGGGCGAGGCCTATGGTCGCAGCTCACCGGTGCGCACGTTTTCGCCCATGTTCTACCTGGATGTGCTGGCCCAGCCAGGCGCGACACTGGAGCACCCGAATCCTGAGCATGAAGCGGCGCTGTTCGTGGAAAGTGGCCGCATCAGAATCGGTGATACCGAATACCAGGCCGGCGACTTCGTGCTGCTGGATGCCGATGATCTTGAGTTTGAAAGTATCGGGCACAGCCGTCTGATGCTGCTGGGGGGCGAAAAATTCACCCGGGTGCCGCATATCAACTGGAATTTTGTGGCTTATGAGCGCAACACGCTGGATGCGGCGCGCAAACGCTGGGACAATGGCGAATTTCCCCGGGTGCCGGGGGATGATGAGGAACACATACCCCTGCCATGAATGTTGTTAAATTGAGTAAGGGCCGCGACAGTTCGCTGTTGCGCCGCCATCCGTGGATTTTCTCCGGCGCCGTGGCGTCGGTCAGCGGTCAGCCTGCCGCCGGTGAAACCGTGGCCATCCAGGACAGCACCGGCAAGGCGCTGGGTTTTGCCGCTTGGTCGCCCGAGTCGCAGATTCGCGCGCGCATGTGGTCGTTTGATTCGGATGCGACTCCGGGTGTGACTCCAGGTGTGATAATCGATGAAGAGTTTATCCACGAACGTTTGCGCCGCGCCATTGCCCGGCGTGCCGGCCTGTTATCGCCGACACGTAGCGCCTGCCGTCTGGTATACGCCGAAGCGGATGATTTCCCCGGTTTGATTGTGGATCGTTACGGCGATTACCTGTCCTGTCAGTTTCTCAGCGCCGGGGCCGAGTTCTGGCGTGACACCATCATTGCGGCACTGGCGCAGCTGTCACCGTGCCTGGGCATTTATGAACGCTCCGATGTCACGGTGCGCAAACACGAAGGGCTGGCGCAGCGCCAGGGCCTGGTCCACGGCCAGGAACCGCCCGAACAGGTGCAGATTCAGGAACAGGATCGCCTGTTCATGGTCAGCATTCAGCATGGCCACAAAACGGGGTACTACCTGGACCAGTACGACAATCGCAGCCTGGTGCAGCGCCTGAGCGCGGGCAAGACTGTGCTTAATTGTTTCTCCTATACCGGTGGTTTTGGTATTGCCGCGCTCAAAGGCGGCGCCGCCCATGTCACCAATGTTGATTCCTCGGCACCGACTCTGGAGCTGGCCGGGCAGAATCTGGCGCTCAACGGGTTTGATACCGACCAGGCCGACCTGGTGCAGGCCAATGTATTTGAGTATCTGCGCGAACTGAAGAGCAAGAACGCACTGTATGATCTGATCGTGCTGGACCCGCCCAAGTTCGCGGAGACCAAGCATCAGTTCAAGAAGGCCGCGCGGGCGTACAAGGATATCGCGCTGCAGGCGGCCCAGTTGCTTAATCCCGGTGGTACGCTGGTCAGTTTTTCCTGCTCCGGCGCCATTGATCCGGCCCTGTTTCAGAAAATTACCGCCGATGCGCTGCTGGATGCAGGGCGCCAGGGACGCATCACCCACTACCTGCATCAGGCCGAAGATCACCCGGTGGCCCTGCCGTTTCCGGAGGCCCTGTATCTGAAAGGCCTGGTGTGTGTGCTTGACTGACCAATTCGGGCTATAATTGCGCGCCATGAACCCAGTGCCTGCCAACAATCCGGAAGAAGCCTATCAACAAGCCGTATCAGGTCTGATTGTTGCCGGGCAACGGCTCTGGCAGCAGGGGTGGTGTCCGGCCACCAGCAGTAATTTTTCCCGGCGTCTGGATGACAAAAGCTGTGCGATCACCGTGTCCGGGCGCGATAAAGGCAACCTGCAGCCGACCGATATCATGCGGGTGGATTTGTCCGGGCGGGCACTGGATGGCAAGAAACCCTCGGCAGAAACCTTGCTGCATACGCAGCTGTACTTGCGTGACCCTGATATAGGTGCGGTTTTGCACACGCATTCGGTGAAAGCAACGTTGGTGTCGATGGATGCCCCGGACACGCTGGAACTCAGCGGTCTGGAGCTGCTCAAAGCTTTTGCCGGTATTACCAGTCACCAGAGCACGCTGCGCATACCGGTGTTTGACAACACGCAGGACATCGCTGCGCTGGCGGTCGAGGTTGATAGCTGGATGAAGCAACATGGCACCGGACATGCATATCTGATTCGGGGTCATGGCCTCTACACCTGGGGCCGCGATTTACCGGAAACCCTGCGCCATCTTGAGGCACTTGAGTTTCTGCTGGACTGGTATTGGCACCACGGGCTGGCGGCACGCCTGCAACAGGATTGAACGAGGACAGAGTATGAGCGCGTTGAAGATTTTTTCGGATTCGGACCCGGCTACCGTGGAGTGGCAGGCAACCGAGCCGGTGAAAATTGCCGAGCAACTGGCCGGCGTCGGTATCCGGTTCGAGAAGTGGCAGGCTGCCGGGTCGGTCAAGGCCGGTGACAGCAGTGATCAGGTCATGGCCGCGTACCAGGCAGACATCGACAAACTGGTGGCGGAAGAAGGGTATCAGACCGTGGATGTGATCAGTCTTGACGCGTCCAACCCGGAGGTCGAAGCCAAGGTGCCGGAACTGCGCCAGAAGTTTCTCAGCGAACATCGTCACAGTGAAGATGAAGTACGCTTCTTTGTTGATGGTCAGGGTTTGTTCAGCCTGCATTTGCAGGACAAGGTGTACGAAGTGCTGTGCCAGAAGGGTGACCTGATTTCAGTACCGGCCAACACGCCACACTGGTTCGACATGGGTCCGAAACCGTCCTTCGTGGCGATCCGGTTCTTTAACAACACCGAAGGCTGGGTTGCCAATTACACCGGCAGCCCGATTGCTGAATCGTTTTCCCGTCTGGAGTCATAATGCAGCCGCTTGCCATTGTTACGGATATAGAAGGCACGACCAGTTCCATCCGCTTCGTTAAAGACGTCCTGTTTGTGTATGCCGAGCAGTTTCTGCCGGATTATATTCGCAAGCACAAGGAAGAACGCGACGTGGCACGTCAGCTGCGCAGCCTGAGTGAAAACACAGGCATTCCACAGAAGAACACCGAAGCGCTGATTGATCAGTTGCGCCTGTGGATGCACGAAGACAAGAAGGTCACAGAGCTCAAAGCCCTGCAGGGCATGGTGTGGGAGATGGGTTACATGCGCGGTGAATACCAGGCGCATGTGTATCCTGACGTACCGCCCAAGCTGCAGCAGTGGCTGGATGAAGGTATCAATCTGTACGTTTATTCGTCCGGTTCGGAGAAAGCACAACGCCTGTTTTTCCGGTACTCAAGTTGCGGCGATCTGCGGCTGATGTTTGCCGGTTATTTCGACACCAGCATCGGTGCAAAACAGGAGGTGCAGTCCTACGTCAACCTGGCCGAGCAGATCGCGTTGCCGCCCAAGGATATTCTGTTCCTGTCAGACATCGAGGCGGAACTGGACGCAGCAGCCGACGCCGGCATCAACACCACCTGGGTGGTACGACCGCAGGAAGGCACCGTAGCATCCAAAAAATCGAAGCACCGCATCGTCAGCAGCTTCGCTGAGCTGTAAAAGAATGGGGACGTAAAAGAATGGGGACGGAGGGAATACTTTTTGATCATTTTGATCAAAAAGTATTCCCTCCGTCCCCTTTCTTTTCCCCCCCAAACTCCAGCAACGCTTCAGGGTTGGCAAGCGCATCCTTGTTGTTTACCGGTCTGCCGTGCAGGGTTTCGCGCACGGCGATCTCGGCGATTTTGCCGCTCAGGGTGCGGGGGATGTCATTGACCTGGCGGATGACGGCGGGCACGTGGCGGGGTGAGGCGCCGTTGCGGATGCTGAGTTTGATATCGCCGATCAGTTGTTCGTCCAGGGTGACGCCCGGCTGCAGGCGCACAAACAGTACAATGCGCACATCCTGATCCCATTCCTGGCCCACAGCCACACTTTCCAGTACCTGCGGCAACTGCTCAACCTGGCGGTAAATCTCTGCGGTGCCGATGCGCACACCACCGGGGTTAAGCACAGTGTCAGAGCGGCCGTAAATGACCCAGCCGCCGTGCGCGGTCTGCTCGGCATAATCACCATGGGTCCAGATATTGTCAAAGCGCGAAAAATAGGCGGCCTGATACTTTTTGTGATCCGGGTCGTGCCAGAATCCCGTGGGCATACTGGGGAAAGACTGCTGGCACACCAGTTCACCTTTCTCCTGAGCCACCGGTTTGCCAGCTTCATTGTAAACTTTTACATCCATGCCCAGGCCCGCGCACTGAATCTCGCCACGGCGTACCGGCAGTATCGGGCTGCCCAGCACAAAACATGAAATGATGTCGGTACCACCGGAAATGGATTGCAGACTGATGTCAGGTTTCACCTGCTGATAGACATAATCAAAACCCTCGGCACTCAGCGGAGAACCGGTGGAAAGCAGGGTGTGCATTTTTGACAGGTCATGTGAGTGCAGCGGTTTGACGCCGGCCTTTTCGGCGGCCGCCAGATACTTGGCCGAAGTGCCAAAAATGCTGACGCCGGTGTCGGCCGCCAGGTCAAACAGCACTGATGGGCGCGGGTGAAAAGGCGAACCGTCGTAGAGCACCAGCGTGGCGCCCGCGGCCAGGCCGCTGACCAGCCAGTTCCACATCATCCAGCCGCAAGTGGTGAAATAGAACAGTACATCGTCGCGCTGCAGATTCAGGTGCAGCTGATGTTCCTTGCGGTGCTGCAGCAGGGTGCCACCGGCGCTGTGCACGATGCACTTGGGTACACCGGTGGTGCCGGAGGAGTACATGATAAACAAGGGGTGCGAAAATGGCAGGGCGGCAAACGTGATGTCGGTAGCGGGCGAGCCAGCGACGGCGTCCTGCCAGTGGACTGTTTCGCAGTCCTGGGGCTCATGGCTGTTTTTGTGCTCATGGCTGTTTTTGCGCTCATGGCTGTTCTTGCGCTCATGGCTGTCCTGGCGCTCATGGCTGTTCTGGCGCTCAGGGCTGTTTCCGCGCTCAGGGCTGCCATAAAGCTCAGGCAACAATACCACGCACTGCAGGGATGGCAAACCGGCCATCAGTTTTTCCAGTACCGCCTGATGCGAATTTACGCGTCCGGCGTAGCAATGACTGGGCACGGCAAACAACATTTTGGGTTCAATCTGGGTGAACCGGTCCAATATGCCATTGACACCAAAGTCCGGCGAACACGAGGACCAGATGGCGCCTATTGACGCGCTGGCCAGCATGGCCACCACGGTTTCGATGCGGTTGGCAGCAAATCCGGCGACACGATCCCCGGCTTGCACACCTTGCGCCAGTAACCACTGTTGCAACAACGACACCTGTTCATACAACCCGGCATAACTCAGTGACTGCCGGTTATTGTGCTCATCACAGAAGATCAGCGCGGTTTTTTCATCACGAAAACGCAGCAGGTTGTCGGCATAATTCAGCGTGTGTTCGGGAAACCACTGATCCAGCCAGAACTGTCGGCCCGGCTTTAAGACTTTGGCCTGCGCCGGGGCATCCACCCTGATTTCGCAAAATGTCATGCAGGCCTGCCAGAACGCTTCACGGTTCTGCACGCTCCAGCGGTGCAGTGCGGCGTAACTGTCGAGCTGCACGCGCTGGGTCTTATTGACCCAACCGATAAAGTCGACCAGATGGCAGGCGCCCGGGGCGGTGCTCTTCAAACTGAAGCGGGCCTGGCTCATCGCGGTATTGTCATTGTTTGCAGACATGGCTGGCGGGTTCCGTTGCTGTTGTTTAATAATGGGGACGGTTATAGACCACGTGCCACCGGTAATCCTGCCAGCGCGACCTTGGATTGATTCTGGCGCCCCAGCTGACTGCAGATCCAGTGGCTGGTGTCGATCAGGCGCGACAGATCAACACCGGTGACCATGCCCAGGCCGTGCAGCAGGTAAATGACATCCTCGGTGGCCATGTTACCACTGGCGCCCTGCGCATAAGGGCAGCCACCCAGCCCGGCCACCGAGGCGTCAATGGTGTTCAGACCCAGTTGCAGACCCGCCACGATATTGGCCAGCGCCTGACCATAGGTGTCATGGAAATGCATGGCCAGTTGCCCGGCACTGGTTTCCTGCAGGCAGCGCGACAGGACCTCATGTACCTGTTGTGGCGTGCCCGTGCCGATGGTATCGCCGATGGATACTTCGTAGCAGCCCAGCGCCATCAGCTCGCGCACGGCCATGGCAACATCGTCTGCCGGCACCTCGCCCTGGTAGGGGCAACCCATGGCGCAGGAGACATATCCCCGTACCGGGATGCCGGCGTCCCTCGCAGCGGCACAAACCTCGGTAAAACGCTGAATACTTTCCCGTATGCTGCAGTTGATATTTTTCTGACTGAACAGTTCAGATGCAGCAGCAAACACGGCAACTTCGTCGGCGCCCGCCTGCACTGCGCGCTCAAAGCCCTGCATGTTCGGAGTCAGGGCACTGTAGCGCACGCCGGGCAGACGTGTAATCCCGGCGAATACCTCGGCAGAATCAGCCATCTGCGGAATCCATTTGGGCGACACAAAGCTGCCGGTCTCGATGCGCTGCAGGCCGGAGGCCGCCAGGCGATCAACCAGCCCCGCCTTGACCGCGGCGCTCAGCTGCGTGGTCTCATTCTGCAGCCCGTCGCGCGGGCCCATCTCCACAATGCTGACCGGGCGACCTTTCAGTTCTGACATCTTCACCGTGGCTGCTTCTCCGCTGCGTTTATCACTTGGCATAACCGGTTTTTTCCTCATCACTGCCGAACTCCATCAACAACTGGTCCGGCTGAACCATCTCATCGGCCTGGCAGTGCACCAGCCTGATGCTGACATCGGCGCTGGCCCGCAGCGTGTGTTCCATTTTCATCGCCTCCATCACCAGCAAAGGCTGGCCGGCGGTAATGTCATCGCCAGCGCTGACAAACACCTTGATAACACGCCCGGGCAGGGGGGCCTTTAATGCCTGCTGCGCCTGTCCCTGCGCGCCGCCCGCAGCCAGGGTATCGATGTTGTTGGCTGCAGACGCCATTGTGCCCGCGTACAGGGGCCGCAGATGATACTGCTGGCTGAACACATGGCGCTGGCCCTGGCTCTGTCGCCAGCCTGCCAGCCCTGCCCATTTATCAGTCCGGGCATCAGCGTCAGGCCTGTCGTGGCGCGTGCTCTGACGGCGCAGCAGTGCCAGCGCGATGCTGTCCTCATGCTGCGCCAGGAACCCGGTGTGCAGATCTGCCTGACGAAAAGCGGCGGTATCCAGCACCGCGCCCAGGAACGCAGCATTGTGACTGATGCCGTCAATGCGCAGGCATGCCAGTGCCTGCGACAGTTTTTCCACGGCTTCAGCGCGGCTGGGTGCCCAGGCAATCAGCTTGCCCAGCATGCTGTCATAGAACACGCTGATGCGATCGCCGCTGCGAAAGCCGGCGTCTACCCGCAATCCGCTCGTCTGTTGCCGGTCATCCTGAATACCAGCACCCGGGGGCCAGTCCAGACGAGTGATCAATCCGGTGGAGGGCAAAAAATCCGGGGCACCTGATTCGGCGTTGATGCGTGCTTCGATGGCCCAGCCCCGCCGTGGCACATCGGCCTGGGCCTGGGTCAGGGTCTGTGTCTGGGTCAGAGGCAGTTTATCGCCACTGGCCACACGCAGTTGCCACTCCACCAGATCCAGGCCGGTAATGGCCTCGGTCACCGGGTGCTCCACCTGCAGGCGGGTGTTCATTTCCAGAAAATAAAACTCGCCGTTCTGGTACAAAAATTCTACTGTGCCGGCACCTGAATAACCAATGCTGGTGGCTGCGCGCACAGCCGCGGCGCCCATGGCCGCGCGCGTGTTTTCATCCAGGCCGGGGGCAGGGGCCTCTTCAATCAGTTTCTGATGACGACGCTGCACCGAACAATCGCGCTCATGCAGGTGAATGCAGTTGCCATGGTCATCAGCGAATACCTGAATCTCAACGTGGCGGGCCTGGGTCAGGTACTTTTCCAGCAATACCCGGTCATCACCAAAGGCCGCCTTTGCTTCACGTTGCACGGCCGCCAGTGCTTCATCAAATTCTTCGTCCGCATTGACCACACGCAGGCCACGGCCACCACCGCCGGACACGGCCTTGAGCAGCACCGGATAACCGGCCTGTGCGGCGGCGCGACGCAACACCTCAACAGCCTGATCGTCGCCATGATAGCCCGGCAACATGGGCACACCGGCCTCGGCCATCAACTGTTTGGCGCGCGACTTGGAACCCATGGCGGCGATGGCATCCGCCGACGGGCCCACAAAACGTATACCGGCCGCTGTGACGGCGCGGGCAAAGTCGCTGTTCTCGGACAAAAAACCGTAACCCGGATGGATGGCATCGGCGCCCCATTGCTCAGCAATCGCCAGAATCTGCTGCTGATCCAGATAACTGTCGCTGGCAGCATTGCCGCTCAGGGCGAAGGCGTGGTCGGCGAGCAGGATATGCAGGGCATTGCGATCAACCGGTGAATAGACCGTGGCACATTCGATACCCAGGCGCTGCGCGGTGCGCAGAATGCGACAGGCAATTTCGCCACGGTTGACGACTAACAGGCGTGACATCATGGTTTCGATTTTCCTGCGTCTGGGGACGGGTCATCAAGCCAGGGCGCGGCCTTTTTGTCGAGAAAGGCCTGCAGTCCGCCCTGGGCTTCAGCGCCGGTGCGCACGCGGGCAATCAGCGCCGCCGTGTAGTCGGTGATCTCGCGCGACGCGGGTACGGGCACAAGATAGTTGATCAGGTTCTTGGTGGTGGTCATGGCGCGCGGTGCGTTGTTCAGCAATTGCATGGCAGTATCCATGACCTCGTTCATCAGGGACCCGGCGGGCACACAGCGGTGCACCAGCCCCGCGTGCATGGCAGCGTCGGCAGCAAAGACTTCGGCGGTCAAAAAATATCGCCGTGCCTGATGCGCGCCAATTCTTGCCACCACGTAAGGGCTGATTACTGCAGGCACCAGGCCGAGGCGTACTTCGCTGACGCAAAAGCGGGTATCATCGGCCGCAATCACAATATCCGAACAGGCCGCCAGGCCCGTGGCACCTGCAAATACATTACCATGCAGGGCAGCGATAACCGGTTTGGGGAACTGGTGCAGCGCCTGCAGCATGGCGGCAAACCGGCAGGCATCATCGACATTCTCTTCGTGGCTGAACTCCACCATCGATTTCATGTAGTTCAGATCGGCGCCGGAACAGAAGCTTTTGCCGCGTCCGGCCAGCACCAGCACCTGTGTTTTGTCATCTTTCGCCAGCGTGCCCAGGGTGTCATGCAATTCGGCAATCAGGGCCTGTGTCATGGCGTTGTGTTTGTGCGGACGGTTTAGCCACAAGACGGTCACACCCGCATGCGGGCGGCTGATTTCCAGTGGCGTGGTGGTGTCAGCGTTGGTAGTCATAAGCATCCTTTATTCTTTTTTTGATTACATCCGGAATATGCCAAATTGTGTGTCCAGCCGGGGCGCGTGTCGTGCTGCGAACAACGACAGGCCGAGCACGGTGCGCGTATCCGTAGGCGCAATGACGCCGTCATCCCATAGCCGGGCACTGGCGTAGTAGGGATGCCCTTCGTGTTCGTACTTTTCCTCAACAGGTGTCTTGAACTGCTGCTCTTCCTCTGCTGTCCATGACTGGCCCTTGGCGGCCAGGGTTTCGGCCCTGATCTGTGCCAGCACGCCGGCTGCCTGCGCACCGCCCATCACCGATATGCGTGCGTTAGGCCAGGTCCACAGGAAGCGCGGGTCATAGGCCCGGCCGCACATGCCGTAGTTGCCGGCGCCAAAACTGCCACCAATCAGCACGGTGATTTTTGGTACGTTGGCAGTGGCCACTGCATTAACCAACTTGGCACCGTTCTTGGCGATACCTTCGTGCTCGTACTTTTTGCCTACCATAAAACCGGTGATGTTCTGCAAAAATACCAGTGGAATATTGCGCTGACAACACAGCTGAATAAAGTGGCTGCCTTTCAGGGCACTTTCGGAGAACAGAATGCCGTTGTTGGCGATAATACCAACGCTTTGTCCCAGAATGTCAGCAAAGCCGCAGACAAGCGTCGCGCCGTACAGAGGTTTGAATTCATCAAACACCGACGCATCCACAATGCGGGCAATGACTTCGCGCACATCATAGGGCTGGCGCACATCGGCAGGCACAATGCCCAGCAATTCATCGCTGTCAAACAGGGGCGGGGCGGCGTTCAGATTCAGCGTCTGCGTCGGCCGGTTCAGGCGCGCAATGCTGCGCCGGATCAATGCCAGGGCGTGCATGTCATTGTCAGCAAGCTGGTCGGCGACACCGGAAATCTGGCTGTGTACATGACCGCCACCCAGTTCTTCGGCGCTGACGACTTCACCGGTGGCGGCTTTCACCAGTGGTGGCCCGCCAAGAAAAATGGTGCCCTGTTCACGCACGATGATCGATTCATCAGCCATCGCGGGCACATAGGCACCACCGGCGGTGCACGAACCCATGACAGCAGCTATTTGTGGGATACCTGCCGCCGACATGCGTGCCTGGTTAAAGAATATTCGGCCAAAATTTTCGCGGTCCGGAAAAACCTCGGCCTGGTGGGGCAGGTTGGCGCCGCCGGAGTCCACCAGATAAATGCAAGGCAGGTGATTCTCGGCGGCGATCTGCTGCGCGCGCAAATGTTTTTTTACCGTCAGGGGATAATAGGTGCCGCCCTTGACCGTGGCATCGTTGGCAACGATCACGCAGCACTGGCCAGAGACCATGCCCAGGCCGCTGATCAGACCCGCGCCCGGAATATCATCGTCATAAACCTGATAGGCCGCCAACGCAGAAAGCTCCAGAAACGGTGAGCCGGTGTCCAGCAGAGCCTCAATGCGTTCACGTGGCAGCAGTTTGCCACGCTGCTGATGGCGCTGGCGGGAGCGCTCGTCGCCGCCCAGCGCCAGTGTTGCCGTCAGCGCCTGCAGCTCATCGCGCAGCGCGGCGTGATGCTGGTAGTTGTGCGCAAAGGCCTCGCTCTGGGGGCTGATGGCGGAAGTTAACCGGCTCACGGGCAGGTCTCCCGGAACAGTTCGCGGCCAATCAGCATGCGGCGGATTTCCTGGGTGCCGGCGCCGATTTCGTACAGCTTGGCATCGCGCAGCAGGCGGCCGGTGGGGTAGTCATTGATATAACCATTGCCACCCAGAATCTGTATCGCTTCCAGCGCCAGTTGTGTGGCCTTGTCGGAGCTGAACAGAATCGCCCCGGCAGCATCCTTGCGCGTGGTTTCACCACGGTCGCAGGCCCGCGCCACTGCGTAGACATAGGCCCGCGCCGCGTTCAGGTTGGTGTACATATCGGCGACTTTGCCCTGGATAAACTGGAAGTTACCGATGGCTTCACCAAACTGTTTGCGGTCGTGAATATAAGGCAGCACAGCGTCCACACAGGCCTGCATGATACCCAGCGGGCCGCCGGAGAGCACCACGCGCTCGTAGTCCAGACCACTCATCAGTACGCGCACACCGCCGTTTTCCGCGCCCAGAATATTGTCTGCGGGCACCTCGCAATCCTGAAACACCAGCTCACAGGTATTGGAGCCGCGCATGCCGAGTTTGTCCAGTTTGGGCGAGCGGCTGAAACCGGGGAAATCACGTTCCACCAGGAAGGCGGTAATGCCGTGGGCGCCGGCATCCGCATCGGTACGGGCATAGATCACATAGACATGCGCATCAGGGCCGTTGGTGATCCACATCTTGCTGCCATTGAGCACATACACATCGCCCTGTTTGCGTGCGCTCAGCTTCATGCTCACCACATCAGAACCGGCATTGTGCTCGCTCATGGCCAGAGCGCCCACATGCTCGCCGCTGATCAGGCCGGGCAGGTAGCGCTGCTTTTGTGCCTCATTGCCATTGCGATAGATCTGATTGACACACAGGTTGGAGTGCGCACCGTAGCTGAGACCGACACTGGCCGAGGCGCGGCTGATTTCTTCGGCCGCAATCACATGGGCCAGATAACCCAGGCCGGATCCACCGTACTCTTCCGACACGGTGATACCCAGCAAACCCAGGTCGCCCATTTTACGCCAGAGCTCGGCGGGGAAGTCATTGCTCTGGTCGATGTCGGCGGCGCGCGGGGCGATTTCTCTGGCGGCAAACTGTTGAATCTGCTGCTGCAGCATCGACAGGGTTTCATCCAGGTCAAAGTTCAGTTGCGGGTAATGCATGGTCTCGGTCTCTTGTTATTCTGTAGAGGTAATCAACAGACCGATTCTAAACCAAAAGTGAATGGATTCACATCATGCGGGGCGCGAGGGTCACCGGGCAGTGCCGGTGGCCCGTTCAGGCGCTGAACTGCTTGACCATTTCGCGCATGGCGGCGATGTCTTTGGCGAGGCGGGTGCTGCTGTCAGCGTTGCTGCGCGAGGCCTCGCTGGTTTTTTCTGATTGCCCCTGAATATTGACGATATTGCGATTGACCTCTTCCGCTACCGCGCTCTGCTCTTCCACGGCCGTGGCTACCTGGAAGGTCATGTTACGAATATCAGATACCGCCTTGCTGATGGAGGTGTAGGACTGCCCGGCCTGCCGGTTGTAACTGACACATTCCTGGGCTTTGCTCTGGGCGTCGGTAATGCTGTCAACGCAGCTGCCGGTGCTGTTCTGGATACGGGAAATGATGTCCTTGATCTCCACCGTGGAGTTCTGCGTGCGTTGCGCCAGCGTACGCACCTCATCGGCAACCACGGCAAAGCCCCGGCCCTGTTCGCCAGCGCGCGCCGCTTCAATGGCCGCGTTCAGGGCCAGCAGATTGGTCTGTTCGGCAATGGCATTGATGACTTCGATGACCGAGCCGATGGCCTTGCTGTCGGTGCCCAGGCCATTGATAAGCTGGGTAATATCATCAATGTTTTCCGCCAGCTGGGTGGTGGCCGACAAACTTTCTTCAATGGAGTGATGACCCTGTTCCACGGAATTGTCAGCCTCTTCGGCTGCGGTTGAGGTGCGCGCCGTGTTACTGGCCACTTCCACGATGGCGCTGGACATCTCGGTGACAGCTGACGACACCGAGGCCAGTTCGTGCTGCTGCTGGTTGATGGCCTGATCCGTGGTGTGCACAGAATCTGTGGCCTGCTTGGCCAGCACGGTCAACCGGTTGGCGGCTTCATCAATGCGTTTGAGAATGGTCTCTGCCTGGGATTTGCGGTATTTCAGGGCCAGCTCAATGCTGCCCAGTTCGTCCTTGCGACCGGTATAGACAGCGCGGGCCAGATCGTCCTCGCCAACGCTGGCACAGCTTTTCAGCAGCGGGTTCATCTGCGCCAGTTTCAGGGCGCAGCCGCCGATACCGGCAGCCGCCGCCAGCAGTGCCAGCCCCATGGCCAGCGGGCCGGACAACAGGCTCAGCGCGGCAATCACCGCAATGGCGCTGCCGGCCTGTATCATCAACAAGGACTGCCGCCAGGACAACAGGGAAGTCATGCGTAAAGAGGCGCCGGTGCGCATTTTTTTGTACAACGACTCGGCATTGTCGACATGCGTTTCGTCCGGCCGCACCCGCACCGACTGATACCCGATGACCTTGCCGTTCTCCAGCACCGGCGTGACATAGGCGTCCACCCAATAGTAATCACCGTTTTTGCACCGGTTCTTCACCATGCCCATCCAGGGCCGGCCCGCCTGGATGTTTGTCCACAAGGCTTTGAAGGCATCTTTGGGCATATCCGGGTGACGCACAATGTTGTGCGTGGCGCCCATCAGTTCCTGCTCGGTGAAGCCTGAGATCTTGACAAATTCCGGATTTGCGTACTTGATTCGGCTCTTCAGGTCGGTGGTGGAAACCAGTTTTTCGGATGCGGAAAATTGTATGCGCTGCGCCATTGCCGGGGGTCTCTTGCGTGTCTGGGCTTGTTTGTCTGGGGAGTCTAACCAGTTAGCGGCGGCCGCGCGCTCAACTTGAGCTTGGCACTGGGCGTCAGGGCAGGGTGTCAGGGCAAGGTGTCAGGGCAGGGCAATCAGGCCGCACCACCCGATGGCAGGCCTGCCTGAAGATACCAGGCAATAAAGTCGTCCGAGCTGCAGGGGCGATGATAATAAAAGCCCTGAATCTGGTCACACTTGTGCTCGCGCAAAAACGCCAGTTGCCGGGCCGTTTCCACACCTTCGGCCACCACGGTCAGGCCCAGTGTTTTGCCCATGGAAATAATGGCCTTGCTGATAGCCTGATCTTCCTTGCTTTGACCCAGGTCACGGATGAATGCGCGGTCGATTTTTAACGTGTCGATAGGGTAGTGACGCAGCTGGCCCAGCGACGAATAACCGGTACCAAAATCATCAATGGCAAAACGTACGCCCATGTCCTTGATGGTGCGCATCAGTTCAATGGCCCGCTCCGGATTCTGCACCACCAGGCTTTCGGTGATTTCCAGCTCCAGCATATTGGCGGCGAAACCGGTGCGTGCGATCACGTCTTTGATATGCTGATGCAGGTCCGGGTGATTAAACTGCCGGGTGGACAGGTTGACGGCCAGGGTCAGCGCGGGCAGGCCTCTTGCCTGCCAGGCCACCAATTGCTGGCAGGCGGTTTCCATAACCCATTCACCAATCGGAATGATCAGGCCATTATCCTCGGCAATCGGGATGAACTGCACCGGTGAAATTTCGCCAAGCTCCGGATGGTTCCAGCGCAGCAGCGCCTCCACACCCACCACCTGATTACTGCTCAGTGTCATTTTGGCCTGGTAATGCAGCGTCAGCTCGCCGCGCTCCAGCGCGTGTCGCAGCTGCAACGACAGTCCGGCCCGTTCCTGCGTATGCTGGTGCAGGTCGGCTGAAAACACCCGGTAACTGTTGCGACCATCGTCCTTGGCGGCATACATCGCGGTGTCGGCGTGTTTCATCAGGCTTTCTTCATCATCGGCGTCGGTGCCGAACAGGCTGATGCCGATGCTGCCACTGACGACGAATTCGTGCTCGTCCAGCGCAATCGGCTGTTTAAACATGGTCAGAATATTCTGCGCAATTTGACCGGCCTGTTGTTTGTCAGCGACCCGGTGCAACAGCACAACAAATTCGTCACCGCCCAATCGTGCCACGATATCACTGTCGCGCAACGGTTTGCGCAGGCGCTGGGCGACCTCGGTCAGCAAGGTGTCGCCGGCATGGTGACCGTAGGTGTCATTGATGGTTTTAAAGCGGTCCAGGTCGATGAACATCACCGCAAAGCGTTGATCTTTATAGCGGCTGGCGGTGCGAATGGCCTGGCGCAGCAGTTCACTGAACATCACCCGGTTGGGCAGTCCGGTCAGTGTGTCATGGGTGGCCAGGTGCTCGATGTGATTGGCGATGCGTTTTTTCTCGGTGATGTCGCGCGAGATGCCGCGATAGCCAGCAAACACGCCATTGCTGTCGACAATGGGTTCACCCGCCAGAGAGAAATGGTAGCGGGTGCCTGTATCGTTAGTGAACGTCAGTTCAAGGTCTTTGAAGGGCTGCTCTTTTTTCATCAGGCGCCGAATCTGACGCCAGTTGTGCGAGTCGGGCCGCGCCCCGGGAACTTCCCACAGATGCTTGCCCAGCAGCGTTGCCACGGCTTTTTTGTTGCTGTTGCCAAGGACACGCCCTTCATATTTGGTGAAGCACAGATTGGCATCCTGCTCCCAGTAAAAATCCGAGGTCAGGTTGGTCAGGCTGCGAAAGCGCGCCTCACTTTCCCGAATCAGCGCCGCCGCCAGGGCCTGCTCCTCGGCGTTGGCAAAGTTGTCCAGAGCAAAGGAAATATTGTCGGCCATGCTTTGCATAACGGCCTGGGTTTCACTGTCAAAGGCATCCTTGACCCTGCTGTAGAACAGCATCACAGCGACTACCTGTTTACGCTGGTACAGCGGAAAGGCGGCGGCGCTGGCCAGGTTCTGAGCTTTCAATTGTTCACGCCAGGGCAGGGCGCGTTCGTCATTCATGTAGTCGTTGCTGATCATGGCAGTGCCATCGCGCAGCGCGCTGCCGGCCAGGCCCCGGCCCAGCGGTGAACTGGACTGTGTGCTTATCTGCAAGGGGCCGGTCTCAAAGGACTCATCACCCATCATCGCCACGCCGCGGAAGTCGCCACTGGTGTCCGGCGTGACAATCATGGTCATGGCAAACAGGGCTTCGTTCACCGCCGCCTTGCACACGTTTTTGTACAGAGCATTGACGCTGTCAGCGCGGATGACGGCTTCATTGATGCGGCTGAGGGTGGAGAATATGTGTTGCAGATGCAGCGTGCGCGTCTCTGCGTTTTTGCGATCGGAGATGTCACGGCTGACACCGATAATGATCCAGCGCCCGTTCAGACATGTGGCGCGGCTGTAAACCTCAATGATGGCCGGTTTGTTGTCCTTGAGAGTGACACGTCGTTCTATCCGGCTGCTGCCACCCTGATTGATCAGGCGATCGTAACGTTCGATCAATTCTTCCGCGGTGAACCCCAGAGCTTCCGAAGGGCCCATGGCCAGCAACTCCTCGCGGGTAAAACCATAGGCGCGGGCAGCCGTGTCGTTGACGTCCAGGAAGTTCAGCGTTTCGCGATCCACCAGATAAATCATGTCCATGGACATATCCATGGCCGCGCGAAAACGCAGCAGGCTGGCTTCGCTTTTGTGTTCGTGGCTCATGTCTATCGCCACGCATTCATACCCGAGGAAATTCTGCTGCTCGTCAAACTGGGGCACACCGCTGACCTGCAGGTAGTAGTTCTGGGTGCTGCCGCTGACACGACACTTGAGCTGGCGGAAGGCCTGCCGGTCACTGATACAGGCTTGATAGCGCTGCCAGTCGGCATCGGCTGAACTGTCCGCGGCGGCCAGGTCAGCCAGTTTTTGCTGATAAAGCAGCTGCGCCGCAGCGGTAGTCTGATCGCTGTAGCTGCTGATGCTGATGCATACGCCGTGCTCGTCTTCCTGCCAGCTTAAGTCGGCACACAGGGCCACCACCTGCTGCAACGAGGCCGGCGGGGTTTTGCGCAGGTCGGACTCTCCCAGGCGGGTGAGGAAATCTGTGGGTTGCATAGTCTCCCAACTACGGTTGGCCGTGATCGAGTCCGGCACATTATTTTTATCTTTATAACAATTTGTTACAAATAGAAAACAGTTATCTCAAAATAGCCCAAAATCAGGCTCAGGACAAGTCCGCGCAGGCCTCGGCCAGCAAAGCCAGGCCTTCGTCGACCTCTTCAGCGCTGATATTCAGCGGAGGTAATAGCCGTATCGAGTTGCCACCGGCCTTGACCGCCAGCAGCCTGTGTTTCGCCATGGCTTTGAGCAGATCAGCGTTGCTGCAGGCGCAACGCAAACCCAGCATCAGCCCCAGCCCGGTGTGACCGGCCAATACCGTGGGGTAACGCGCCGTCAATTCATCAACGCCAGCCCGCAATTGTGTCGCCCGTTCGTTTACGCGGGTCAGGAAACCCGGCCCGGTCAGCACATCCAGTACCGCATTACCCACAGCGGTCGCCAGCGGGTTGCCGCCAAAGGTGCTGCCATGGGTACCGGCGGTCATGACTTCAGCCACATGTTCCCGGGACAGGCAGGCACCAATCGGAAAACCACCGCCCAGGCCTTTGGCCGAGGCCAGCAGATCGGGTTCCACGCCCAGGGCTTCATGCGCAAACAGGTGGCCGGTGCGGCCTATGCCGGATTGTACTTCGTCAAACATTAATAAAATGCCGTGCTGGTCACAGATCTGGCGAACAGCCTGCAAATATTCCACCGGCACTGTGCGGATACCGCCTTCGCCCTGCACCGGCTCCAGAATGATGCCGGCGGTGTTGTCGGTAATGGCCGCGCGCAGTGCGTTCAGGTCACCAAAGGGCACCTGATCAAAGCCTGCATCACCGACCAGGAAGCCCTCTATATGAACCGGGTTCAGACAGGCGGCCACCGGCGCCAGGGTGCGGCCGTGGAAGGACTGGGTCAGTGAAATGATGCGCACCCGTTGTTTGCGGCCGTGGTGGTAGTGATAACGTCGCATCATCTTGAAACCGCATTCCACCGCCTCGGTCCCCGAATTGGCAAAAAACACGCGATCGGCAAAGCTCAGCTCAACCAGGCGTTTGGCCAGTCTTTCGGTGGGCTCAATGCTGAACAGGTTGGAGGTGTGCCACAGGGTATCGGCCTGCTTTTTTAACGCCGCGATCAGGTGTGGGTGGCAATGGCCCAGGCAATTCACCGCGATGCCCATGGTGAAGTCCACGTAACGTTCATTGTCGGCGGTGTAAAGATAGACGCCCTGGCCGCGTGCGAATTGCAGTTCCGGGTGGCCGTAGTTGGCCATAAGTGCTGAGCTCATTGATTATTCCTGGCGTTGGTGGAAGCGGTGATATGTTATTCTAGCAGGGTGTTTCTTTGAATATATCGGATTGGGAGTATTTTATGTTGTTTCTGGACAAGACCAAAGTGCCGACCGCAGATCAGGCCCTGCCCGGGCGTGACACACCGATCCGTATAAGCGGCGAACATTTTGTCAACGGCAACCCCATGATGCCGCCGTTGCCCGCCGGGCTGGAGGAAGCCGTATTCGGCCTGGGTTGTTTCTGGGGCGCGGAACGGGTGTTCTGGAAACTGCCCGGGGTCTTCAGCACGGCCGTGGGGTATGCCGGCGGTTTTACGCCGAACCCGACCTACGAAGAAGTGTGCAGTGGCGCCACCGGTCATACGGAGGTGGTGCGAGTGTATTTTGATCCGGATAAAGTGTCCTACGCGGCATTACTGAGGGAATTCTGGGCGTCGCACAACCCGACTCAGGGCATGCAGCAGGGCAATGATCGGGGCACGCAGTACCGCTCGGCGATTTACACGGTGTCAGGTGACCAGGCCCGGGAGGCGCAACAAAGTCGCGATGACGCCCAGTTGCGGCTTGAAGAGGCGGGACTGGACACGATCACTACAGAAATCTGTCCGTTGGCCGAATTCTATTACGCCGAGGAATATCATCAGCAGTATCTGGCAAAGAATCCGCAGGGGTATTGCGGGATACGGGGTCTGCCCTGCCTGATCTGATTGCAGAAATCATAAGCAAGAATGAGGCAGCACTGGCCAGACTGGCGTTCGCTGAATGCCCTCAAGCCTATTGATTTGGAGCCCAGCATGGGATTTGACATAAACAGCAAGCATAGTGCCAAGGCAACGACCACAGTGCAGCGCCTGGTGAGGGACGGTTTCATCGCCCTTGCTCTGACGTTGACCGTGGTCACACCCTCTGTGGGGCAGACTGCGGACGAACTGCGCGCCATGGCTCAGGCTCAACTGGGCGCTTTGGAGCCTGTGACTGAGAGGGAAGTGGCGTCACCTGCAGTCGATCTGGGCAGAAAATTATTCTGGGACAGTCGCCTGTCATCTGACGGCAATACGGCCTGTGCCAGTTGCCACTATCAGCAGGCCTGGGGCTCTGACAGCCGTCAACGGTCGATGACTGCCCGCGGTGAGCCTACAGGTATGCATTCCATGACCGTGTTCAATACCCAGGTGGCAGCGGCGGGCCTGCGCTGGTTTGGTGACCGTCCATCGGGCGCCGCGCAGGCGATAGGCTCCATCACGGGCTCCATGGGTTTTGAGTCTCGAGAGGACATCTTGCCGGTCATGGCAGAGCATGGTTATGAAGAAGGGTTTCAACAAGCCTTCCCTGACGATTCAGATTATTTTTCAGTAGATAATTACGGAGAAGCACTGGAAGCCTATCAGCGTGCTTTGCGCACGCCTGCGCCCTTTGACGCATGGTTGAACGGTGATGACAGTGCAATGTCCGACAAGCAAAGCCAGGGGCTGCGGCGCTTTCTCACCCTGGGCTGCGGCAGTTGTCATAACGGGGTGTTGCTGGGCGGGGGCTCCCTGCAGCGGTTCGGCACGCTCGCGGACTACTGGGAGCATACAGGCGTGCAGGATCCGCATCCTGGCCTGATGGCATCAACGGGCAGAGAGGAGGATCGCTATCGCTTCCGCGTGCCTTCCTTGCGCAACGTGGCGAAAACGCCTCCCTATTTCCATGATGGCTCGGTAGATCAGCTGGAATCGGCCGTGAACATCATGGCAACCATCCAATTGGGACAAACCCTGGATGATGAATCTCTGGATGAGCTGGGAGCTTTTCTGGAAGCGCTCACGGGCGATATTCCGGCATATTTTTCTCCCCCCGAGGGAGTTCCTTTTGAATTGCCCGAAGGTGTTAAGCAGGCGCCATTTGGACGGAGCGGTGGTTAAAACGGAAGCTGAATGTCATACATGTGACATTTATTTTTCAATTTTGTGACATTGCCGTACAATACGCGCTTTTTCCGGGACCAGGAGAACTGCCCCATGCCCCGACTCCGTGTCATATCGATTGCCGCACTGCCGGTTATGTCATTGCTGTCCAGCACCACACTGGCGCAAATTGATCCACCACAGTTCTACGGCCGCATCAACGCAAACATTCAACAGGACCGATACGACGATGAGAGTAACACGTCGCTGGTTACCAACAATTCGCGCATCGGTGTACGGGGCGGCGAATCGATAGGCGAGGGTTATGAAGCGGTCTATCAGCTGGAGTACAAGGTGTCTCCGGAAGACGAGTCCACATTTTCCCAACGCAACAGCTTTATCGGTGTGCGCAGTGACTGGGGCATGGTCTCGGCAGGTTATTTCGATACGCCTTTTAAACGTGCTCAGGGCGATGTAGACGTGTTTAATGACCTGGTCGGGGATATCACCCAGGCCCTGACAGTGCATGAGCGGCGCGAGTCGAATTCCATCATGTATACAAGCCCCGATAGCTGGGGGCCGCTTACGAGCCACGTGGCCTATATCGCGCATGATGATCGCAGCCGCTCCGATGGCGTGTCAGCGATGCTGGCCTACGAAAACAATAACCTGTATACCGCGATTGCGGTCAACAGTAATGTACAACAGGACGACGAAGAGGCCGTGCGCGCAGTAGCGGTCTACACCCTCGGACGATGGCAGTTTGGCGCCCTGGCGGAAACCTCCGATCGGGTACAGACCGGCAGCAACAGCGGCTGGTTGCTCTCCACCACCTACCGTCTGGATGAGAACTGGACGCTAAAGGCGCAGGGCGGCCAATCGGATATTCGTTTTCAGGACGGGGAATCCTACGATATCGGTGCCGACTATCGGATCAACAGCCGCTTCACACTGTTCGGGTTCCTGACACAAAACCGGGGCGAGGCGATTGGCATCCGACGCTACGGTGGATTGGGGGCAACGCTGAACTTTTGAGAAAAAGAATGGGAAAAAGAATGGGAAAAAGAATGGGGACGGAGGAGATTCTTTCGCGGGCGAAAGAATCTCCTCCGTCCCCATTCTTTTTCCCCTCCGTCCCCATTCTTTTTTCTTTTCGTCTAAGCTTAGGATATGAGGCAATATCCTGAGTTTGAGCACCATGGCGCCGTCACGGGCGTAACCGGCAGCTGTCACCGCTATCTGGCGGCGCCTGATCTGCATTTTCTGGTCGATTGCGGGCTGTTTCAGGGGCGTGATGCGCAGGGCGATGCGTTGACGCAGCATCAGATCGAGTTTGATATCTCGGCGGTGCGGGCGCTGCTGGTCACGCATGTGCACATTGACCACATCGGGCGGCTGCCGTATCTGCTGGCGGCTGGTTTCACCGGACCGATTTATTGCAGTGAGCCATCGGCGCGATTGTTGCCGCTGGTGATTGAAGACGCATTAAAAGTCGGGTTCACGGGCGATGCGGCGTTAATTCAGCGCTTTCTCGACACGGTGGGCCAGCAACTGGCGCCACTGCCGTATCAGCAGTGGCGCAGCATCGCCGATACGCCCGATGTTGAGGTTGCCATGCGCCTGCAACGTGCCGGGCACATCCTGGGCTCTGCCTACATCGAGCTGGAAACGCACTACAAAACTGACGGCCGGCGTCATCGCACGGTTTATTCAGGCGACCTCGGTGCACCGCATGCGCCGCTGCTGCCGGCACCCGAGCCTCCCGAACGCGCTGATACCCTGGTCATTGAAAGCACCTACGGCAACCGCCTGCACGAGAACCGTGAAACCCGTCGCCAGCGTCTGAAGGATGTGCTTGGCCATGCATTGCAGAACCGGGGCACGGTGATGATTCCGGCGTTCAGCATCGGCCGCACCCAGGAGTTGTTGTATGAGCTGGAGAGTCTGGTTCACGAAGGCAAACAGGCTGGGGATGCGGACTGGGCGGACCTGCAGGTCATTGTCGATTCACCGCTGGCGGCCAGGTTTACCGCTGTGTACCGCGAGCTCAAACCGTTCTGGGATGCCGAAGCGCTGGGGCGGGTGCATGCCGGGCGTCATCCGCTGGATTTTGATGGCCTGTACACGGTCGACTCGCATGAAGAACACCTGCAGACCGTTGCCTACCTCGCCAAAACCCGCCAGCCCGCCGTGGTCATTGCTGCTAGCGGCATGGCGGCGGGCGGGCGTATCGTCAACTACCTGAAAGCCATGTTGCCCGACCCAGTGCACGATGTGTTGTTTGTGGGGTATCAGGCCAGCGGCACCCTGGGCCGGCAACTGCAGCGCCTGTCACCCGGCCCGGATGCCGTGGTCAGCATCGATGGCGAGCAGGTCGCCGTGCGCTGTCCGATCACCAGCATTGGTGGTTACAGCGCGCATGCCGATCAGCAGGATCTGCTCGACTTTGTGTCTGGCATGCAGCAGTGGCCGGAGCAGATTCGTATTGTGCACGGGGAGCGCAGGGCGCGGGAGACCTTGCGTGACGAGTTTGCGGCGCTGGCTGCAAAGGCGGGTGCGGCTGTGGAGATTGTGTTACCGGCGTAAAGCGGAAAAAGAATGGGGACGGAGGCAATACTTTTGCGAGCAAAAGTATTGCCTCCGTCCCCATTCTTTTTCCCGCCCCCATTCTTTCCTTCCGGGTGTACGCTGCAGGCAAAAATCGGCTACACTTCCATCCTTCGACAGAACAACAGACAACGGACCGTTGGCAGACCCCTAAATGCGCTTAAAAAGTATCAAGCTGGCTGGCTTTAAATCCTTCGTTGACCCCACCACCGTCAACTTTCCGAGCAATCTGGCAGCGGTTGTTGGCCCCAACGGTTGCGGCAAATCCAACATCATCGACGCGGTGCGCTGGGTGATGGGCGAAAGCTCGGCCAAGAACCTGCGCGGCGAGAACATGACCGACGTTATTTTTAACGGCTCGGGCAATCGCAAACCGGTGGGACAGGCCAGCATCGAGCTGATCTTTGATAACAGCGAAAACCGCATCAAAGGTGAATACGCCAGCTTCGCGGAAATCTCCATCAAGCGCAAAGTCTCCCGCGACGGTCAGAACATCTATATGCTCAACGGCACCAAGTGCCGCCGCCGTGACATCACCGATATTTTCCTGGGCACCGGCCTGGGGCCGCGCAGTTATTCCATCATCGAACAGGGCATGGTCTCCCGCCTCATCGAGTCCAAACCGGAAGAGCTGCGCGTCTTTATTGAAGAGGCCGCCGGCATCTCCAAGTACAAGGAACGCCGCCGCGATACCGAAAACCGCATCAAGCGTACGCGCGAAAACATGGAGCGTCTGACCGACATCCGTGACGAATTGGGACGGCAGCTGCAGCACCTTCATCGGCAGTCTCAGGCAGCAGAAAAATACAAAGAATACAAAGCACAGGAGCGTGATCTTAAAGCACAATATGACGCTTTGCGTTGGCGCGCGCTGGACACCGAGGTGCAGGGCAAACAGAAAATCATCCAGGATCTGGAGATGCAGATCGAGGCGGTGGTCACCGATCAGCGCAGTCTGGACACGCGCCACGAGGAGCTGCTGCTCAACCACACCGACCTCAACGATCAGCTCAGTGAGGTGCAGGGCAAGTACTACAGCCTGGGTGGCGACATCGCCCGCATCGAGCAATCCATTGAGCATCACATCGAGCGCATGAAGCAGTTGCGCCAGGATCTGGAAGAGAACAAGCGCAGCTTCGATCAGTCACAAAGTGAAGCCCAGGTGGACGTGCAAAAGCTGTCCGCGCTGGAGGACGAACTGGCGACGCTGAGCCCGGAGCTGGAGCTGGCCGAGCACGCGCAGGAAGAATCCGCCATCAAGCTGGAAGACGCCGAAGAGCAGATGCAGACCTGGCAGCAGAACTGGGATGAGTTCAGTCAGCGCTCGGAAGAGCCGCGGCAGCTGGCCGAGGTTGAGCAGTCGCGCATTCAGCAGCTGGAAAAGATCGTGGAGCGCGGCATTGAACGCCGTGGCCGCTTGCGAGAGGAGCGTCAGGCGCTGGGGGAAAACCCGGAGCAGGATGCCATCGACGAGCTGTCGGTGCAGATCACCACCATGGAAGATCAGTTGGACAACCAGCAGTCGCGAAACTCCGAGTTGGCCGCGCAGATTGAGCAGGAGCGCGGCAAGGGGCAGCAAGTAGGGCAGGAGCTGGACCAGGCGCGCAGCGAGCTGCAACGCCAGAAAGGTCAGTTTGCCTCGCTGGAAGCCCTGCAAAAATCCGCGCTGGGCCAGACCGACGACAAACTCAACCGCTGGCTGACTGACAAATCGCTGGACCAGGGCAGCCGCCTGGGTGAACGCATCAAAGTAGCCGCAGGCTGGGAACAGGCCGTCGAAGCCGTGCTCGGCGACACCCTGCAGGCCGTGTGCGTGGAAGACCTGGACAGCGTTGCGGCGGCGTTGGGCGAACTGCCCTCGGGCATGCTGTCATTGCTGGAAACGGCAGGCGGAAAGAATGGGGACGGAGAAAGAATGGGGACGGGAAAGAATGGGGACGGAGGAGATACTTTCGCGAGCGAAAGTATCTCCTCC
The DNA here is from genome assembly GCF_040877505.1 of Pseudohongiella sp. Classification (NCBI taxonomy): domain Bacteria; kingdom Pseudomonadati; phylum Pseudomonadota; class Gammaproteobacteria; order Pseudomonadales; family Pseudohongiellaceae; genus Pseudohongiella; species Pseudohongiella sp. The sequence continues at coordinate 164,557 of NZ_JBBDNQ010000040.1, forward strand.
GTCCCCATTCTTTCCGCCTCCGTCCCCATTCTTTCTCCGCTCAGCGACAAAATCACCGGCAGCGTCGACATGGGCTCCCTGCTGCAAGGCATCTACATCGCTGAGTCGCTGGAAGAAGCGCTGGCCAACCGCAAGTCCCTGGCCAATGGGGATTCAGTGGTCACCAGCCAGGGTCTGTGGCTGGGCCGAAACTGGATCCGGGTGCGCAAATCTGTCGATGCCAGCGAAGGGCTGCTGGCGCGCAAAGGCGAGATGAGCCGTCTGGCCGAGCAGATGGAGATTCTGCAGCAGCAGAGCGATGAGTTGGTGGAGGCGCAACAGGCCAGCCGCGAGGCACTGCGCGATCTGGAGAGCGAGCGTGAAGAGGTGCAGCGTCAGATCGCCCAGGTCAGCCGTGAGTACAGCGAACTCAAATCGCGTCTCAGCGCCAAGATCATGAAGGAAGAACAGACCACCCAGCGTCGCCAGCGTCTGCAACACGAACTGGAAGAGCTGGAAAAACAGCTCGAGGTGGAGCAGGAAAACATCGCCCGCTCGCGCGAGAATCTGCAGAACGCGCTGGATGCCATGGAGCAGGACATTGAGCGCCGCGAAACCCTGATGCAGCAGCGCGACTCTTTGCGCGGGAGCCTGGATCAGGTGCGTCAGCAGGCCCGTCATGACAAGGATCATGCCCATCAACTGAGCGTGCGCGAACAACTGCTGCGCTCGCAGATCAATTCCCTGCGTGACACCATGTCGCGGATGAACACCCAGGTGCTGCGCGCCAAAGAGCGCATCGAATCGATCGAGAAGCAGCTCAACGAATCCGACATGCCCTTGGAAGGCAAACGCGCCGAGCTGGAGAACCTGCTGCAGGGCCGCCTGGAAGTGGAAGACAAAATGAACGCCGCCAAGGCTGCGGCCGATGACAACGAACACAAACTGCGCGCGCTGGAGCAGGAACGCGCGGGTTTTGAGCGCAAGGCCGGCGGGCTGCGTGAACAGTTGATGGAGAACCGTCTGAAAACCGAGGGCGATCTGGTCAAACGTGAGGCGTTGTCCGAACAATTAAAGGAAGCCCGTTACGACCTGGATACGGTGCTGGCCAATCTGCCTGAAGACCTGACCCAGCAGAGCTGTGAGGATGAGCTGGAAACCATCGGCACGCGCATCCAGCGTCTGGGGGCCATCAACCTGGCGGCGATCGAGGAATATCAGCAGCAATCCGAGCGCAAAGTGTATCTGGACGCGCAGCATGATGATCTGGAGCGCGCGCTGCTGACACTGGAAAACGCCATCCGCAAGATCGACCGGGAAACGCGAACCCGCTTCAAAGAGACCTTTGACAAGATCAACACCGGTTTGCAGGAGCTCTTCCCCAAGGTCTTCGGCGGCGGCCACGCATATCTGGACATGACCGGCGAGGATCTGCTGGATACCGGCGTGGCGATCATGGCGCGGCCCCCGGGCAAGCGCAACAGCACCATCCACCTGTTATCCGGTGGCGAGAAGGCGATGACCGCGATTGCGCTGGTGTTTTCCATATTCCGGCTCAATCCCTCGCCATTCTGTATGCTTGACGAGGTGGACGCGCCCCTTGATGATGCGAACGTAGGGCGTTATGGTCGGTTGGTGAAAGAAATGTCCGAATCGGTGCAGTTTATTTTTATCACGCATAATAAACTCACCATGGAAATCGCCAACCAGCTGCTGGGTGTTACCATGCACGAACCGGGCGTCTCGCGCATCGTGACCGTGGACATAGAAGAGGCCGCCGAACTCGCCGCGATGTGACCGCCAGGGCCAGCGGGAAGGATGGGGACTGGGAAGAATGGGGACGGAGGAGATACTTTCGCCCGCGAAAGTATCTCCTCCGTCCCCATTCTTCCCAGTCCCCATAAACGCCCTATAAGCACTTAATTTTTAAAGGAAAAAGACAATAATGGGTTTGCGGGAATTGCTGATTCTGGTTCTGATTCTGGCCATCGTGGTGGTGGTCCTGCGTGGCCTGTTTGTCGCCTTGCGCTCCCGCCGTGGGCAAATCAAAATCGCGCTGGAAAAGAACATCCCGGAATACGACCTGGAAGAGATCGAGATGCGCGAATTGCCCAACGGCGGCGCGCGCAAGGTTGAGCGCTCTTTCGCCGAGGTTTTGCGCCAGAATTCAGTGCATGCGGCCAACGCCACTGCGTCCGGCAAACCCTCGACCCTGCGCCGGGGTGCGACGGGGCTGAAAACCAACCTTTCCCGCCATTCCGCGAACCGCGCTGCCGTGGCCAGCACGCCGACGGCTGAGCTGTCTGCCGGGCCCCTGTTTGATTCGCCGGACAGTGAATCTGATTCAGTGCCTGACACGACGCTGCCTGACGAGCCGACATTTGATTCGTCCCCGATCGACGACACGCCCCCGGATACTGCGCCTGTAGATGAATCACTGGCGTCCGGCGATACGCGTCCGGACCCGGTCGAGGAAGATGAGCCGTTGTTCAACGAAGAGCCCATGCTGGATACAATTTCTGACGTAGATGATGCCGACGATTTTGAGGACGATGAGGTCTACGATTTTGGTGAACAGTCTGATCCGGTATTTGACATGGCGTCATCGCGTGACGATGGCGCGGAGTTGTCCACGAAGCTGAGTTCGGATAATGATGATAGCGATGAGCTCGATGATGTCCTGGATACGCTTTTGCACCCGGCTGCTGCAGACGACTCTGCCGCGAACGCTGACCCTGACGAGCCAGAGCCAGAACCGGAATACGAGCCCGAACCGGAATACGAGCCTGAGCCCGAGTATGAACCTGTGCCCGAGATTGAGCCAGAACCAGAACCAGAACCAGAACCAGAGCCAGAGCCAGAGCCAGAGCCAGAGTACGAGCCTGAACCTGAACCTGAAGAACCCGTAAGTTACGAACACACGTCACACACGGACGACGACATGCCCGATTTTGACAACGAATACGAAGCCGACCCGGAACCGCAGCCCGGTGACAATGATTCATTCACGGCGCACAAGGATGATGATTACGACGTGCTGTTTGACAACGATGACAGCGAACGAGAGCAGCGCCTGGCGGAGCTGGACGCGCAGCAGGAAAAGGCGTCCAGGGGATTCATGAGCTGGGCTGGTGGTGCGTTTGGACGCTTCAATGCGGGCAGGGCAGCCAGCAAGGCAGAGGCTGCGGAAGAGGCGGCGGCGCGCGCGCAGAAGAAGGCAGCGGATAAAAAAGCGCAGGACGAACTCGATGAAATAGAAGCGGCACAGCGGGCTGCCCTGGAACCGGGTGAGGACTATCTCGATGACGATGGCTCTTTCGGCGATGAAGTCTCCTTCGACGATGAAGTCTCTCTCGGCGATGAAGTCTCTCCTGTGCGTGAACAGGTGAGGCCTGGCGCTGAAAAAAGATCTCAGGATCAGCTCAACTTTGAAGATGACGAAGCAGACGACGATGAGGCGGATGCTGACAGTCAGGCGGTGCCTGAATACAGCGAAGTGCTTGTACTCAATGTGATGGCGCGGCCGGGCACGGAGTTCGCTGGGGAAGACTTGTTGCCGGTTCTGATGGCGCATGGTTTGAAGTTCGGCGAGATGTCCATTTTCCACCGTCATGCCGATCAGCAGGGCACCAGGCACGGCAAAAAAGTAGGGCCGGTTCTGTTCAGTGTTGCCAATGCGCTGAACCCCGGTACCTTCGATCTGAATCGTATCAGTCAATTTTCCACGCAAGGTGTGTGTTTCTTCATGACGCTGCCCAATGTGGCCAGTAACATGCTCGCCTTTGATCAGATGCTGGCAACTGCGCGCAAAGTGCAGACAGAAATGGACGCTGAGCTAAAGGATGACAACCGCTCGGTGATGACGGCGCAAACGGTGGAGTACTACCGTCAGCGAATTCGCGATTTTGAGTTGCAGCAACGCAAAAACGCTAACGCCCGTTAAGCGTATACGAACATGGCAGACATGACCCCTAAGCAAGCGGCGCAGGAAATCGATACCCTGCGTCGCGAAATCAATCGGCATAACTCCCTTTATTATCAATATAGCGCGCCGGAAATTCCGGATGCGGATTATGATCGTTTGTTTGATCGCCTGCTTGAGCTTGAGGCGTTATTTCCGGAATCAGTGACACCTGATTCGCCAACGCAGCGTGTCGGTGACGCGCCGCTGAGCAGTTTTGCGCAAGTGACGCACGACGTGCCGATGATGTCATTGGCGAAGGTGTTTAATGATTCGGACCTTGCGGATTTTGAGGCGCGCATACTGAAGCGGCTGGAGATAGAGGACGAAAACGCGGAGCCGCCCAGCTACAGCTGTGAACCTAAAATCGATGGGGTGGCGGTGAGCCTGCTCTACGAAAATGGCATGTTGGTGCGCGCGGCCACACGCGGCGATGGCGTCACCGGTGAGGACATCACTCACAACGTGCGCACGATCCGCAACATCCCGCTGCGCCTGACAGGTGATGACTGCCCGGCGCGCCTGGAAGTACGCGGTGAAATATACATGACCCGTTCCGGTTTTGCCGCCATGAACGAGGCGGCCAGCCAGCGCGAAGACGGCCGCACCTTCGTCAACCCCCGTAACGCGGCCTCCGGCGCCCTGCGCCAGCTCGACCCCCGCATCGCCGCCTCCCGCCCCCTGCGCTTCTTCGCCTACTCCGCTGTTACGGGGACGGAAAGAATGGGGACGGAGGGAATACTTTTTGATCAATCAAAAAGTATTCCCTCCGTCCCCATTCTTTCCGTCCCCATTCTTTCCCACAGCGGCATCCTTGATCTGCTGGGTCAGTGGGGTCTGCCGTTGAACCCGGAGCGGGCGGTGGCCTCCGGTTATCAGGCCTGTCTGGAGTACGCCAATCAGCTATTGAGCAAGCGCGACCAACTGGATTATGAGATTGACGGCGCCGTGATCAAGGTAGACAGCATCCGTCTGCAAAACGAACTGGGCAGCAATGCCCGGACACCGCGCTGGGCGATGGCCTACAAGTTTCCGGCGGAGGAGGCCTCCACTGTCGTGCGTGATGTTGAGTTTCAGGTTGGCCGCACGGGCACCATTACGCCGGTTGCCCGCCTGGAACCGGTGTTTGTTGGTGGAGTCACCGTCAGCAATGCGACGTTGCACAATATGGATGAGATCGAACGGCTGGGCCTGCGTATAGGCGATCGTGTCATCCTGCGCCGCGCCGGCGACGTTATCCCCAAGATCGTGTCAGTGATGGAATCGGGAAAGAATGGGGGCGGGGG
>NZ_JBBDNQ010000040.1:169792-200134 GCF_040877505.1 Pseudohongiella sp.
ATACTTTCGCAGGCGAAAGTATTGCCTCCGTCCCCATTCTTTCCGTCCCCATCACCATGCTGGAGAGGTGCCCTGCCTGCGACTCGCCAATAGAGAAGGACGGCGACGTACTTTATCGTTGCACCGGTGGCCTGATCTGTCCGGCTCAGCGCAAGGAATCATTGCGGCATTTCTGCTCGCGCACAGCGCTGGATATTGAAGGTCTGGGCGAAAAACTGGTCGAGCAACTGGTGGACGCTGATATGGTCAGGACGGTCGCCGATGTATTCACGCTAAGCAAAGATGACCTTCTCAGCCTGGATCGTATGGGTGACAAATCAGCGGATAATCTGCTGGCAGCCATCGCCAAGGGCAAGGCTACCAGTTTGCCCCGTCTGCTGTATGGTCTCGGGATCCGCGAGGTTGGAGAGGCGACGGCTTTGTCGCTCGCCACCCATTTCGGTAGCCTGGAGCAACTGATGACGGCGGACAAAGAGGCACTTGTACAGGTCCCTGATGTTGGGCCGGTGATGGCCGAGCACATCGTACATTTTTTTGCCAATCAGGAGAATGACAAGGTTATTGCGCAGTTGCGCGAACGTGGTGTCTCCTGGCCGGAGCATCAGGCGCAGACCGTCTCTGACGAGTTGGCAGGGCAGACCTGGGTGCTCACCGGCGCGCTTGAAACCATGACCCGCGATGAGGCGCGCGCAGCATTGCAGGCACTGGGCGCTAAAGTGACCGGTAGCGTATCGAAAAAAACCAGCGTCGTGGTCGCCGGGCCCGGCGCCGGCTCCAAGCTCGACAAGGCCAATGAGCTCGGTGTCAAAGTCATCGACGAGCAAGGCCTGGTCGACCTGCTGGCAAAGAATGGGGACGGAGCAAAGAATGGGGACGGAGGGAATACTTTTTGATTGGTCAAAAAGTATTCCCTCCGTCCCCATTCTTTGCCTCCCCATTCTTTTTCCGTGGCTGCCCTGGCCGCAGCCGGCCAATTTCCACGCCGTATTTCTGCTTTAACAATTTCTTATAACGGTTGTCGGCGACAGGCTGACAGCTATGCGCAGCATGGCGAATCAGTGTCAGCTGATGCCGGTTGACAGGTTTGGCAAACAGCCGGATGTAAGCCTCACGCCGTGACGTATCCGATTTACCCAGCGCCAGAAATTCCGCATGCGGCTGCATCCAGCCGCTGACGCCGAGTGCGTTTTCCCGGTAGCTCGACCACCTGTATTGCCCCGCACTTCTCACCATGGAAGCGCGCACCGGATTGAGTTCGATATACCGCTGGCAGGTCAGAAAATAGCGACGCGTCTGCACCAGGCTGGCGTGGTGACGGCCCTCCCACAGAGTGCCGGTGCGCTCATACTTCTTGTTGATGTACCCCGCATAACTACTGCCTACGACTCGTGTGACACAGGAAATACCGTCCTCGCGCTGCGGTGTCAGCAGAAAATGTACATGGTTGGTCATCAGGCAAAAGGCATGAACATGCACATCATAGAAGCGGGCATGGACGCGCCACAACTCCAGGTAAAACTCATAATCTGCCTCTTTCATGAAGCAGCGCTGGCGATTATTGCCGCGTTGAACAATGTGATAGGGCATCCCTGCCAGGTAGTGACGCGCGCGCCGGGGCATAGCAAACTCCTTTTGCTAAGTGGGTTTCTTCAAGAAGTATAGACAATGATTTATGGGGACGGAGGGAATACTTTTTAACTGGTCAAAAAGTATTCCCTCCGTCCCCATAACCGGGTCCCCATAACCGGTCCCCATAACCGGTCCCCATAACCGAACGCTAAAAACCCAGCACCCGACGGATCCAGCTTCTGCCCAGCTCCTCCTCGCAGCTAGCGTATTGCCGGGCATAGCGGTTGGCGTTTTGCTGCACGCGCTCGGCGACTGGCAGCAGCCAGGCTTTGTCGCGGTAAGTGCCCCGGTTAAAACCGGCGTGGCCTTCGTGGTACGCCAGATACAGGTTGCGCGCATCGTCACGGTCGATCTGGCTGCGACGATAGCTGTGTTGGTTGTACCAGCCCACAAAATCCACCGCATCGGCAAATTTGCTGCGTCTGGCCAGGAAATTACCCGTCTCACTGCGGTACTCATCCCAGGTCGTGTTCAGCGCCTGAGCATAACCACGCGCCGTCGACGGCCGCGTCCACGGGATGAAACCCAGCAAACGCGTGCGCGCCGGGCGGGCACGTGCCTGAAAGCCAGACTCCTGGTAGATGAATGCCATGGTCACCGACACAGGCACGTTCCAACGCTCCTCGGTGCGCTCTGCGGCGCGGTACCAGGCACGGCGCTCCTCGAACATATCGCAGACATTGTTCGGGTTTGCCGGCCGCGCACTTACGCAGGCGGTCATAAAGAGCATCAGTGCAGATGTCAGTAAGAGGCGCATGCGAGTAGTATAACAACCATTGATCACAAGTTTATGGGGACGGAGGGAATACTTTTTGACCAACTACGTAGCAACTGGTTAAAAAGTATTCCCTCCGTCCCCATTCTTCACATCGGGGCAGGGATGGCACCTTCGGTAGACACTGGTTTCCGTTACGATATCAACGCACTGCGCGCGCTGGCAGTGATGCTGGTGCTGTTGTTTCACTTCCGGGTGCCCGGTTTCGGCGGTGGGTTTGTTGGTGTTGATGTGTTCTTTGTCGTCTCCGGCTACCTGATGACGGCGATGATTGTGACCCGCCTGCAGGCGCAGACGTTCCAGTTGGGGCGCTTCTACCTGGCCCGCGCGGGGCGGATTGTGCCGGCACTGGCGGCGCTCATTGGCACGCTGCTCGCTCTTGGCTGGTGGTTGCTGCCGCAAAGCGACTATCACGAACTGGCCGACAACAGCGTATATGCCTTGATCTTCATCGCCAATATCCGCTTCCAGCGCGACGCCGGTTATTTTGCGCCAGCCTCGCACGACAACTGGCTGCTGCACACCTGGTCGCTGGGCGTGGAAGCGCAGTTCTACCTGCTGTTACCCCTCTTTATCCTGCTGATCTGGCGCATCAGACCCGGCCAGCGCCAACTGCTCATTTTTATCGTCGTGGTGCTGCTGATGTCACTGGCGCGCTCAGTCTGGCTGGCATACAACAGCCCCGACAGCGCGTTCTTTCTGCTGCAAAGTCGCGCCTGGCAACTGCTCACCGGTGCCGCCGCGTTTCTGCTCAGCCAACACCGGCTCGTCCGCCAGGGTCCGCAATTCGCGCGCCTGCTAAGTGCATCAGGTTTACTCTTGATTCTGGGCACCGCACTCACCGTCAACGCCAGCACCCGCTGGCCCGGCCTGCTCGCCATCGTGCCCGTCGCCGGCACCGCGCTGATCCTGATGACCGCCCGACAATCAGCATGGATGCGTCTCGCGCCCGTGCACTACCTCGGCCTCAGTTCCTACTCCATCTATCTGTGGCACTGGCCCGTGTTTGTCGCGCTGGCATTTCTTGGCATGACTGACAATGCGCTGGCCATCATCGCCGGTATGACGCTCGCAATTGCGCTGGGCCTGCTCTCCTGGCGCGTGATTGAGAACCCCACACGCCGAAGCCGCAAACCGGGCACCGCACTCACTCTGATTATCGCGGTCACTCTGGTACCGGCAATATGGATTGACCAGTTGAAAGGTGTGCCAGGCAGATTGTCACCGGCGGTGGAGCACGCCGAAGCTGAAGCCCGGAACTTTGACGACAGGCGAGGGGAGTGCCTCGCGCGCAACGGTTTCGATTTTCCCTGGTGCCAGTATGGCGGGCCGGATATCCAGGCCATTGTCGTCGGCGACAGCCACGCCAGTACCGTGTTCACCGCTGCCGCACTTGCCGTAGAGCAGGGCACCACAAACCCCGGCGCTGGCATCCGGGCCAGCAGCCACAACGGCTGCGCCACCTTGCTGGACGGCAACAGCATAGACAACGCTGACGGCTGCCGCGCCTTCAACCGCTTCCTGCGCGAACAAATACAAACCATGCCCGCGGCTATCCCCCTCATCATCGTCAATCGCAGCAGCATCTACCACCTGGGCAGTGCCGTGCCCGCCAGCGACGATTTTCGGCGCCCACTGATTTTTTACCAGCGCCGCCAGTCCCGCCCCAGCGCTCAGCTAACGCAGCAGTACAGGGAGGACCTGATCGCCACCGCCTGCCATTTTGCTGAACAGCGGCCGGTCTATCTGCTGCGCCCCATCCCGGAAATGCCCGTTGATGTGCCGCGCAGCATGGCCCGCCGACATCTGCTGAATCGTGCAGGGGAGGTTCGCCTGAGCAGGGCGGCCTATGATCAGCGCCACGCCGCCGTGTGGCAGGCCCAGGATCAGGCCGCACAGCATTGTGGCGTTCGGATCCTGGACCCGACGCAAGCGTTGTGCGATGAGGAGTACTGCTACGGCAGCGAAGACGGCCGCCCGCTGTACTACGACGAAGACCACCTGTCGGAATACGGCAACAAAAAGCTCGTACCGTTGTTCAAGAATGGGGACGGAGGGAATACTTTTTGACCAGCTGCGTAGCAACTGGTCAAAAAGTATTCCCTCCGTCCCCATTCTTTAGACAAAAAGTATTCCCTCCGTCCCCATTCTTTCCTAACATGATGCAAAAAGAACTGGAGTCAACGGAATGAGCGGACGCGAACCAGATCACAGCCAGCAATGGTACCTGCTGCAATGCAAAGCCCGGCAACAAAACCGTGCCCAGATGCACCTGGCCAACCAGGGTTTCCACTACTACGCCCCCGTGCACCTCGTCAAATGTGTGCGCCGCGGTCACTATCAGGCTCGCACCGAGGCCCTGTTCCCCGGTTACCTCTTTATTGAGCTGAACAGCACCAGCGACTGGCGCGCACTGTATGCCACCCGCGGCGTCTGCCGCCTGGTCAGCTTCAACGGCCAGCCCCATCCTGTGGCACAAGATCTGATAGACGCACTGAGAAAGCGCTTTTCACAACAGACTGAACCGGAAACCCTGTACCAGCCCGGTCAGCGCGTGGTCGTCACCGATGGCTGCTTCAAACACATCGAAGCGATCGTCAAAGCCGTGACATCCGACGATCGCATCATAGTGTTGATGAACATCCTGCACCGCCAGCAATCACTGGCGTTACCCGCCGCCGCGTTGGCCCGGACAGGCTGACTAACCCATCTGGCTGGTTGTACCCGCTTCAGAGTGGGCTTAGCCTGACCACAGGTTAATTATGACGATTTTCTGTTGACAAGCAGGCGGGATGGGTCTAGATTTCAAACAATCTGTATGTGCGATTGTTAACATTGCTAGAGAACCGTAGTTTTTATTTGCGCATTACCAAGCATCAACAGGTTATTCACGCAACCAACAAGTCTCGTAATCACGCAAGGAAAGCTGAGTCATGGCTGTTAACTACGAATCATCGTCAACAATAAACGATATTAACCTGACAATTGGTTCATCCACGATTTCATCCGACGCCAAGAGTGCTATTTCCACCCTTCTCTTAGGTGGCGGCTCTCCTATTGATAATCCTGGCGCTCCCGTAAATGTGGGCTTGGGTACCGTCGGCTCAAACGGACAGGTTGATATTCAGGGGCCTGACGGCAGCTCCCCCGATGTCGTTGTCATGAACCCCAGCGGCGGAATAGCAGATCCGAACACCGGGCTGCTCAATATTTCTTTTTCTGACGAAACACTAGCTAATTCTTCTGTCTACTTCATTACGGGCAACACCGCCGTCAACGTCACATGGAACACAATTCCGCGCATCATCGTAAATGGCACCGGAAGCGACAGGATGACGGTTAATGGCGATGCCAATACCACCATTGAAAGTACGGGCGGCAACGACACCCTCATCACCAGCGGTGGCGATGACCTGATCACCGTTCAGGCCAATGGCGACTCAAGCGTCAGCACCGGCGCCGGCAACGACACTATCAAAACCGGTACGGGCAATGACACGATTGATGCCGGCACTGGTATTGATGTTATTAGCTATGCCAACGGCAGCGCCGGATACACGATCACCAACTTCTCCGGTAACCAGTTCCAGGTTGAACGCGAAGGTGGTGTCGAGACACTGACCAACGCCGAGCGTGTGCACTTTAGCGACAAGAAAGTTGCCATGGATCTGCAGGAGGAGCAGAACGCAGGCATGTCGATCCAAATCATCAACGTGATCGCGGCAGAGCTGCGAGATGATCCCGAAATTGTGGGCATGATCCTCAAGATGTTCGACGACGGCATCAGTCTGGAAGCGCTGGCGCAACACGCCATCGACGTGGGCTGGGTCACCCAGTTCGCAGGTTCGGCAAGTAACGAAGATCTGGCCAGACTCGCGTACACCAATGCCTTTGGTGCTGCGCCTGACGAAGAGCAACTTGATTGGGCACTTAGCTTCATGGACGGCAGAGTCGCCAGCTACACGCAGGCTGAGTTCATCGCAGAGGCCGCGCGTGTTGACGAAAACAACGTCACCATCGATCTGGTCGGTCTGCAGCAGACCGGTGTGGAGTACCTGGGATAAACAGTAGCCCTTACTCTGCAGGATGGACCGACTGATTCGCTGACTAACCCATCTGGCTAATTGCATCCGGCGCAAGGTTGGTTTATTTTGCCAGCATACCAAATCAGAACGATTTACTATTGACATGCAACTGGCCAGGGCCTAATGTTTGCACAATCAGGGTATTTCTAACCATTGTGGTTGCCACGCTTGGTACAATAATTGCCTACTATATAAGTAGATGGACAACCAACCACTTTTCCAAAAGGCTGAGACATGACCATCCAGTACGAGACACCCACTTCGGTTGACGATATCACGCAAGCATTAGGCATCTCATCGATCAGCAATGACACCAAGGACTCAATAACAAATCTCTTGGGCGGCGGTTTGGGCGGCGGCGGTTTGGGCGGAGGTACAGTAAACCTCGGTTCCGGCTCCTTTGGTTCAGATGGTCAGTTTCAAGTGGCTGCGCCTTCTGGCAATACGGACATGCTTGTCATTGACTCATCCGGCGGAACTCCAGGCCCCGGCGGGCGCGTCACTATCAATCCTCCTGCGCCTACAATGGCGTCTACTAAGGCCTATATTTTCACTTCCAGTACACCCGTCGAAATGACATTAAACACCATTCCCCGCGTCATCGTGAATGGCACCGGCAGTGACAGAATTACCGTCAATGGCGATGCCAATACCACCATCCAAAGTTCCGGCGGCAACGATACCCTGACCACCAGCGGCGGCGATGATCTTATCATTGTTCAGGCAAACGGCGACTCAAGCGTCAGCACCGGGGCGGGCAATGACACCATTCGCACCGGTACCGGCAATGACACCATTGATGCCGGCACGGGCATTGATGTGATCAGCTATGCTAACGACAGCGCGGGTTACACCATCACCAACTTCTCGGATAACCAGTTCCAGGTTGAGCGCGCTGATGGCACCGACACACTGACAAACGCCGATCGTGTGCACTTCGCCGACAAGAAAGTCGCGATGGATCTGCAGGAAGAGCAGAACGCCGGCATGTCTATCCAGATCATCAACGTGATCGCGGCAGAACTGCGGGATGATCCCGAAATTGTGGGCATGATCCTCAAGATGTTTGACGACGGCATCAGTCTGGAAGCGCTGGCGCAACACGCCATCGACGTGGGCTGGGTCACCCAGTTCGCAGGTTCGGCAAGTAACGAAGATCTGGCCAGACTCGCGTACACCAATGCCTTTGGTGCTGCGCCTGACGAAGAGCAACTTGATTGGGCACTTAGCTTCATGGACGGCAGAGTCGCCAGCTACACGCAGGCTGAGTTCATCGCAGAGGCCGCGCGTGTTGACGAAAACAACGTCACCATCGATCTGGTCGGTCTGCAGCAGACCGGGGTTGAGTACCTGGGTTAAGCACAGTGCCCCTGATAATGTCAGGGACACCCTGTTCCCAAACGCCCGGGTCCACAAGATGGACCGTCTAAAACCAGCTCCGATCCTGTGCGGCATACCCGCCCACAAGATCGGAGCTGACTTTTTTTAAGCGCTGCGATCACCCGACCATGAAGCTTCTCTTCGTTCACCAGAATTTCCCCGGACAGTTTCGTTTTTTGGCGCCAGCGCTGGTGGGGCGCGGGCACCAGGTCGTCGCCATCAGCCGCAAAGGCAATGGTGGTGTGCTGCCAGGTGTAGAGCTTTGCCATTACGATCTCGCGCGGGGCAATACCGCCGGCATCCATGTACTGGCCAGTGAGTGGGAATCCAAGGTATTGCGCGGCGAGGCCTGCGCCCGGGTTGCTGAGGAGCTGCGTCGGCGCGGTTTTGTACCCGATCTGATCATTGCCCACCCGGGCTGGGGCGAAGCGTTGTATTTGCGCGACGTGTTCCCGCAGTCCCCACTGATCTGTTTTGCCGAGTTTTTCTATAACGCCCAGGGTCAGGAAATGGGTTTTGACCCGGAGTTCCCCGACGCCGACCTGCATAACATGGCCAGGCTGCACACCAAAAACGCCAATCTGCTGCTGGCACTGGAACAGATGGACGCAGGCATCTCACCCACCCGCTGGCAGGCTTCCCGGCATCCACAGTGGGCGCAGCAGAAAATCCGGGTCATCCACGACGGCATTGATACCGATGAAATGGCGCCTGATCCGGAGGCCCGGGTAACCCTGCCCGATTACGGTTTGCACCTGGCGCCGGGCGACGAAGTGGTGACCTTTGTCTCGCGCAACCTTGAACCGGTGCGCGGTTACCATATTTTCATGCGGGCATTGCCGGAAATTCTGCGCCGCCGCCCCAACGCCGTGGTGTTTATTGTTGGCGGCGACAGCGTGAGTTACGGGGCGCCCGGTACCGAGGGCAGTTATCGCGGAAAATACCTGCAGGAAGTTATCGCCGAACTGGACCCGAAACGGGTCATTTTTATGGGCAAGGTGGATTACCACGTGTATCGACGACTGATTCAGGTCAGTCGCTGCCATGTCTACCTGACTTACCCCTTTGTGCTGTCCTGGTCCATGCTGGAAGCAATGAGTGCCGGCGCCCTGGTCGTTGGCTCGCGCACCCCGCCGGTGACAGAAGTCATCGAGCACGAACGCAACGGCCTGCTGTTCGACTTTTTTGACATTGCCGGGCTGACCGACACCGTGACCGCCGCGCTGGAATCGCCTCAGGACTACGCCTCCCTGCGTCAACAGGCGCGTGAAACCATCCTGCAGGACTATGACTTGCATAGCCACTGTCTGCCGGCCCAGCTGGCACTGGTGGAGTCCTATCAATGACAGGCGAGTCTGGCCAGCACACCATCCAGGGCGGCATTCAGGGCCTGTACGGTGATCTGCTGTATGGCTGGGTAATCGACAGCGCCAGCCCTGATCTACGGGTGGCCGTGGAGCTGTACCTGGACGAAGCCTTTATCGGTCTGACCCGCGCCGACCAGCCCCAGGTCGGCCGCAATACCCCCGGCGACGGCCTGCACGGTTTCTCCTTCCACATATCACGTGCCTGGCTGAATCAGGCAAACAGCATCAGCGTGCGCGTGGCCAACCAGGGGCCGTGGTTGCCCGGCCGGATTGATCTGCGCAACTGGGATGTACCTGATTCGCCGCAGCCAGGCACCGAGGCCGACGCCGACAACATGCCGACCGCGCCCCGCGCCCATGCCCTGCACGACGGCGGCCTGCTGATTCATGGCTGGGCCGTTGATGCCACGGATGCCGACCGTCACGTCGACGTGCTGGTTCGCGAAGACAAACTTGTTCATGCCCGCACCCGCGCCGATCTGCGCCACCCGGCCCTGGTGCGACACAGCAGCGCCGATCACGGTTTCAGGCTGGCACTGCCCTGGTCGCTGGCCGACGGTGAACTGCATGAGCTTTGGGTGGAGAACGATCTGGGTGAAACCCTGCCGGGCAGTCCGCTCAACGTGTGCGTACGCCCGGAAGGCCTGGCGGCGACGCTGCACAAATTTTGGCCCGGTACCGACAAAAGTCGCGAGCAGGCGCCATTCAATTTGTTGTTACGGCTGGCCCAGGAACAGGATAAACGCGCACCGCACAGCCTGCCATTTACCGCTTACCCACAGTGGTTTGAACTGCAGCAGCAAGAGCCAGTGCCAATGCCAGTGCCGGGGCCGGGGCCGGGCAAGACCGGCCCGCAGGTCGGCGCGTTGGTGCTGGAACAGGTGCTGGATGACGGCGATGTTGCCGCCCGCGCCACCGACGCGACAGACATCACACGCAAAAGCCTGCGCCGACAAAAAATCAAAGCACAACACATCTGCCAGACCCCGATACACCAGGCCGTGGACGGCCTTGAACAGCTGCTGCAACAGGGCGTCAGCGCCGTCATCGTCATTGCGGCCGGTGATCATCTGGCGCTGCAGGCTTTGCCCCGACTGCTTGCCGCGCTGCAGACGGAGCAAAGTGACGGCACTCCAGCTTGGGTTTACCCCGACTGTGATCAGGACGATGAGCTCGGCAAAAGAAGCAACCCCTGGCTGAAACCGGCGTGGGATCCCGACTTTTTCCTGGGCAGCGATATTTTCACCGTTGGCGCGCTGTACAGCGCCGAGATCCTGCGCCAGGCGTTGGATCATCTCACGGCCCGGCAGCCCGCAACCGACGCCCGGCACTGGCAATACCTGGCCTGCGCACTGGTCGGAGTGACCCAGAGCACGGAGGCCACGGTCGCGCACCTGCCCATGGTGCTGCATCACCGCGCGGCCGCGCAGCCGATTGCTCCTTTCCTGCGGCCCGACGATCCCGCGCGCAAGGCCGCCCTGCAATGGCTGGTCGAGCAAATGGATGCACAGGCCACCGTCACCGACGTACCTGATTTTCCGACCCTCAAACGGGTGCAGTGGAGTCTGCCGACAGCCAAACCCAAAGTGACACTTATCATTCCCACGCGCGACCAGTACACGCTGCTCAGTCGATGCCTGGGTTCTTTACTGCGTTACACAGATTATCCCAACGTCGACGTCATTGTGGTCGACAACGACTCACAGTGCGAACGCACCCTGCGCTACTTCGACACCCTCGCCGAGCAGGGCGTCAAGGTCATCCGTTACCCGTATCCGTTCAACTACGCCGCCATCAACAACCTGGCCGTCAGCACCGCTCAGGGCAGCCTGATTGGGTTGATCAACAACGACATTGAAATCTCCCCCGACCAGGGCGGCTGGCTGAGCGAAATGGTCGCCCAGGTGCTGCGTCCCGGCGTGGGCGCAGTCGGCGCCAAATTGCAGTGGTCCAACGGCATGGTGCAACATGGCGGCGTGGTGGTAGGCGTCAATGGCCTGGCCGCGCACGTGGGCAACAACTGGATGATCAGTGACCCCGGCTATTTAGGCATCAATCAGATCGTGCGCAGGCAAAGTGCGGTCACCGCCGCCTGCCTGCTGACCTCAAAAGCGGCCTGGAACGAAGTCGGCGGCCTGAACGCCAACGACTTTGCGGTCAACTTTAATGATGTCGATTACTGCCTGCGCCTGCGCCGGGCTGGCTACACTGTCATCTGGACGCCGTTTGCCGGCCTGGTGCATGCCGAATCGGCCAGTCGCGGGCTGGATGTGGAACCCAGCAAGGCGGTGCGTTCGCAGCGCGAGCAGCAGAACCTGCGGCTGCACTGGACCCACCACCTGTCGGTTGATCCCAGTTATCATCCGGGGCTGAGCCTGGACCATGGTGTGGGTTCCTATGGTGGCTTGATGATGCCACCCAATCCGGGCAAAGTACGATTGGCTGACATCAGCAGAGCGGCTGTTAAAGACATAAATAAAAAACCAGAACATTGAGGTAATTCATGAAACGCGTCAGTTCCGAACTCCAGGTATCAACCAGCATCGTCGCCTTGCAGGCCGGCCTGTACGCGCTTCGTTACCAGCTGCCCACTTCTAATAATAAATCCGGGGCAAAACCCGGTCAGCCGCAGGCAGTTACCCTGGCACGTGCCCCGATTGGCAATGCAACGGGTACGGTCGACTTTTTTGGCAACGTCGCCAGTAACGCCAGCCATGCCGAACTGCGGCATCCGGACGACTGTGCTGTGTTCCGGGTCGGGCAGGGCGGTGCCTCCGTGCTGGTTGTTGAATATTTTGCCGATCAGAGCGCCGCGCAAAACCGGGTGGAGATTGTCATCGACCGCCTTGACGGTGACCGTAGCCAGGGTCGGCTGGCAGCCGAACACAACACAGCCAGTGCCGCCAGCGCCAACTCCAACGCCACTTCAACTGCCACTTCAACCGCCACAGCGCCGGCGCTGCCATACTCGGTGAAAACTCTCAGTGCCTATGGTGAACTGCTGCCGCTGCAGTTTACCGGCCATATTGAACGTCGCGGTGATGTCAACGTTGCGCAAGGCTGGCTGGGGGCACCTGAGGCCACCGCCCGTATCGAAGGTTTCCTGGCAGAATGGCCCCAACAGGCGCAGACAAACCCGGCGCTGTACTATGGTTGCGCCACCAGCGGTCAACAAGAAATCAAAATGGTGCCCGTTGGAACATTTACCGGTACCCGCGGCAAGGCGCAGCCCATCAACAGCGTCTGCTTCGACCTGCAGGGCGAAGACAAACAAAATTACTCATTGGTCGGGCAGGTGGTATTTGCCGGTAGCGCCGCGCAAACCATTCACGCCGGCAAAGTACTGAGCGGCCCCAGCGGCAAAGAACCACTGGTCGCGTTTTACCTGGTGACCATTCGCAAGCGACAAAAGAAAACCACTAAATCATCGGCCTGGGAAGATCCTGCCGTTACTCAGGTGTTTCGTAAAAAAGATAAAAAATGAACGCAAGCGCACCGCTAACATTGCAGAGCTGTTTCTCCCGCATCGCCAAGCCTGGTGAGGATCAGGCGACGGCGCGTGCCATCCTGCGCCTGACCGAAGGCTGGTCCGAGCTCAGGAGTGAAACCCGGCTGTGGCAGGCGATTCACGCCATGCAGGCAGGGCGGCCCTGGGAAGCCTGGAGTTATCTGGTGTCCAGCGAAATGGCCGCGACCTTGCGGCGCGGCACATTGCCCGAGTTGCCCCCATTGCTGGCCGCCGTGGCCCGCGCACTGGGTGAGGACAGCATTGCCCGGCGCCTGCTCGCACTGTATCCCGATCCGGACTCGCTGGCACCGCCAGCCCCTGCAAAGACGCCGCCCCACGCGCCGCTGCCAAAAACAAAAGCAGCCACAAGTCAGCGCGACAACACCGTTGATATCATTATCCCGGTCTACAAAGGCTACACACAAACCCTGGACTGCATCCACAGCGTACTGGCCAGCCAGGCCGACTTGCGCACCCGTACTGAAATTGTGGTGATCAACGACGCCTCGCCGGAACCAGAGCTGGTGGCTGCACTGCGCGAGCTTGCCAGCCAGCAGCAGATCACCCTGATCGAGCAGTCGCAGAACCTGGGTTTTATTCGCACCATGAACCGGGCCATGGCCCTGCATCCTCAGCGCGATGTGGTCTGGCTTAATGCCGATACCCGGGTATGCGGCAACTGGCTGGATCGTCTGCGCCAATTGGCAAAAAAGCATCCGGATATTGCCACCGTGTCACCGCTGAGCAATTTTGGCGAGCTGATGAGTTTCCCGCATGCATCGCGCCAGGGCAGCATGCCCGATGCGCAGGCCCAGCAGCAGCTCGACACGCTGGCCAGCCAGGCCTGGAATGGCGACATCCCCGAACTGGGCGCAGCCTGCGGTTTTTGCCTGTACATGCGCCGCGCCGCCATCAACAACGTGGGCCTGCTGGATGAAACCGATCTGCTGTCCGGTTACGGCGAGGACACCGACTGGTCACAACGTGCCCTGGCCCTGGGCTGGCGACTGGCGGGCGCGCCCAACGTGTTTGTCGCGCACCATGGCTCGGTGTCGTTTGGCAGCCAGAAACGACAGCTGGTGGCGCGCAACAATGCCCTGTTAAAAAAACGTTATCCGCGCGCGCAGCAGGACAATCGCACTGACCAGCAGCGCGATCCGCTGGCCAGTCACCGCCAGCGGCTGCAACGTCACCGTTTGCAGCAACAGCCGCCGGTAGCCGGGGAGCTGCTGATTCTGGGACCGGCCAGCTGGAACCATCCGGCCTTTGCCCATTGTCGTCTTGACCCGTACGACGCCGATGGCAACTGGATACAGACACACGCCATGGATGAACAGCCCTGGCTGCGCTGGCAGCCCACGGGCGACAGTCGCCAGCCACAGGCCTGCAAAATGTCGTTGTCCTTGCCCGGCGCGGGCGCGGGCGCGGGTGCGGGTGCAAGAGAGTCGCTGCCGATCTACCTGGAATACCACCTGCCTGAAGATCTGGCGCTGCTGGAAGCCGACCTGACGGGGCTGCCGGATCTAAGCTGGGCATTTTACGAGTTGGCACGCTGCCCGCTGGTGCTGTTGCAACTGTGCCTTCGCCTGCAGCGCCAGGTGCGACTGATGCCGCTGGACGACGGCCTGTTAAGCGCCGTCGCTAGCCCCGATACTGTGCGCGGTGGACTGCTGCTGAGCCTGGCGCAACAGGCCGCGGCAGTTGTGGTGCCGTATCCCAGCCTGGAAGATCGTTATCGCCGTGTCATACCGCAAGCCCGTATCAACGTGCAGCCCGCGCCGCCTGTCGCCAGCCCCACACCCAGCCCAGCGCCCAGCCCCGCGTCCCCGACCCAGCCCACGCGCAGCGTGCTGATTGCGGACGACCTCAGCAATCCCGCCCTGGCCCGGCAGTGGCAGGCACTGGCCCGTGCGCTGCATGACGATGACGGGGCCGCCAATGATGACAAAAACACAGAACCCGCCATCAAGCTGCTGGTTCTGGAACACTACCCCTGCAACCGCAGCTTGCGCGCACTGGGCAATCTTATCGAAATAGCGCCCATTGCCGGTGTAGGATTGCCTCAAAGCCTGCAATTGTGCCACTGTACGGTTGCGCTGAGTCTTGACGCTGATCCCGGCGCGGGCTGGCAGGCGCCGGGCCTGGCCAGGCATCTCGGTTTGCCGCTGCTGGCACCGGCCTGTGCGCTGGCCCGCGACGCCGGCGCCCGGACCTACGCGACGATGGCGGAGCTTTCACACCAGGTATTCAATAACAATTTGTCGACAAAGGCCCTGACAATGACCGAAAAACGGACCGCAAAAACGCCCGGCAAACCAGTGCTCAAGCCGCCACTCAAACGGCCATCCAAACAGGCGCCAAAAAGCGCCTCGGACACACCGGCCAAACAAGTTTGGCATGGCGCTGCCAAGCAGAAAGTGTTCCTCAACCTGGGCTGCGGCACCAGCAACCGCCAGGGCCTGCCCGCCATGTTTCAGGATGAACAGTGGCATCAGGTGCGTATTGATATCGACCCGGACACCCAGCCCGATATTGTCAGCAGCAACACCGACCTGAGCATGATTCCCGATGCCCAGATTGACGCCGTGTGGTCCTCGCACAGTCTGGAACACCTGGATTTTCACGACGTGCCTGTCGCCCTGAAAGAAATGCAACGGGTGCTCAAGCCCGATGGTTTTGCGCTGATCACGCTGCCCGACCTGCAGGCCATCGCCGAGCTGGTGGTGGTCGGTCGCCTGACTGATGTGGTTTATCAATCCGCCGTGGGCCCGATACGCACCATCGATATGCTGTTCGGCCATGGCCCGTCGCTGGCCGCTGGCAAACGCTACATGGCACACCGCTGCGGCTTTGATGCCAAGCTGCTGGGTCAGTCGCTGCTCGATGCCGGGTTTAACGAAGTCCGAGTCCGCAAGGGGCGCTCCTGGGATCTGTGGGCTTATGCATTCAACGGCGACATCCCGCCGGGCCTGCTCGAGCTGGAGGTGTAAGTGTGATGTCTGCTACGCCAGGGCTTGCCACAAACATCGTCTGCCTCACCGGACCGGCGCAAAACACGCTGGACAGTGTGGCGCAGATTCTGGCTCAGGCTGGCATGGCCGCCGCGCTGCCGCCGCCACGCGACCCGCAACTGGATCTGGCGCGCTGGCATCAACAGGTGTCAGCAGCGGCGGGCAGGGCAGCACAACCGAACTCACAGATCGCGCCCGGCCGTTTGTGGGAGCAGCTGGCGGGTGATCTGTTTGTCGCCAATATGCAATCCGGACTGTGGGGCTGGGCAGACAGCGGCAGCACCTGGCTGCTGGATTTTTGGCTCAACTTTGAACCCAATGTAAAGTTCATTCTGGTCTGTGTGTCACCACAACAAATGCTGGCCGATGCACTGGTTGATACCCCGGCAAAAACCAACGCCAGCGATGAAGCGGGCCTGCAAACCACCGTTGAGCGCTGGCTCAGCCAGCACCAGGAAATGCTGCGTTTCCATAATCGCCACCCTCAGCGCACTTTGCTGGTCGCGGCAGATGACTGCCTGGCTGATCCCGAGGCACTGCTGCAACTGTGCCGCGAGCAATGGCAATTACCCCTGGCAACGCCGGACATTCAGGTCAGCAGACCTGACACTGACCCCGTGTTGCGTTATCTGGCCGACCAGTGCTGCCGCGACTTCCCGCAACTGGACGGCCTGCAGCACGAGCTGGCGGCGACCCTGACCCGCTTTGGCCCCGACGCTGACTCTTCATCACTCTCGTCTGGGCCCTCATCAAGCCCCACCGTAGAACAGGTCATTGCGGATTACCGTGCGCAGCAGGACAAGCACGCCAACGCCATCGCGGCGGTTCAGGAAGAATTGCGCCAGGTGCAACACAGCCATGAGCAAGACAGAAACAGCCATGAGCAAGACAGAAACAGCCATGAGCAAGATAAAAAATCCGCCGAGCAGGAAATAAAACGCACCCAGGATACCCTGCGCCAAAGCCAGGAAGAAAACGAGCTGCTGTTGCTGCAGCTGCACCAGGTGCAGGAAGAACTGGAAAGTCAGGTACTGCGCCAGGCCCAGAGCGAAAAAACCGCTAAAGAGCTCGCCAACCAAAGCGAAACCAGACACCAACAGATCAACCAGCAAGTGACCCAGCAACTGGCACAAGCACGCAAAGACTGCGAGTCACTCACCCAGGCCAAAAACACCGCTGAACAGGCGTTAAAAGCCGCGGAACAAAAACTCAAAACTGCCGAAGACAAACTGCGCGACAGCAATGAAGAAAACGAACTGCTGTTGCTGCAACTGCACCAGGTGCAGGAAGAACTGGAACACTACTTCCTGCGCCACCAGGATGCCCAGAACAAACTGCAGCTGGCCGAGAACAAGTGGCAACAGATGATGCAGCGCAACCCCGACTACTGCGAATACGACGCCCTGGAATTGATAGCCGCCGGGGACGGTGCCGCAGACGATGCCCAGACAACGCCGCACTGGCGTGTCAAAGGCCTGCAGGCCGGCGGCCGGTCATTCGATGAGCTGGCCTTCCACACGGTGATGGAGCAGGACATTGCCGGCCTGGTCTTTGCCCGCTCACCCGAACCCACCGGCCCGCTGTTGCGGTGGCCCACTGTCGCCGCAGCACAGGACGAACTGACCGTGATTCCTGTTGCCGACAACAACAATCGCAAACAACGTGTGGAAACCCTGTTCGACCTGGCCACCGCCGACTGGGCGCTGATGAAAGTGCTGGCAGGTATCCTCGGGCGCGAACTGGCGGCCCCGGGCTCCCCGGCCCACCAGCAGTTCACGACTGAACAACGGGCAGCACTGCAGGCGGGCCTGACCAGGTTCAAAGACATTCTTGTGGGCTTGCCCGCCACCTACCGCTTCGACAGCCTCAGCCTGAAACATGAACAAGTCAATCCGGGTTACGAGCACCTGTGGCTGCGCTGCGAACACGTGGCCTATGGCAATAAAAGCTGGCCAGCCTTTGAGTTCAGGCTTGCCTGCGCCAACGTGACGCCCGACAGTTTTGGCACCGATCCCCGGCTGGAGATACCACAGGAAACCGAAACCAGCCCCTTAACCGGCTGGTTCGCAGAATCATCCGACAACTTTGGTGCAAAACTGGAATTGCGCTTTGCGCTGCCCAACGCCATGGACGTCGAAGTCTGGCACCAGCTCCCCGAGGTGGACCAGGCATTTATGAGCGCGCTGATCAGCCGGTTGCCCGCCATGCTGGAAATCCTGCGCACGGCAGGCACCACGCTGCAACGCCCCTGGGGCCAGTGGATTGACATGGCGCGCGAGCTGGCACGCATATTTGCCGAACGCACCACACCGGCACCCGCCCAGGGCGTGCCCGCCACAACCGTCGAGGAGAGCGAGTCAGCATGACCCACAGTCACAACACCTCGGCCAGCAATCAGCCCGCAAGCCTGCTGGCAAAGCTGATGCCACCCCAGGCCGTCATTCACGTTGGCATTGGCAAAGGTTATGGCGACATGAACGCCTGGCAACAGTGGGATGTGCCGCGCGCGTTGTTGATTGACGCCGACCCGGCCCGCCTGGCCTGGGCAGAAAAACTTGCCACCAGCCAGCCAGGCTGGCGCGTATGTGAATCCGTACTGGCCGCACAAGCCGGCGAAGTCGAATTCTACCAGGCCAGCAACCCCGACGAAGACGGCATGCTGGCCCCGCAGACATTACAAAACATCTGGCCCAATTTGCGGGAAAAATCCCGCAGCACCAAAACGGCGACGTCCCTGCAACTGTTGTCGCAACAAACCGCCTGGCTGCCAGACGAAAGCGATGATCTGCTATGGCTGTTGATCGACTGCCTGCCCGCATTGCCCATACTCGAAGGCGCCGGCCCCTTGTTGTCGCTCTGCGGCGTGGTGTGGGCCCGCGTATTGCTGAACCCGCAGGGCGGGGACGGCGGCGGCGATGGCGCCAGTCTGCAAGCCATAGAAGCCTGGCTTGCGCCCCACGGCCTGCGCTGTGTCCATGTGGCCGAAGGCAATCACCCCGCCATTGGCCACGCCCTGTTCGCCCGCGACTGGCGCCAGGAACTTGATACACACCAAAAACGCGGCCAGGAGCAACAACAGGAAATAACGCAACTCACCACAGAACGTGATAAACAAAACCAACTGGTGCAGGAACACCAGGCCAGGCTTGAGCAGCTAAGCAAGGAATGCGACAGCCAGTCCAAACTTGCACAGGACAGGCAAAGCCAGCTGTCACAACTCAGCCAGGAGCGTGACGAGCAGGCCAAACTTGCGCAGGAACGCCAGGGCCAGATGACACAGCTTAGCCAGGAGCGCGATGCCCAGACTAAACTGGCACAGGAGCGGCAAAGCCAGATCGAAGCCCTGACCAAAGATCGGGATAACCATGCCAAGGTTTCCCATGAAGGTCAGGCGCAGATCGAGCAGTTGGCCAAAGAGCGTGACCACCATGCAAAGGCTGCTGAAGACCGACTAACCCAGGTTGAGCAGCTGATCCAGCAACGGGATGCCCAAGCGAAGTTGGCGCAAGAGCGGCAGGTTCAGATTGAACAGATCAGCAAAGAGCGTGACAGCCACGCTAAAGCTGCGCAGGAACGTCAAGCTCAGATTGAACAGCTAACTCAGGAACGTGACAATCACGCCAAGGCTGCTCAGGAGCAACAGGCTCAGGTTGGACAACTTACCCAGGAACGGGATGCGCAGACCAAGCATGCGAAGGAGCGCCAGACTCAAGCCGAGCAATTGATCAAAGAGCGCGATGCTCAGACCAAGACAGTTCAGGACAAACAAGCCCAGATTGAGAAGCTTACCCAGGAAAGAGATGCTCAATCTAAACTAGCACAAGATCGGCAAGTCCAGCTTGAGCAGATTGAAAAGGAGCGAGACACACAAACCAAGTTGGCTCAGGAGCACCAGAGCAAGATAGAGCAATTGAGCAAGGAACGTGATGCTCAAACAAAATTGGCTCAGGATAATCAAGCCAAAAAAGATCAGGCTTTACGACAGTTAGAAACAATCAAACAGGAAAGTGAAGAAGTGATGAGTCGCCAGTACCAGATCAATGATGAGATGACCAAAGCCGAAGCCCAGATTGACCTGATCAAAGATCTACTCTTGCGAGAGCCAGGCCTGTGAGGGAGTTTGTCCTCAAATGCAGCCCCATAAGCAGATGATGTAAGAACAAAGGTTTATATATGCTCATCGGTTTACGCACGATACTCACCCGCTGGTTCGGGTCAGCCGGTTCTGCTAATATTACAGAACCCTCTTCTTCCGCTGAGGAAGAAACTATGGTGCTGTGCACTGACACCAGCGACGAGCAAGAAGCAGTCCGCGTACCCTACGATGAAAACCTGCTTGAACGTGCCCGTACCCAATGGCAGTTTGGTGATTGGGAGAGTCTCGCTGCGCTAGAGCGGGACCAGCTTCAATATCACCCCGATCGTGGCAAACTCGCCCTGCTCGCAGCAGCAGGGTGGGCGCAGATTGGAGACACCAGCAAGACTCGAGCACTTGTGCGGCTGGCGCAGGATTGGGGAGTTAACAACAACGTGATCAGCAGGATTCTAATTGCCGGCGTGCATAACAGTCTGGGCAGGGCGGCAATTCTAGGGAAGCAGCAAGAGCGCGCACTCAAGCATTTCGAAACTACGATTACCATCGGCACGCCAGCGGCCGACCAGCGCCTGCTGACGCAGGCTCGGATCAATCAGCAAAGCGTCCAGCTGGGGCTAGGTCGGCATGGGGCCGACCCCAGCAGTGGTGGGTTTGCACTGTCCGGTCGTTCCATGGCCTGCGCGACGATCAGTACCCTGGCTCGCCAGTGCGTGGAGAGTCCCGACGTACACAAAGCCGTGGACGGTTTGCGCGCCAGCAACCGGATATCGCCACGCGAAACTTTTCTTTTATTTATCGAACTGGCCGACCACTATTTCGAGCGAAAGGACGATTTAACCACTGTTCACTTCCTGCAAAATGCTCGCGAGTTAATTGATGATGAAACTAACGAACAACTGAAGACCTTGTTGGTACGCAATCTTATTGTCGTAGGCAAAGCTGACCTAGCCGCCGACCTGGCAATGGAGCAAGCACTGTTGAGTGAAGGCCATCTGGCACTGAACTCAAAGGAAAAGGCTGCCCTGTTGCGTGCTTACCAGCAAACCAGGCAAAAGGCTGAGGCCAGATCTGAACACGGGCACGACCTGCTGTTGAACTGGCTGCGCAAGCATGCGGAAGAACTCAAAACCGAAACCCGCGAGCGAGTGCCGGTGCTGGTCGAGATCGGCTCCACCCGCGAAAATGTCCCCGGTCAAGGCTCTACACGCAAGCTGGCTGTGGCCTGCAAGGAATTGGGGCTGCATTTCATAACGGTCGACATGGACCCGCACAACAGCCGAATGGCCGCAGAAGTATTCACCAAACTGGAAGTACCCTTCGAAGCTATCACCGACAAGGGCGAGGACTACCTGCGCAACTATCAGGGCTATTTCGATTACATATTCCTGGACGCTTACGACTTCGACCATGGCAAGCACAGCGAACTGCGCCAAAGCCGGTACCGGAAATTTTTGGGCGAACAGATAGATGACGAGGAATGCCACCGCATGCACCTCGATTGCGCAGAGTCTATTGTCGCCAAGCTGGCCCTAAAGGGTGTGGTTTGCCTGGATGACACCTGGCTGGACGACGGGAGCTGGACGGCAAAAGGTACGCTGGCCATGCCCTATCTGCTGGCAAATGGCTTTCGATTGCTTGAGGCGCGGAATCGTGCTGTACTCTTGGCAAGAGGACAGGGAGGGTCAAGTGTCTCGTTTTGATTTTTTGCACAACCGCCATGCTGGGGAGCGAGTGGTCCTGGTCGCCAATGGGCCTTCGTTGAACCGCATGGACTTGCGCTTCCTCGCCCGCGAAACCACGATAGGGCTTAACAAGATTTTCCTGGGTTTCAAGCGATTCGGCTTCTATCCGCGATACTTTGTGGCAGTGAACGACAAGGTTATAGAGCAATCCTCGCGGCAGATCATGGCACTGAACTGCGTCAAGTTCATCAGCAAACACAACGGCCATCTAGTACCTGAGAATGCTCTGACCTACCACCTAGAAACAGGCAACCCGCCGGCTCGCTTTTCCCATGATCTCGAAAAGGGGGTGCATGAGGGCTGGACGGTAACCTATGTCGCGTTGCAAATAGCTTGGTACCTGGGCTTTGCAGAGGTCGTGATCATCGGCATGGATCATCGCTTCGAATATACGGGCGCGCCTAATGCTGCCAACCGACTAGAGGGGCCGGACCTCAACCATTTTAGTCCAGACTATTTTGGCGGTGGTCAGAGCTGGGATAATCCAGACCTCGCACATTCCGAGCAGTCCTACAGCCTGGCTCGCGTCGAGTATGAGAATTCCAACCGCCGCATCATCGATGCCACGCTTGATGGCGCCTGTACCGTGTTCGAAAAAGCCGATTATCGCAAATTGTTCGAGTTGTCCAAATGAAGCCTTCGTTACGTATACCAATGCAGATGTTGGGCCAGTCCGGTTGCCTGCTGAGGTTTCCCGACACCACATTATATGTGGATCCTTACCTGTCGAATTCCGTGCAGTTGATGGATGCGCCTGACCTGGTTCGTCAGATACCGCTGACATTAATGCCGGAACAGGTGGTAGATGCTGACTGGGTACTTCTGACCCACGCTCATATCGACCACTGCGACCCCCATACAATTCCGGCCTTGTCGCTGGCTGCTCCACAGGCACGCTTTATCGGTCCAGAGCCAGTGTTGGGTGAATTGCGCAAATGGAGTATCGAAGAGCAGCGACTGCACCTAGCTGAGGAACAATGGCAAACGCTGTCCGAGACCCTGCGAGTAAAAGCCATCCCCGCCGCCCACCCCGAAATAGAACGCGATGCGGCCGGTCGCCTGGCCTGCGTCGGTTTCCTGCTGGAGTATCAAGGCCAGCGTATATACATTGCCGGGGATACCTCGGCCCGCCAGGAAGTCATCGATGCCCTGCTGGCCGAAGGCCCGGTGCATACCGCATTCCTGCCAGTGAATGAGCACAATTTTTTCAAGGGTCAACGCGGCATCATTGGCAACATGTCGGTACGCGAAGCCTTTCAGCTGGCGACCGAGATTGGTGCTTGCCAAGTGGTGGCTGTGCACTGGGACATGTTCGCCGCCAACGCAGTGGACCCTGATGAAATCCGCGCAGTGTATCGTTCGATGAACTCTAGTTTCAAACTGTTGCTCAAGCCAAGCGTGCTAAACATGGGTCCTGTACATGCCAGCGTGGTTATCCGTACCCTCAATGAAGCAAAGCATCTGGATGATCTGTTGAAATCCGTGGCCAGCCAACAGACCACGGGACTGGGCGTTGAAGTGGTGCTGGTGGATTCCGGCTCCACCGACGGCACGCTGGGAATCGCGGAGCGCCATGGTTGCCGCATTCACCACATCAAGCGGGAAGAGTTTTCCTTCGGGCGCTCGCTGAACATCGGATGCGAGGCTGCGCTGGGCGACATACTGATTATTATCAGTGGCCATTGCGTACCCACTGGTCCCCACTGGCTGCAGCGCCTGTGCCAGCCAATCCTGGACGACCAGGTCGACTATAGCTATGGGCGGCAACTTGGAGGGGGGCAGAGCTATTTCAGTGAATGTCGCACTTTTGCCAAGTACTTTCCGGAACGTTCCTGCATCCCGCAGCAGGGCTTCTTCTGCAACAACGCCAATTCGGCGCTGTCGAAGTCGGCCTGGGAGAAGTACCGCTTTAACGAGGACCTAACCGGACTGGAAGATATGGAACTGGCACAGCGCCTAGTCCGTGACGGCAGCAAGGTTGGCTACGTTGGGGACGCCACTGTGTTCCATTACCACGACGAAAGCTGGGTCCAAGTGCGCAGGCGCTTCGAGCGAGAGGCGATAGCCCTACAGAAGATCATGCCACAGATACACGTTAATCTGTTCGACACGTTGCGCTACATTGCTTCCAGCGTGCTGCGCGACTGGCGTGCCGCCAAGCGCGAAGGGCGCCGCGCCGCGCGCTTGGGCAACATCCTGCGCTACCGCTGGCATCAGTACATGGGCGCCTGGAAAGGCAATCGCCAACACCGATTGCTATCGCACACGGACAAAGAAAAGTACTATTATCCTGAATAGAAGGCTCTGATACACATGCAAGCTAAACCCAAAATAGTCGCCTTGCTCCCCATGAAGGCCAACAGTGAACGCGTAAAAGGCAAGAACTTCCGCGAATTTCGCGGTAAGCCTTTGTTCCGCTGGATTCTCGATACCCTGCTCGAAGTTCAAGAAATCGACCAGGTCGTGATCAACACTGACGCCCGTCACATCCTGGCCGAACATGGCCTGGTGGACAGCGACCGCATCCTGATCCGTGACCGCAAGCCCGAGATTTGCGGCGACCACGTCAGCATGAACCTAGTGCTGGCGGATGACGTGGCCACCGTAGACGCCGACATCTACCTGATGACTCACACCACCAACCCGCTGATGAGTGTCGATACCATCAGCAAGGCGCTGTCGGCCTTTGCCGAACGCAAAGCGCAAGGCACAGCAGATTCCCTGTTTACCGTGGACAAGGTGCAGACCCGTTTCTACCGCAGGGACTGCTCTCCGGTAAACCACGATCCGGACAACCTCATCCCCACCCAGCATCTAGAGCCCTGGTATGAGGAGAACTCCAACCTCTACCTGTTTACCCGCAACAGCTTTGGTAAAACCAACGCTCGCATCGGCAAACAGCCCATGATGTACGAAGCTCCCCGCATCGAATCGATAGATATCGACGATCAGCAGGACTGGGATTTTGCGGTCATTGCTGCACTTTATCTGCAGGAACAAGGAGTAGTGAAATGAAAGTACTGATAACCTGCCCGCCCATGTTGGGGATGATCGATTACTTCAAGCCGCTGTTCGACCAGTACGGAATGGAAGTGACCGCACCGAAAGTGGTGCAGATACTGTCCGTAGAAGAACTCAAAGATCTGGTGCCGCAACACAATGGATGGATCATTGGTGATGATCCAGCAACACGTGAGGTATTTGCAGCTGGTAAGGCAGGACATCTGAGGGCTGCTGTAAAATGGGGTATAGGTGTGGATAACGTAGATTTCACTGCGTGCAAAGACTTTGGAATTCCTATTACCAATACACCCAACATGTTTGGTGGGGAAGTCGCCGATATTGCTATGGGATATGTGATTGCGTTGGCGCGTGAAACGTTCCAGGTTGATGCGGGAGTGCGAGCTGGTAACTGGCCCAAGCCACGCGGCATCTCTCTGGCCGGCAAAACCGTTGCCTTGGTGGGCTTCGGCGACATCGGCAAGAATACAGCCAAGCGGCTGCTAGCCGCCGACATGCACGTTATCGCCTATGACCCCGTGGCCCCCGACCATGCTGAACTTGCTGCTGTACAGCGTGCCGAGTGGCCGGCCCGCCTGGGCGAAGCCGATTTCATTGTGTTCACCTGCGCTCTTACCCCCAGCAGCTTCCACATGCTGAACGCTGACGCCCTTAAACGCGTGAAGCCCGGAGTACGGGTCGTAAATGTAGGGCGAGGCCCCTTGATCGAGGAGTCTGCGCTTGAGGCAGCACTGCAGGACGGTAGGGTGTATTCCGCCGCACTGGATGTATTTGAAGTTGAGCCGTTGCCAATGAATTCATACCTGCGTGCACACCCCCGCTGCATCTTTGGGTCACACAATGCATCTAATACTTCAGATGCAGTGGTTAGAACAAGTGAGATAGCCATCAACACACTCAAGGGGTTCCTCCATGGCTGATACCGGCATGTATTGTGTGATCACAGGAGCGGCCGGGGGTATCGGACGTGTGTTAGTCAAAGCATTCACTGAGGCAGGTTATGGCGTTATCGGTTTGGACCGCATATCACTACCAGACGGTATCGATTGCCGCTATTGGATTAAGCATGACTTGGCTGCCCTGGTCAACGACGAAACAAGAGCGACTGAGGTCGTCGGACAGGTTAGTGAAATTGTGGGGGAGGCGGGGTTGCATGTGTTGATAAACAATGCAGCCGTTCAAGTACTTGGCGGTGTCCAAAGCCTCTCTCGTGCAAACTGGCAACAGACTCTCGACGTCAACCTCACCGCCCCTTTCTTTCTCGCACAAGGACTTTTTAGCTTGTTAGAGCGTGCGAGAGGAAGTGTCATCAATATTGGCAGCATACATGCCCAGTTAACCAAGAAAAACTTTGTCGCTTACGCAACAAGCAAAGCTGCATTAGCTGGACTGACTCGAGTAATGGCAGTCGATATTGGCAACAAGATCAGAGTTAATGGAATAGAACCTGCGGCTATTGATACGGATATGCTAAGAATCGGATTTGCAGCTAATCCAGATAAGTTCGATTCATTGAGGATGTTTCACCCGGCATCATCCATTGGACGGCCCGAAGATGTGGCACGAGCAGCTCTATTTCTATCTTGCGGAGATTCAAAATTCATAAATGGATGCATCATTAATGTGGATGGCGGTATACGTGGGGTTCTACATGATCCTGATTAGGCGAAGCTTTGGATGCTTTTTCGAAATTTATCTTTGTGATAAAGAACTATGCTTCTCGTGCAACGCCACTCAATGATTGAGTAATCACTAATGTCCAGGCACACAGTTTCAGTTATCATTCCTTTTCACTCACAGGATCTTGAGTTCCTGAAGGAAGCGGTGAACAGTATAGAAGTAGAAAATGGAGCGCTAATAATTATAGTTGATGACGCATCCCCTACCTCACCAAGACTGTCTGACTTCACACAGCAGAAAAATAATTCGATCCTGATACATAAGCTAAGTGAGAATGTAGGCCCAGGCCACGCAAGATCAATAGGCCTATCCTTTGCACAAACCCCATATATCTCATTTCTTGATGCCGATGACGCTTATCAGCCAGGGTATTTAGACTATGCAGTTACCCTTCTTTATGAGAGAAGTGAGATAGGAATTGTATGTTTTCCAGCGGAGTATGTTGATTTGAACGGCCAGCCGCTGGAGGTTAAGGCCATCTCCACAGAGGGCTATTATCAAGCAGCCGATCTAGTCGCTAATAGATTCTTGCTTCAGTCGAGCGTTGGCAGGGAGTCTGTTATGAGGTCCGTTATATTTTCCAATCGACTTCGTGGTGAGGATCACGAATATTTTTATCGACTTTCTCAGAGTGGTCAGCTCATTCTCCACTCCCATGGAGCTCGGATTTATCACCGCTGTGGAGGCACCCAGTCAATCACGAGAAGCAATGTTCGTAAGGACCTTGAAGATAGACGAAATGTGATGTTGGATTTGTGGTGTCATGAAGATAGTGGGAGACACTATCTAAACAAGCTTTTCGGTGAGCGCGCGATTGGCCTGATACTTTTAGCAATTTGTGAAGGACACTCAAACTTACTCGAGGAAATCATTGAGATACTTAAATCACACATTGAAAAACATCATAATTTCGAACTGCCAACTATTTATGGGCGCACGGAAATTGAAGGTAAGGCCAATTTTTTTGCAGCTAAACAATTTGGTAGAAAACTCAAGCCGTGCTTGGACAAGAAAGCTTCTTCCCAATGCTTTGCAAGATTCATAATGTTCTGCAACGATCACTTGCGCCCCCTCTATTACGAAGGGATTTCGATGTTTTTCAATAATCTTGGACATGTGGATGTTGTGAATGATGCTAAGGAAATTTTGTTTTCATGCGCAGCCAGAATTGAAATACATCGATTCCATACCAAAAATTCACTCGCTCTAGTATTGCAAGCAAGAGAAGTTGAGAGCAAATTTCAAGTATGGACAACTTCCAATGATGATCTACCCGTCGATTTGTTGAATTCCTCCACGTTCATTAACGTTGTTTTCAATAACAAGGTTTTAAAAATTAAAACTGGGTTATTAATGGGCTCCTGCATCGCGAGAAGCTTAATGCTTTCGGAGTTCACACGTGGTGGCGACCCGATTTCGACGAAAAGTACCTTTGGTGGCTGGAGAATCTATGACGAATGTAGCTAAGCCAAAAGTCTCGATTATTACCCCAAGTTATAATGGAGTTGACTATCTAGAGACACTCCTGCAATCAATTGACAGACAAACTTATGATAATTGGGAACATATAATTTTCGACAATTGCTCAACTGACAAAACGCACAAAATTCTAGAGATGTATGCGGATTCAAGGAGAAAGGTAATTGTTGAGAGCGATAGAGGCCAAAGCAACGCGCTTAATAAGGGTTTTGCTCAATCAACTGGGGATATTATTTGCTGGATAAACGTAGATGATTACTATTATTCAAACGACGTAATAAAAGAGGTTGTAAACGAGCTATCTTCCTCTGAGCACCAAATTGTTTTTGGGAAAGCATTCTGGCGATATGAACCAGAGGGGATAGAGATTTCAGTTTGGATAGATTCTGATACATCAAATTTTAATGACCGATTTACAAAGCATCTAGGACTTTGCCAGCCTTCAGTATTTTGGAAAAGATGTGCATACCAGGCTGTAGGTGAGCTTGATGAATCGCTTCACTATGCTATGGACTTCGAGTACTGGTGCCGGATGTATAAAGCTGGTATGTCCTGGAAATTTTCAGATCAATACTTTGCAACGCATCGTGTTCACAAGGATATGAAAACTGTCTCCGACAGAGGGAGAAGCCTTATAGAAACGATTATTGTTGTGTTGAAAGAATATGGAATTGTTTCTGATGAATGGGTAGGGCGACTTGTTGATTATTACAACTCAGGGTGTGTTGGGTTGCAGAACGACAGTGTAAAGCCCCAGTTAATGAGTAATTCAGAGGCAGAGAGATTGCGCGAAATTTTGCCAATGATTTTTCTTCCATGTGACAATATTTTATTAAGAGCATACGTTTCCGAGCTGGCTTTCTCGCAAAAATTGAACACTAAGTTACCAATTATGGATTTTTTTTCGGATCTATTAAGAACCGCTTCTTGCGGTTATTCCTATAATAGATTGAGTTTCGATAGATCCATTAATTTTATCAAGGATATCGTGTTCAATCTTTCGTACTACGAAAAATTATCAACTAGGACGACGCCGAGCCCTTTAGTTCGTGCGCCATTGGATGATGGCAAACCTATTGAAGCTGGAGTTCGTAATGGTGATGTGATTCATAAAGATGTGCGCGTGGATAAATCGATGAATAATTTTCAGTTTCAAAGACTATTAAGATTTAAAAATAGATATCTTAACCAAGAGTGCGTCCTTTTGTGTAATGGCCCAAGCCTTAAATCAGTCGATTTCACGCTTATTCAGAATCGATTCATAATCGGGCTTAATAAAATCTACCTTGGGAAAGATTTGGTAGGTAGGCTTCCAGACCTAGTAGTAGCCGTAAATAAAAAGGTTATAGAGCAATCCGTAGAACAGTTTGAAAGTATGCCTACTTTAAAATTCTTAGGCAGTAGGGCAGGGCTTGCTATCCCTATTGATCCACTTACTTTCTATTTTAAGTCTGCTGATTCCAGTGCGCCTAGATTTTCAAGAAATATTATTAAAGAAGTTCATGAGGGGTGGACTGTTACACATGCGGCGCTTCAAGTCGCGCACTATCTCGGTTTTTCTAAGGTAATTATTGTTGGAATGGACCACAACTTTCCTGGAGCGTATGGCAAGCCCAATGAATCACAAGTTATGCCAGCAGAAGATACTAATCATTTCGTCCCAAACTATTTTGGATATGGACAAAGCTGGGATCTACCGGATCTAGAGAATTCTGAAATTTCTTATGCCTCAGCGAGATCAGAATATGAAAAGGATGGGCGACTCATTATTGATGCAACTAAAGATGGTTGCTGCAACATTTTTGTAAAAATGTCACTTGCTGAAGCACTAGATTTCAAAGTTGAGATATCCTGATGAGTTATTTTGCGAATGCTGAAGATTTAAATTCACCATTTTATAAAATAGCATGGTAGATAAATAAAAAAATTCGGATGTAACGAATTTCGTTGTCGAAATAATGGTCTCGTTTGAAAACCCAATAATTAGTGCCGGAGAAATCGGAGTTCATCGCGGTAGGTTTTTTTTGGTATTAGAGAATTTTTGTGGCCCAAGTTGTACGTGTGATGCATTCGATTTTTTTGAAAATAAGTTTAGTAATATCGATGGGTCCGGCAGGGATTCTAAAAAAAGTCCTAGGAAATGTACGGCAATATGCTAAATATCCTAACCGTGTAAGAAAATATAAGGTGGATTCGATTGATTTGGCAGCCGGCGTTTCCGACTATCCTAATGATATTCGGTATTCACTTTTTTCTATAGATGGTTGTCACACTGCGCTGCACACATGTAACGATTTAATTTTTGCTGAGCGCGTTACAAGCACAGGTGGTGTCGTTATTATTGATGACATTAACAATATTTCTCGGATGGGTGTTTTTGAAGGTGTTTGTAAATACTTGCATGGGTAAGGCCCTAGGCTAGGGCCCTTTGCAGTCGGCCTCAATAATTTTCTACTGACGTCTATCGGTGATCATAAACGCTATTTTCAATACTTTAATGATAATCGGAGTAATATGGGTAATCAGCCCCAAAATTAATTGAAGTCAAAAGTGGAATTTTCTCGTAATC